>PEZR01000068.1:7174-11006 GCA_002773975.1 Bdellovibrio sp. CG10_big_fil_rev_8_21_14_0_10_47_8
GCCTGAGTTTCGATAATCGGCAGAGCGGTCAAGCTTCCGCCACCTTTATCATCAGACAACTTGGAGGCGCGCTCGAGCAAACGAGAGTGTAGATAAAATACGTCTCCAGGATAGGCCTCACGACCAGGAGGTCGACGCAAGAGCAAGGACATCTGACGATAGGCCTGTGCCTGTTTTGTTAAATCATCATAGATAATCAGTGCATGTCGACCAGTATCTCTGAAATATTCCGCCATCGCTGTTCCAGAGTATACAGACAAGAATTGCAATGGAGCAGGGTCGGCAGCCGAGGCCAAAATTACTGTCGTATATTCCATGGCTCCGGCTTGACGCAATTTTTCTACGACGGCGGCAACTGTGGATTGTTTTTGACCGCAGGCTACATAGAAGCAATGAACGCCCTGACCTTTTTGATTGATGATTGTATCAATCGCAATGGTGGTTTTCCCTGTTTGACGATCTCCGATGATCAATTCCCGCTGACCGCGACCAATTGGAATCATAGAATCAATGGCTTTAATTCCCGTTTGCATGGGCTCATGAACTGATTTTCGGTAAACGATACCAGGCGCCTTTACCTCGACAATACGGCTGTGTGGCGTTTGGATCGGACCATTTCCATCAATAGGCTGTCCAAGGGCATTTACCACGCGACCGAGCAAAGCTTCTCCAACAGGTACTTGAACGATCTTCTTCGTTCGTTTTACTGTGTCGCCTTCTTTGATAAATCGATCTTCACCAAAAATAACGACTCCGACAAAAGAATCTTCAAGATTCAAAACCATTCCATAGATTTCGCCGGGGAACTCGACGAGTTCACCAGCCATGACGTTTTCTAGGCCGTAGATTCGCGCCACGCCGTCACCCACAGAAAGAACACTGCCGGTTTCGCTGACTTCAATTTTTTTACTATACTGACTGATTTGTTCCTTCAGAACTCGACTGATTTCGTCCGCACGAATAGTTTCCATGATTAGTGTGTTCTCCTGTTTAATTCTTCACTCATTCTAGTGAGGTGTGTTTCTAAACTGTCATCGAATGTCCAGCCGCCAACTTGCGCAACCATTCCACCCAATAATTTTGCATCTTCAGAAAAGTTCAAGATGACTTTCTTTTTAATAACTTGGGTAACCTTGTCTTCAATATCTTTACGCACTTCGGGACTCAGTGGTTTTGCCGATCGGACCGTTCCACGAGTGACTCCGTGATCCTCATCACTGATCGCCTCAAAGGCATCAGCCATGTCCATAAAAATGGGGAGTCTGTTTTTTTCAGCCAATAACAACAAGGTTTGAGTCAGCTCCGGACAAAGTTTTCCTTCAAGAGCGCCCTTCAGGGCCGCTATTTTCTGATCAGGAGGAATTACTGGAGAAAGAATAAATTCAGAAATAGTTTCATTGCTGGCAAATACTTCTTTCAGCGTTCGCAGCTCCGAAAAAACACGCTCAGAATTTTTACTGGTTTTAGCCAGCTCATAAAGGGCGCGGGCATAGCGACGAGCAACTTCGTTAATCATCGTTGCACCGCCTGAATATTGTTAATGAAATTAGACTGAAGTCGCTGGTGGTCTTCCGCTGTCACCTTGGTGTCCAGCTGTGTCCGCGCAGCGCCAATTGCTTCTTGAACAAGTTCTTTGCGAAGGGTGATTTTCGCTCTCTGTATTTCCATTTTAGCGGCCAAATCAGCCTCAATTTTAATTCTTTTAGAAATAGCTTCGGCTTCCACAAGCATCTGCTTTCTGAGATCTGCAGCTTCGGCCTTAGCTCTCGCCACGCTTTCATCGGCCGTGCTCTCCAGTTTTGACAACTTCACTTGAATTTGCAGATGCTCTTGCTCGGCCTCGCGGCGAGCTGCTTCTGATTTTTCGGCGGCCAACAGAAAGCTTGCACGTTTGTCGATGAAATACTTTTTCAGGCCATCCTTTAGAAAGTAGATAAGACCCGCGAACATAATGACAACATTCACGGTTTGGTAACCAATCAACTTCAGGGGAATCCCCTCAGCGTGACCAGAGGCTCCGCCTTCATTTGCCATCACAAGTATCGGGAGCATCAGGGTCCCAATTAAAATAAGACTTCTCACGAAAAATTCTCCTATTTTACCAATAAGCGCTGAGTGATTTCTTGGGCCACCAAGGGTATCTCAGATTTCATTTTTTTCTCTGCTTCGCTCAACTCAATGTGTACTTTTTGGCGAGCAGCTTCGATAATTTTCTGAGACTCCGAGCGGGCCTGACTAACAATCTGTTCACACTCTTTATTTGCTTCAGATCGATACTCATCGAAAATTGTTTTCACTTGGCCGGAAACTTGGCGGGCTCGATTTTCATACTGAGCCTTTAGCTCGTCAGCTTTGTGTTTATATTCGCCGGCCAACTCTTCTCCGCCCTTGGTTTTTTCTTCCCGTTGAGTAAAGGCCTTTGTGTATGGAGCAAAAACAATTTGAGATAAAACCAGGTAGGCAATTGCAAAGATAATAAATTGGAAAAAGAAGGACTGGTTCAAACCAAGCTGATGTAAAATCGTCATGTGCGCCTTCCCACTTTCACTATAAATTCTCGAGCATTGGTCTTCAGGAAATCTCAACGCTCGGATTCTCTTTTTAACAAGGGTTTGCAGGAATTAACATTGACCTTCAGAAACGGTCAAGGGCTTTAAATCGCTCAAGTTTTGGGCATATATGAGGCGCCCTCAAAGACAACTCCCTCATCGATACGGAGACTCGGCGTTGTCACGGTGCCTTTAAAAATTGCGGGAGGATGCATGATGACCCTGCGCCGAGCAAAAAGATTCCCTTCAACGGAGCCACTGATAATGATGGTATCGGCTTCAATTTGGGCCTGAACGAAGGCTCCTTCATTCACGACGAGAACGTCACGAGTCATGATCTCGCCCTTGAACTCACCGCCGATGTGAACTGTTCCTTCAAAGGTCAACTTTCCTTCGAAGCTAGCCCCATGATCCAAAATAGCTGTGACGTGACCCAGGGCATGTTCTTGAAATATCTCAGCGCTTTCCATATCCATCTTTCAATCGGTCTACGATTTGAGTGAGTTCTTCATCAGAATAGAAATGAACAGCTATTTTACCTTTTGACTGGTGGTAGTCGATCGAAACTTTCGTTCCCATGATTTTTTGTAGCTCTTCAGCGAGTCCACTGATGAGCCTCTGTGTGACATTAGATTCAGGCGCAACCACATTTTCGTCCTCTTTATGTCCACCACTGACCGCTGCTGCGGCCATTTTTTCTAACTGACGAACACTCATCTTCTGTCGAACGATCTTTTTAGCCAGATCAATCTGAGTTTTTTGATCTGCTATTGATAACAACACCTTAGCGTGACCAGAAGATATTTCAGATTTAAGAATCATCTGTCTGATTAGGTCTGGAAGACCCAGAAGCCGCATGATATTGGCAACCGTTGCCCGGTCTTTCCCAACCTTTTCGGCAATTTGTTGCTGGGTCATTTGAAACTCTTGAGACAACCTTTGATAAGCTTCGGCTTCTTCAACAGGATTGAGGTCTTCGCGCTGAATATTCTCAATAATTGCCATCTCCAGGGTGGCCTGGTCTTGCATGTTCTTGAGAATAACCGGCACCTCATGAAGCCCGGCCAGCTGAGCCGCTCGCCAACGCCGCTCTCCCGCGATGATTTCAATGGCTCCAGAACCTGTTTTTCGACCAACGATGGGTTGAATAATTCCATTTTGTTTAATTGATACAGCTAGTTCTTCCAGTTTTGCTTTTTCAAAATAAATTCTCGGCTGAAACGCGCTGGGCCTCAGCTTATCAATGTTGACCTGCCATATGCGCGCCTCTGGAGGTAGCTGAA
>PEZR01000105.1 GCA_002773975.1 Bdellovibrio sp. CG10_big_fil_rev_8_21_14_0_10_47_8
TTAACATTTCAAGGGTGGCATTTTTGATTTCAGTTGTGCTGAGATTTTTTTGATGAAGACGAATGACCTCTTCAATCTGTTCTCCGCAGGTAAAAACAGGATTTAAAGAGCTCATGGGTTCTTGAAAAATCATGGCGATTTTGTTGCCACGGATACTGCGAATTTCTGCGTCACTCATTTTTAACAAATCCTGGCCTGAAAAAAGAATCTCGCCCCCCACAATTTCACCGGGCTTCAAAATCAGACGCATGATCGACAGAGAGGTGACTGATTTTCCGCAACCAGATTCACCAACGATTCCAAGAGTTCGTCCTGATTGGACATGAAAGCTCACATCATCCACGGCGAGAAGGGTGCCGTCTTCGGTCTTAAACTGGGTCTTGAGGTGGTTGACTTTCAACATGCTGGGTTCAATTTAGTGGTAACCGCCATGTGGTTCAAGAAAAGTTAGAACCTTTTGACGCTTCCGGACCTGTGTGGGAGAAGGACAGCTATGAGAGAAGTTTCAAGCGACCTAACCCCTCAGGAAAGTTACCTTCAACAATTGTTCCCAACCGAGATGCATCGTTTGCTGGATCAAGCCAGGGCGGCATCCACCGAAGTTGGCAAAGCGGGGATTAGCCTAGGCGCTCAAGAGGCAAGATTGGTGGCGACACTGGTTCGCTCCCATGGATGCCGCAAGTTTGTCGAGATTGGAACTTTGACCGGGGCTTCAGCTCTGTGGATTTTGCAGGGTTTGCAGAATGGTGGAAAACTTTGGACCTTGGAGAAAGACCCCAAGCACGCACAGATCGCATCGGATATCTTGGCGCAATACAAGGATGGCGAAAAGCAGGTTGAATTGATTCGAGGTGATGCGCAAGAGACGCTGAAGACCTTGAATGCTCAGGGACCTTTTGATGGTCTTTTTATCGATGGCAACAAGTCGGCTTATGGGGCCTATTTAGATTGGGCAGAACAGAATCTTGAAAAAGGGGCTTTGATTATCGCGGACAATGTGTTTTTGGGCGGCAGTGTTTTCACTGG
Source organism: Bdellovibrio sp. CG10_big_fil_rev_8_21_14_0_10_47_8 (assembly GCA_002773975.1). Taxonomy (GTDB): domain Bacteria; phylum Bdellovibrionota; class Bdellovibrionia; order Bdellovibrionales; family Bdellovibrionaceae; genus 21-14-0-10-47-8. The sequence goes on from PEZR01000105.1 coordinate 1,027, forward strand.
GAACAAAGCTCAGTTTTCAAAAAAACAGATCGAGGTCATGCGTGAATTCAACCGTCGATTGGCCGATCCCCAAAAATACCTGAGTTCGATTTTGCCCACCGGCGAGGGTCTCTTTGTGGCCGTGAAGCTGTTCTAGGGCTTCTCACAGGAAGTCTTTGTAAGATCCACTGTCTAAAATTCTAACAGTTTTGCGAATCCCCCTGATCCCTTATATTGACCTTCGAACGAGTGAAAGGCGGGACCGGGGCAGGATTCTCCCCCCCCTCTGCCCTTGGTCCTCTGTCTTTCCACTCTGTTCCATTCTTTTCCGAGATGCCCACATGTGGGTTTCTCAAGTCAGGTGGGCGTATGGTGGGTTTTCAGAGCAAAAAATTGTTTAAATACTCTCAGTGGATGATGATAGCTGGGTCCCTGGTCGTGAGTGTCGCTTGTTCTAAAAAAAGTGACGACAGCCATCCTGCCGAGACCCCACCGATTGAATTACGATCGGTTCAAGATGTCAGTGAAACAAGAGATTTTTTGAGTACACAATCAGTTCTTGATACCTATGACTCAAGTTCCAACAATGCTAGACCTGGTGGCCGCCGAGGGGGTCGACATGGAAAGTGCAGTCCTTTGGAGGGCTCCATCGATTCAATTCGCATTCGTGTCGGAGTGACGAAGGCCAACGAAATCACTAAAAATGATCAGGTTTCTCATCTGGTATCTATTGAAAACACCTCAGTCATTCGTGTGAATGAACTCTTTGATAGAAATCAAAGAGTTGTGACCTCTGTTAATCGGAAGACCGTGATTTCTTCGAGCATTGCCGAGTGTGGCGGAGAAATTTTGAGTCGACCTCAAGCTTTCACTGAGACTTGTGAAACACAGGATCAGTTGATTTTTGGGCAGGTATCCAACGTTGCTCGAAGTGGGCAAAAGGTCCTCAGTTGTGTAGGGGACGCCAGTCAGATGTCGAAGCCGGAAGAAGCCGTCACAGCTGTTGGACTTTCTTGCTTGCAAAGACTGGCGGAGCAGGAGCGACAGGCACCTCGGTGCAGTCTGCGTACTCAAACGTCCACCACCAAGTACCAGATGGGAACATTTCGAATCTCGAAGAGGCCTTTTCCCACGGATAAGACGGATAAGTTGGTTGAGATTTCTGCCCTCAAAGTGATCGAAGAATCAAATGGGATTATCTACTGCAACAACCAAGAAATGGGCCCGGGCAAAGTCATTCGGACAACTATTTTGTCTGAAGACGTTCCCGTTATTGAAGACGCACGATGTGGTGGCACCGAAGTCTATTTTGCTGAGACCATGAAGTTGGGCGACCAAGTCATTCGCTCGAGTCGTAAACAGACCAAAGCGATTTTCTAAAGTCGGCGGATGCTAGTGCCGACTTTGCGGACGAGTTGGCCACAGGTCGCTCCACTTTGCAGGAGTGGCCTGGCTCACCTGTGAATCTCCGAGCACAACTTGGCTGACTTTGACCTCTTCCAGAGCTGTCTCGGCCAGAACTTTTCCACAAGCTTCGATGACTGATTGCCAATCAATTCCATGATATTCATAGATGTCTTTGGGGCGGCCACATTTTGAATGTTTACGTACAGCTAAACATTCGTGGCGAGTGCCAACAATCGAACCCAAATTATCGAGAAGCCCTGCCTCGCCGTCGTGAACGGAAACAATCGGAACCCGTCGACCGGCAACAGTGACCAACTCGTGGCCATTGAGATGCTCGGTGGGATGAATCCACAGATTTCCGTTGATGCCAAGACCTTCGCGTAAATATTGGTAATCATTTTCATGACCATGAATTCCGCAAAGAAGATCCGGAGAGGTCACAACGATCACGTTGGCGTAAACGCCTTTGGTCAACAATGCTTCTGAGGCTTTGATTGCCTCGGTCGTCATTGAACCCATTGAAAAAATATGAACAACATTGTCGCCAGGTTCGTATCCAGCATAACCCCGATAATCGATCAGGTAATAGCCGCCGGCCAAAACATCATGGCGCATTTTTTCAAGCATTGTCGCTTCATCGATGCTCGGGACTTGCGCTTCGTCTTGGGCTCCATTCATCGGGTATTCAGTTCGATGCAAGAGAGCAGATGGATCTTGTTTGAATCGAGCTTGGCGGCTCAGAAATGGAATCAGTTCTTTTTGTTCAATCCCTCGGGTTACACCACGAATAAGTACGCCCGAACGACCCTCGTTGTCATTCATGACATGGCGGCGGATGCTATCACACAAAATCCAATCCAACTCTTGGCAATAAAAGGGCTCCCACGTAATTTGGTTTGGAATTTGAATATCAGACTTCCAACCATGCTGTGCTCCTTCGGGGGATAAGGTCACACCCGAGGGTGTGCCGACCAAAATGAAAGAGCTCTTCCAATACAAATTATAGAAGTACTGATCCAGTGCACGTTTAATAAAAAAGTCATAGACCGTCATCAGTGGCATCAGGGGGATCCCTAAATAATCTCGAATTTTTCCGAAGGCTCCCATGCAGGACATGACGTTGCCCTCGGCGATTTCAAAACGGATATAACGATCCGAGATGTCTTCGCCAGGAACCAAATCGGGAAGTTTATTGTCCTTCACGCCAAGTTCTTGTTCAAAGTCATGAACAACAGGGGCTCCAAAAATTTTTCCGTCCATCGCGGGGTTCAGATTGGTTGAGGTCCCAACATCTGGTGCCATGGAAACCAAAAGTTCTGCAGGAGTTTTCCAAACCAACTCGTTGGCAGCCAAAGACTTTTGACCCTTGGTGAGGTCTTTTTCGTTCAAAGAAGTATTCGCAATTCGAGTGAGTTTCGCCGTCAATTGACCAAGCATCCACTGTGTGTGGGGATAGCTGGCCATTTTAATGGAAACTTCAAGAGAGGGAGGCAGCTCACCTTGAGTCGTCAGTTTATTTAAAAAAAGTTCCTGATTGCGAGTTTTCAATTCGTGCTGGGATTTAATATCGGAATAAAGTTGCTCACCACGTTTTCGGAGGAATTCCCCTTCTTTGCTTTTTTCAGAAAAACGTTCAAAGAGGGCGTCCCCTTTGATGCCTTGTTCTTTTTTAAGTTCGTTGAGCTCCTCTTCGTTGACCAGCGCAGAATGGTTTCCAGGAGCGGCGGCCATTTTAAGGTGCCAACCTTTCAGCGTGTGGGCCACAATGAGGGTCGGTTTTCTGGGATTCTTTTTGCTCTCAATCATGGCTTCCGCCATTGCGATGATGTCATGACCGCCAAGGTCACGAAGAGCCTGGTAAAGTTCTTCATCGGAAACGCCAGTCAGGAATTTCTTCAATGACGGGTGCTCTTTGGCTAGGCCGTCTTTCAAGGCTTTCATGTCTTTGACGAGCAATAGGGATTGAAATTCGAAGTCTTCCAGCTCATTTTCCAGGAAATTTTTAAAGGCCTCTCCGCCGGGACGTGCAAACAGATCCAGTCGTTTGTGCCCGTGTTGAACTTGAATGACATCCCAGCCATTGGCTCGCATCATTCGGTCCATGCGAACAGCATCGGTTCCGTTCATGATTTGTTTGTTGGTGATACGATGACCATCCAAAGATTGTCGGTTATAATCCACAATCCAAGTTAAATTGCCGATCTCGCGCTCGGCGAAATCAGGAATCGCTTCGTACATTGAACCTTCGCGAAATTCGGAATCTCCACAAACTGCCCAAAAGTGAGCCTCCGGAGTTTCATAACCATGGTCTTTGGCGAATCTGTAGGCCAAGGCCAGATAACCAGCTTTAACCGGTGGAATTCCAACGGTTCCCGACGGGAAAAAATTGTGGTGATCACAGTCATAGGCCGAGTGATAGGATTGAAATACGGGCTCGCCATTTTCGGAAAATTTTCGAAGTCCCATCATTGCGGTGTTGGCATCTTCGAGAGACAATTTGCTCAAGTCTGCCTTGAGAAAAAGATCCATCAGATAATTGTAAGAGTGGTCAGTGGGAGAGGCATGAGGTTTGTTGGCAACAAAATCAAAACCAGTTTTAACCACCAAATGAAGTGCGCCCATGATGTGCAGAGCGCTGGCAGAGGCAGACATATGGCCGCCAATTTTGGGATCGCCCTTTTCTTTGTCGTCACGATGATTGGCCTGATAGATCATTTGGGTGGCGAGGTAATGGGCTCGTCGGGCAACAGAGTTTAGAATGTCCCGTTGAGATTCGAGCTGTTTCAAATCAATTGTTTTGGCGCCGGATTTTTTTGCATCATTTTTTGCCATGGCGGTGGGTCCTTTTTCTGTTCAAATTCTTTATTCAGTTCTAAAATAAAAATTAAAGTAGAAGCTCTAAGTCCGGGGAAACTAGCATCGTTTTCGCTCTCAAGCAAAAGAGATGCGGAGCGTTTTAGGCCTCCAGGACAAAGTCCCAACGGATCTTGATTGTGCCATCAGGATCAACAATGCCGTTGGGTGGATTGGGGAAGGGCGCGGCCTCTTTAAAGGCCTCGATGGCGGCGTCATCCAGATCTCTGACACCGGAATCGCTGACGACTTGCACCTTCATTAAGAGACCTTTGCGATCCAAGGTGATTAGCAGTTTGGTCACATGGTCCTCGGTAGATGCGATGCTTCGGCCCTCTTTGACGATCTTGGCCAATTTGTCGCGAACCTTTCCAATCCAAAATTGATTCAATTGGCGACGAATGCGAGAGTAAAAAGTGTGGTAAACAAACTCACGAGAAGAGAGCAGAGTTTCACTGCCTTTTTCAACGTCTTTTAAATAATCTGTGGTCTGACTGGATTCAACTCCACCATTTCCCTTTTGAGGATTGCTGGCGCTTTCAGCAGAACTTCGTTTTTTGTGCGCGACGGCCATGGCTTCTTGGTCCAATGATTTTTCGATCTGCATTTCTTTTTGTTCGTGATCGCGAACAATTTTTTCGAAATTCATTTTAGGCGTGAGGTCGGTGACTTTGAGTTTTGGTTTTCCGCCAGATCCCTGAGGGCCAACTTGGCGGCGATTTTGGAATTGGCCCAACTGATTGGCAACGGTTTGTTTTTTAACCACTTGGTTGTGCTGACTCAAAAATTTTGTGGTATCGGGGATCTCGTCGTTGACGGCTTTTTCGTCTTGATCGACGACCTGTTTCAATTTTTCAGGATTTGTTTTTGCTTGGGGGCTTGGTTCGTCGCTCAACACGGTGAGCTCGACGACCTCGTGCTCGGCTGGTTTCCACTGAGGAATGACGAACGTGATCAGTAAGAACAGTCCGTGGAAAATTAATGAGAGTGTGAGATACCGACGCAAGGTCATTTTCATGAGTGCCCTCACAGGACCTATCGGACAAAAGGCAGTTCGCATGTAGGTTTGGGGCGGAAAAACGAGGTCTAGATCTCGTCCGTATCCGTTAGTTTTTGATTGGCCGGGCGGAGGGCCTTTTTTACCATGGGAGAGATGCAATTAAATGTGTGGTGTGGCTCCGACAAGGGCTTACGGCGTGAATCAAATCAAGACTCTTTTCTTCTTAATCGCGAGTTGGGTTTGTTTATTGTTGCTGATGGAATGGGCGGTCATTCCGGAGGCGAAGTGGCCTCGAGTCTTGCCGTCAAAAGTGTCGAAGATTTTTTCAAAAAAAATCAAAAATCTATTCGTTCTCCGCGCGAGCTTTTGACCAAATCTTATGCCGAGGCGAGCTTGACGATTTTTTCCGAGGCCGCCAAAGATCCAGGTTTAGCGGGCATGGGCACGACCATGGTCCTGTGCTACTTTGATGGGCACTCGATGTTTATCGCCAATGCTGGGGACTCGCGGGCTTATCTGTACCGGAAGCCCTATCTTTGGCAGATGACCGAGGATCATTCGCTGATGAACGAGCAGCTGCGTGCGGGTATTATTAATGACGAGCAGGCTCGGAACTTCACCAGCCGCAATGTGATTACTCGAAGTGTGGGTTATGAGAAGGAAGTTGCGGTGGATATCCTCGAACGGCAGGCCCAGTCGGGAGATCATTTTTTACTTTGTTCGGATGGACTGTCTGGTTTGGTTCCCGATGTGATGATTACCGAGATCTTGAACCGAACGCCGGCAGAGCGAGTGACGGACATCTGCATTGAGCGAGCTCTATCCAATGGTGGTGATGATAACGTCACGGTGCTCTTGGTGCAGTTGGCGTGAGCAACATCGACAGATAAATGCTCAGCGTTAAGCGCGGTGTTTTATTCTTCCGCTCTGGGCAGTGATCGTCCTAAAATAAAAATTCGTGGAAAAAATGCCAATTGATCAGAGAGCTGATCAGAAAAAAGTGACCCTTTTCGTTGTCACCAATGATTCGGGTCAGACTCGGAAAATTGTTTTGCCGGCCAGTTGGCTCAAGGCCATTGGATTGGTATTGGGTGTATTGATTTTATCTTTCACCGCAGCCTTGGTTGATTACATGGGCTTGTTGGCTCAGACGTCGGAAAATAAACGTTTGTTGGCGGAGAATGCTCAGTTGACCAAGCAGTTTCAGGTGGTCGAGGGGAAACTTCAGGCCTTAGAGACGAGCCTTGAACGGGTTAAAACTTTCACTACTAAATTAAAGTTGATCACCAATGTGGACGGCGAGGATCGCTCCATGAAGTTGGCGATGGGGGCGACGCCACCGGCGAACCAGCAGGTGGAGGAGTTTGATCAACCGATGTCAGAACGCAGTGATGCGACAGAGTTGGAAAAGCAAGATCAAGAGTTTATGGAAAAGAAGCCGGTCAACGAGAGTCAGGGAGATTTGGCTGTTGAGGACCATCGTGATTATGCTTCGTTGGCAGTGCGCATTGATAAGACGATCAAGGAATCTCAGTTGCGGGAGCAAAGTGTTTTGGATTTGTGGGAATCTTTGAGCGAAAGACAGTCTTTGTTGAATTCCACTCCGAACATTCGACCGGCTAAGGGCTGGTTCACGTCTCGATTCGGTTACCGAGTTTCTCCATTTACGGGTCGCGCGGCTTTGCACGCGGGGCTTGATATCGCGGCGGCGCCAGGTTCTCCGGTCTACGCTCCGGCTGATGGGATCGTGACATTTGCGGGCTATGATGAGGGCTATGGAAAAATGATCACCATTGATCACGGTTACGGAGTAACCACCAGGTTTGGCCACAACTCCCAGATTTACGTTCAAGTGGGCCAAAAGGTTTCTCGTTGGGACGTCATCGCCTCGATTGGAAACACGGGCCGATCCACAGGACCTCACGTCCACTACGAAGTCCGAGTCAACGGTGTCCCCCGAGACCCCGCTCTCTACATCCTCGACGAATAGTTAATAAGTGACTTCCCTTCTTTGGTAGCAAAGCCGCGTCATAAGGGGCCCTATTTTCGGTACTATCAGGTCTAAAAATCTCTAGCCCCATCATATTGCTCAATAGATCACCTAAATAACGCGTTATTGCTACCAAAGAAGGGAAGTCACTTTTTAACGTTGATTGGATACTTGGTGGTCAGCTGTCTTGGTTTTGACGGGTGGGGAGCAAAAATCTCACTTTTCTCGACGGTGTTGGATCTGGGGCTTGGCCTCCTTTTTGAAGTCTTAACTGATTGAAAAGAGGGTGGTTTATGTCTCAAAATGAGAAACTTCCGATCTCCATACGACCGGTTCTGAAGGTGGCTTTGGCTGCCGTATTGGTGATTGCCCCTCAGCTGGCGCTAGGCTCCCGTCACCCGGCCTCGATCAATCGTGCGGCCCTCGTGATGTCTCAGCCCTCCAAAATTTTCTATGGCAATGATGGTCAGTCCCTATCGCCCCTATTGATCGCTGATTTCAACGCGATCCGAGCCAGTGAAAAACCTTTCGACGTTTCTCAGGTCATTCCTCAGAACATGCAGCCGTCAGAGAATTCATCTCAGGTTTTTTCTCAGGTGGCAGATCGTGGACTCAACAGCTTGTTCAATTCCGACAGTTTTCGTCAAAGTTCCATTGGCCGCACAGCCACCGATGTCTCCAATAAGATGCAACAGGAAGTCGTCGTTGGTGGCAGCCAGGCTCCAGGCTCGATCGAACATAAATTGAACTTCAACTTTCAGGCCTTTCAATCAACCGCACAAGTGGAATACACAGGCATTACTCACGCGGCCGTGAAATACAAAATCGCCGAATCCAAATTGGACTTCTCAGTCTCTGAGAAAGTCGCCCAGAACAAAGATCTGGTTCTTAGCCACACGATTGGCGCTGATGATCGGTTATCTCAGGTCAGTGTGCGCTGGACTTTTTAAAGTGCACACCAATGTCCATTCGTTTTTGAAGTCCCATCCAGCGCACCTTGCCGGCCTGTGAATAGGCATTCTGCAGAGACTCTTTCAAGCTGGATCCCAATCCAATCGCATTGAGCACTCGCCCACCACGAGTCAGCCAATGATCTTGGGAGTCCTTTTTTGTTCCAGCATGCAGAAAGTAGCTGAACTCAGAAGAGGCATGAATTTCTCCTTCAATGGGAAGGTTTTTTTCAGGCTTCATCGGATATCCTGGCGCCGCCAAAACCACACAGCTGGCAAACAGATTTTTTTGTCCCAAAGAAGTAACTTTGCCCTGGGCTAGATTTTTGAAAATCAAGCCCAAGTCACCATCCACCAAGGGCAAAATGGTCTGAGTTTCGGGATCGCCAAATCGGCAATTGAATTCCAGCACCGAGGGACCCTCTTTCCCAATCATCAGGCCGATAAACAAAACACCTCGGTAAAGCATATTTTTTTTGGCCAACAGATCAACGGTGGGTTGAAGGACTTGGCTTTCGATTTGAGTCCTCAGCGCCGATGAAATTGTCAGAGGAGCGACCGTTCCCATGCCCCCCGTGTTTGGTCCCTTGTCGTCTTCCATCAAGCGTTTGTGATCTTGGGCTATCGGCAATGCACTCCACTCGCGGCCATTGGTTAATATCAAAAAGCTCAACTCCCACCCTGGAGTGAATTGTTCAAGCAATGCTGACAATCCAGCCTCGCCCAAGATTTTTTCCTCAAAGAGTTCCCGCGCAGCTGATTTGAGTTCCGGCAGAGTATCACAGATGAAAACACCCTTGCCCCCGGCCAACCCATCGGCCTTGAGCACATAAGGGGGGGTGAACTCACCGGCCGCCATCATGGTTTGATCAACACTGGAGACAATTTGAAAATGTGCGGTTGGTACGCCAGATTCCTGCATAAATTTTTTGGCAAAAATCTTTGATCCTTCAAGTTGTGCTGACTCTTTTGAAGGGCCCACGACCAAAATTCCGCGGTCTCTCAGTCGATCTGCCAAACCGTCCACCAAGGGAGATTCTGGACCGATGAAAACATAGTCAATCTCAGTCTTTAAACAAAAAGAGAGGAGCGGATCAAAGTGGCGCCAATCCAATGCGTGGCAAATGGCTTCTCGGCTCATCCCATCACTGCCGGGAATGGCATGGACTTCGGTGACCGATGGAGACTGGGAGAGGGCATGAACCAGAGCATGTTCGCGACCGCCTTCGCCGATGACCAGCACCTTCATAGAACCTCCTTTTTATTTCTGAATAGAGGCTAAAATTCCCTCGGCAGAGAGGCAAGGAGATTTACCGGTCTCAGAGACTCGAGTGCTAGCTCTATGACTCGTCTCATCACTGTCCTGTGACTTGCGGGGAGAGTGAAGACGACATAATCTATCGAGACAAAAAACTCGGCTAACTGAGTGAATCTTAAAATCGAAGTTGGCAAAATACGAAGGATAAAATCATGGAAAAAATTGTTTTTGTTGCAGGCAAAAGAACTCCTTTTGGAGCTTTTGGTGGTTCTCTGAAAGATCTCTCGGCCACCGACCTCGGTGTCATTTCCGCGAAAGCAACCCTGGAGCAGGCGGGGTTGTCCCCCGAACATATTGACCATACTATTTTTGGAAATGTCGTGCAGAGTGGGCCAGACGCTGCCTATTTGGCTCGTCATATTGGGCTCAAGGTTGGTGTTCCTATGGATCGCGGAGCTTTTATCGTGAATCGACTTTGTGGGAGTGGTTTTCAGTCATGGATCTCTGGTGCACAGATGATCACGAACGGAGAAGCGAGTGTGGTCTTGGCTGGTGGTGTGGA
>PEZR01000141.1 GCA_002773975.1 Bdellovibrio sp. CG10_big_fil_rev_8_21_14_0_10_47_8
TTTGGCTCAGGTTGCGCACTTTGACACGGATCGTCCCATGCCCGTGGATCTTTGTTGGGCAAGCAGGGGACATCTTCCCCCCTCAATTGTGATCAAATCGGCTTGGGTGGCCCCCCAAGAGTTTCATTCGACTTTGTCGGCGACCCACAAAACCTATCGTTATTGGGTTTGGAATTCGCCCCGGCCCAGTGCTCTTTTGGCCCGTTACAGTTGGTGGATTCGTCAGCCCTTGGATCTGGATCATCTCAATGCGCAATGCCGATATCTCGAGAAAAATCAGGACTTTAAGAGCTTTCAGTCTGTCGGCAGTCCGGTGACTCATACCGTCCGCCAGATTTTCCAGGCGAACTGGAAGCCCGCCAAGGGCAATCTGGTTCAGTTTGAGGTCACTGGCAGTGGCTTTCTGAAGCAGATGGTCCGCAATATCGTAGGAACCCAGGTGAACCTGTTTCAGCGCGAGCAGCCCGTGGATAAAATCCAAGAAATTCTGGCGGCCTTAGACCGTCGCAAAGCCGGCCCAACGGCCCCGGCTCAGGGCCTTTTTTTAAAAAAGGTCTATTACCCAACAGAACTTGACAACCAGTGCCGACAAATTTAAAAAGTTCGTTCATTTCACACGTCTGAACGGAGACCTTATCCCCGTTGGATCATCGAACATCGCTCGTGTTTTTTGAGATCAGATCGTGAGAGTGGTAACAATAATTTCGTCGGTCGAGTCAGTTCCCGTTATCAACTGACAAGATGGGCGCAAATGGAGAAAAAAATGAACAAATCACAGACTTGGATGGCAAAGCCTGAAGAAGCTGACCGCAACTGGTGGATCGTCGATGCCGAAGGGCAACGATTGGGACGTCTTGCGACTCAAATCGCAAACCTTCTTCGTGGTAAACACAAACCGACATTTACCCCTCACGTCGATAACGGAGACTTTGTCATCGTCATCAATGCAGAAAAAATTGAAATGACCGGAACAAAGTGGACCGATAAAAAATATTATCGCCACTCTCGTTTCTTTGGATCATTGAAAGAAAAAACAGCAGCTCAAGTGAAACAAGTGGATTCCGCTTTTGTTATTCAAGAGGCTGTTCGTGGAATGCTGCCAACAAACAGACTTTCCTATTCTTTACTGAACAAATTAAAAGCATATCCAGGCGCTGAGCATCCTCATGCTCAACAAAAAGCTCAGCCCTATAAACTGTCTACCAAAAAGGGTGAATAACAATGGCTGCAGCAGAGAAAGTTTATTACGCAACTGGAAGACGAAAAACTAGCGCAGCTCGCGTGTTTTTGATGCCTGGAAAAGGCAAAATCGAAATCAACGGAGTTGAAGCTGATAAATATCTGAAACGCATGCAGTCCAAAATGGTGATTCAACAGCCATTTGACGTTGTTGATCAGCATGGAAAATTTGACGTGGTCATCACTGTTTGTGGTGGCGGCGAGAACGGTCAAACTGGCGCGATTCGATTGGGGATTGCACGAGCTTTGACAGCTTTCAACGCTGACTTCCGACCGCCTTTGAAAAAAGCTGGTTACCTGACACGTGATCCTCGAATGGTCGAACGGAAAAAGTACGGTCTTCGTGGCGCTCGTCGCAGAGGTCAATACTCAAAACGATAATTTTCATCCGAAAATTAATGTTTTCAGAAAAAGCCTGGGATTATTCCCGGGCTTTTTTTTGCCCAAAATTTCTCAGCTTTGGGGGAGGGGACGGGGAGGGAAGCCTTTTCTGCGAAGAGCTTCGTTGAATCCTCAGTCAGTCGGAAATGGATAAGCTTTGTCTCAGACTGAGACAGTCCTCTTCTTATGTCGGAAAGGGCTCAATTTTTTCTCATTCCTAGCCGATAGGAGGGGAGCTGGTTGCTTGATGGCGTCAGTCGAAGAAAGGGAGCAAGAGTGAAAAAGTATCTGGTACTTTGTAGCGTATTCATGTTGATTGTTTCCTTTCAGAACTGCTCGAAGGTGGGACAGACCAATATTGATAGCTCTGGCAACCTCATTCAAGGACAGCAGTACAACAAGTATTCAGTAGAGCCCTATCCAATCTTGTCTTTATGGGATTACACTCGTTATCAGTATTTGGACCTTGATCTCTCAACAGGTCACATGGAAGCCTTTGAGGAAGCCGGTCAGGTGTCGGGGAATACTTATTGCCTGAAGTCCTCTCAGTTAGCCGAGGTCCAACAGATCCTGGCTGGTGCGGAAATCTGTGAACCGATTGTGTATAAAGCATCTGACGCCGGAAATTTAGCCTGCACGATGAACTATCGTTATCCCTACGCGATTTTGACCAATTCGGGAGAAGAAGTTCGTTTGGGTGAAATGACCAGCGGTTGCGACGCTCCCATCGATCTTTGTGAAGTTAAAGCACAAGATCTGCGTCGATGGACCGAGAACGTCGTCGATCATCTTTTAGATGGTTCCGTGACCGACGCCTGTCCTTAATCATTATTGAGACATTTCAATGAGCTTGCTGACGATCATCTCAAGTGGCTGGTTATTGCGTGAGGCCATTCGAACCGAGTCGAGCCACTGGCCGGGGAATGCTGACTTTCCATCCCATTTTTGGCTTTGCAAGAGTCGATCTCCTTGAGAGAGAGGGCGTAACTGGGGATCAATTACCCATATAAAATCAGGATGTTTTGCGCCCAACCATTCGCCGCCGACGATTTGTCCTTGGGCATCCAATTCTAAGTCATACTCATAGTCAAAGCCTCCCAAAGACGAACTGACCAAAGAATCACGATGAGTGGTAGAGCCTGAAGCGACAGTGATCGTTGTTTTTACGCCGACCAGTTGAGTGGCGCGGGGTGAACGAAAGTGATTAAAAATCTTTCGTTGATCTGATCCGATGGGAATCACAGCTTCTGCTAAACTGTTTTTTCTTTTTTTAGTATTTACGTCAAAGTAACTTATCTTATAAGAGAGCACGGGGACATTCCATACTTCTTGGTTGGTCACCCGATTGATAAAAATTGTTTGTTGTCGGAGCCCCAGGAAGTTCGTCAAAGCAATATGCCAAGTGCCTGGATTGTTATTGAAACAATCTTCGTCCACGATCACACCATCTGAATTTTTTGGATTGGCATTGTCGCAGACTGTGCCGGCAGTTGGAATCTTGACGTTGTAAGACGACCACAGCAGAGCCGCCAGTCCCTTGATATCCAAGATATGAAATTGGATCATGTCACCCTGGGGGGACCACATGAGTACGGACTTTCTAGGTTGGGGATAAGTCGATCCCGCAGCCGCCGAACCTTCGCAGATTCCCATCCAGTGAGCGAGTTTCCCCGATCTCTGGTAGGACTCTCCTTCGGCCCATTGGGCGCGGGTGAGAGTCTGTTCGGAATCCCCGACCAGCAGGTCATATTTTTCGGCTGGTGACAGTTGATCAATGAGCTCGGCTCGTCGACTGCGATCAGGTTCGTTGAGAATTTGTTGAACGGGGGTTTTCAGCACATAGTTATAACGCGTTTCCCAGGAAACTTGATTGGTAAATCCAGGGTCGGCATAACGAAATCCCAGAATTCCTCGCTCCAGAGGCCACCGGCCATCCGCCCAAGGTTGTAAATTCAAAGAGGTCTCGTGCGGGGCTCTTTGATTCAGGGTAAAGATGTTTTGCTCTAGGTTTGCCTTGGGCTCTAAAATTTCTGGTTTGTCATTGGCTCCAATTGCGCGAAAGAGCTCCAGAGGATTCGCATTGGCAGATCCGCTGGCAACAAACGAAGTCGCCAGAGTAAACATCAATATTTTAAAAAATTTAGTGAATGCTTTCATTTTTTGCCTCGTTAGTAGGATTTAGATAAAATTTCGTCGACCAATTGAATATCAATCTGAGGGTTCCAGCTTTGTCGCACCAGTTTGTTCGGATCGGGGACTGCGATCAAATAGTCGGGGTGATCTTTTCGAGAGTCGATACCAGTAGGTCCCTTGACCCAGTAGCCGCCATTGATAACGAGATTGCCGTTGGAATCACGTACACCCTGCAAGACATAGTTGTACTCTCGGACAGCCTCCCGAGTTCCAACAAAATTTTTGTCATTGGCCTGAACAGATTCTGCCGAATACAGCCAAGTTTGAACAAAGAGCGAGTTGGGCTCATCGGGAATGGAGCTGATATTGAAGTTTGCTTTGTAGACAGGGACATTCCACACCTCAACTCCGGCATCATGATCCATGATAAATGCTTGTTTCTTTTGAAAGAGATAGACCTCCAGAAATCGATGAAATTGTTCTGGAAAGAGATCAGGATAAATCCAACCGTTATAATCCCCGGTGAATTTTTGCCCATAGTATTTGAGATCGGACTCTTGGACGGCTTCGAATGTTTTTAAAGACAGTGCTTTAAGATCGCCAACACTGAAGGTCAGCCACGTCGCGATTGGTCTTTCAACATAGATTCTAACAGGTCTCTGGGGTTCTGGTAAAACAATCGAGGCTAGAGCCCAAGCATCACAGAGTCCTTCCCATCTAGCTGCGTTGGGGTCATAGGTCTTACGTTCGTATTCGGCCGACGAGCCAGATCGGGAATTTCGACTCAGTTGAAAATAATCAAACTTTGTCAGCGGCGCGGATCTTACACCGGCGGTGTCTGCAAAGAGATCTTGGTCCTTTTTTGGATACCACCACGATGACCAAGGTTTCACAGAGGCCATGGCCAAAGAAGATTTAAAGGGTAGACCGGTTGTTTGAATAACACTGGGGCCAAATTCGGCGGTGACAGATGTTAATGATGGATCATTCAGCAGGCCCAGAGATTTAAAGTCCTCTTGGTTTCGAACAATATCCCCATAGTCTCGAAGGATGGCAGGGGCAGATCCCTCGGGTGTTGGTTTTTCTGGAGAAAAATGACTGTTGTCATCTTTCGCGCAGGCGGCAAATAGAAACAGAAATAGACCCAGCTGGGCCCGTAAAGACAGAGACATTTTTTCTTCCCTTCAATGAGGCTCTCCCATCTTTGAATGAGAGAGCCTGGTTCCGTGATTTGTCTCGAATCTAGTTTTGACCGCGCTGACCGCGTTTATCGCCAATCGCAGAGCCACAAAGGCTCATGACTCGGCCGGTTTGTTTGCTGTTGACCGCATTGAAGTTGGCAGCACGAAGCGAATTGACTGTGTCTGCACAGAAATCAATCGATGTTCCTTTGTAGGCTGTGATTTCATCGCAGCTAACAGCTCGCACTGTTTCTACACTTTCAACCACTTCAACAAACTGAGGGCATCCAGTTTTTTGGATCTCCGTCATGACGGGGGCTGAAATCGGAGTTGAACTGTATTTGTCAGAGTAGACGGCAGATGTAACCATACGAGAAGTTGGCATATTTACGATGCCTTCATTGTCTGGCACCCATTTGTATTGAAGATCTTGGCAAGAGATCTGAATATTCGATGGGGCAATTTGATTGTGAAATCGGGCAGGGTTTTCGCAGGCGGATTTCAAATCGTCAAATGTCAATACTTGCGAGGATTGACCTGATTTCTGACCATTGCTTTGCGCGTGAGCCAATGAGCCAAGCACGAAGCAGGCGCAGAGAGACAGAATTGCGAGTGTTGTTTTCATAGTGTTCTCCTTGGAGAGGGTTAATGTTGCCCGGGAGACTATGCAAAGTACTGTCCCATCCAAAAAGTCTTTCAGAATCAACTGAGGCTGATTGAATGAGAAACGGGTGGGTATCTTTGCCCACTGGGGGAAATTTGTCCGTGAAGATATCCACAGAAGTGGAGTATTTTATTTTTTTGCGATCTGTAAAAGAGATTCTGCTTTGGCCACAGCTTCTGGCCATTTTTCTCTCAATGGAACGGCGCCTTGCGCGAAATCAGGACGACCTCCACCTTTGCCACCCATAATTTGAGCCATCTCTTTAAGAATTTGGCCCGCCTGAAATTGAGTGCTGACTTCTTTGGTCACAGAAACGATGAGTGGGTGAGTCCCTTCTCCTCGACCAATTATAACAACCACACCATTTTTAATTTTATTTTTCAGCTGATCGGCCATTTGTGCCAAGACCCCTCGATCCTCGACAGAAACTTCGCCGATGGCGAATTTCGCTGGGCCTGATTTGCTGATAAATACTTTGGCATCATTGGCATGTTGATCGACATCAAAAGAGCTGCCTTGAATTTTCTTAATTTCTCTTTCCAAATTTTTAATTTCAGACTTCTTTTTTTCCAAAAACTCGGGCAACGATCCGGCCTGTTGATGCAGAATTTTATCCCAAGCAATTTCCAGACCCGCGAATCTGCGAGCTTCCATATTTTCGTCAATGAGAGTGAGAGCATATTGAATGGCCACGTCGCCGGATAAGGCCTCAATACGGCGAACTCCGGCGCTGACTCCGGATTCTGATACAATTTTAAAAAGACGAATCTGAGCGGTATTGTTCACATGGGTTCCACCGCAAAGCTCGGTGGAAAAACTGCCCATCTTCAAAACGCGCACGGTATCCCCATACTTTTCCCCAAAAAGAGCCATGGCTCCCTCGTCGAGAGCCTCTTGATGTTTCATAATTTTTGTTTGAACTTCGTGGGCTCCAGAGATCTCGTTGTTCACCATTCCTTCAATTTGTTTAAGCTCATCCGAAGTGATGGCTTTATTGTGGGTGAAATCAAAACGGATTCGACCGGCATCGACCATTTGGCCGGCTTGGCTAACATGTGTTCCCAGGACTTCTCGCAAAGCGGAGTGGAGCAGATGGGTGGCTGAATGATTGGCGGCCGTATTGTCCCGATCTTTTGCTGTTACAATGAGTTTGATCTCGGAATTCGTGGTCAACGTTCCAGAGTTCACGTGAACCTGGTGAAAAAAAACATTGTTCAATTTGGTGCAATCCAGGACTTGGCCCTCGATCTTGTTTCCAGTGAATATGCCTTTGTCGCCGGCTTGACCACCAGATTCTGCATAAAAAGGAGTGCGATTGACGACCAATATTCCGGTGTCACCTGCTTTAAGCTCTGACACTTCTTTTTCTCCATCTGACAAAACGAGAACTTTGGCGTTGGCAGCAATGCGATCATTGGGGTCGCTGGCATAAAAAGTAAAAGCAGTTGCTCCGTGAATGTCGTTGATCTCTTGTGCCAACTGAATCAGATGAGTCTGATTGGTAGAAAGAGATTTTCCTTTCCAGCTAGCTTTGGCCTTTTCCCGAGCAGCGTCGACCTGTTGGTCAAAAGATTTTGCATCAACACTGAATCCTTGTTCCTCGGCCATCAAGCTGGTCAAATCTGCTGGAAACCCATAAGTATCATACAGTTTAAAGACCAGTTCGCCGGGAACTTTCTTCTGATGATTGGATTTTAAACGGGCGAGCTCTTGATTCAAAATGGAAGTTCCGGTGGTCAGTGTTGAAATAAAACGATCTTGTTCATCCTTCAAGGTCGCCATGATCAGGTCTTTTCTCTGTTTGAGTTCCGGATAAACGCCCGACATCTCTTGAATCAAAACTTCGCAGATCTCGGGAAGAAAGGGTGTGCCGTCGGCCAACATCTGGCTAAAACGAATAGCTCTTCTTAAGATTCGACGAAGCACATATCCACGGCCTTCGTTGGATGGCAGGGCGCCATCAGCAATAAGAAATGAAGACGAACGAACGTGGTCTGCAACGACTCTTAAGGCCGCAATTTGTTTTCGTACCTCCGACGAGATCTTGCTATGGATGCCTTCTTGATTAAGTTTTTCAATCTCGGCCAGAAGATTCGTCTTTTTTGAGATTTCTGCCGCGCGAACAATCATGGGCCAGAACAGATCAGTGTCATAGTTGTTCAGTTTTCCCTGCAGGGCGGCGGTGACCCGTTCGAGTCCTGAGCCTGTGTCCACAGAGGGCTTTGGCAAGGGGGTCATTTTTCCAGGAGCGCTTTCAAAGTACTGCATGAAGACCAAGTTCCAGATTTCTACAAAACGGTCCTCTCCGGCGGCAATACCTTTAAAAGGATCAGATTCTTTTCCAGCATGAGGTCCGTGATCATAAAAAATTTCGGAGCAGGGTCCACAGGGACCTGTATCTCCCATTCGCCAGAAGTTATCTTGGTCAAAGCGAAAGATACGGTCGCGAGGAACGCCCTCTTGTTGATGCCAAATATCTGCGGCCTCATCGTCGGACAAATGAACCGTGACATAAAGTTTTTCTTTGGGAATGTCGAGCTCTTTGGTCAGAAATTCCCAGGCGAAATGAATGGCCTCTTTTTTAAAGTAGTCACCAAAAGAAAAATTTCCGAGCATTTCAAAAAATGTATGGTGTCTTGCTGTGAAACCAACGTTCTCCAAGTCATTGTGTTTCCCACCAGCTCGGACGCATTTTTGGGACGAGACAGCTCTTTTATAGTCTCGGTGTTCAAGACCTAAAAAAACATTTTTAAACTGATTCATGCCTGCATTGGTAAAAAGCAGTGTCGGATCGTTTTCTGGGATCAAGGAAGAGCTCTCAACAACAGCGTGTTGGTGCTTTTTAAAATATTCGATGAATTGGTTGCGAATTTTTAAACTGCTCAGTTGAGTTTGTTTCGAGGGATTTTTAGATTCAGTTTTCGATGCCATCATAAACTACCTTTCGAACTGTTTCATGGTCAAAGCCACGAGAAATCAACAGGCGGCTCGCTTTTTCTTTCACTTTGCGTTCCTCCCAGTTTTGGCCAGAAAACTTATTCTCGATAAGCTCCTGAGCTTTTTCAAGCTCTTCAGTGTGATTTTTTTTAATCGGGGGAAGACCCTTTTCTTCAAGAAAGTGATTGATATAGAGAATTCCCTTTTTTTTTCGATGAAGTTCAGTGGCGACTTTGTCGGCCAAATCTCGAACACTGTCCGAGCTATTGGCAATCCAGCCCTGTTGTTTGCCATAGTCCAGGGCTTGTTCAACTTCATCGGTCGGAAAACCTTTGGACAGTTTCGTTCTCAGCTCTTTTTCCGTGTGCTCCCGGCGGGCCAAGTAATCCATCATTTTATTGCGTGCGGACGTCGCTGACTTCATAGAGATCTTATAGGCCAAGTCGACCGGGAGAGTCATTCAAATTGGGCTTCATGATGACCAATATCATGCAGATTTCAGTTTTCACGACTTTCTATTTTGACAGAAAATCACGGATCAATTTCTGCGACTCTGGGCTTTGCAACAAACGCAGGTGCTCTTGGGTTGTCTGGTGGACGACTGTTTGTGCACCCTCTAAGGATGGAAGCAATCGCGAAGACTGAGTGGTGATTGTTCCATCTCCATCGCCCAGAAGCACCTGATGGCTTTGGTTGGGAAGCCATCGCTTAAAATCTTTTCGATAGAATAAACAGAGATTCTGATCATCTTGATTTTGAGTCCAGACTCCTTGAGCCAAGGTCTTTGTTCCGATGCCTTGAAGATAGAGCAGGGGAATCGGCGGTTTTTTATTTTTCAGGGGGGCCTGGACAGCTTGGTGAAAATCTTGAACTTTTGAGAGCAGCTCTGAAAAATGATTTTTAACTTGGTTTGGATTGATCACGCGGTAGCGTAAACCCTCTTGAAACAAACCCCAATGACGAGTCCACCAGTTTTCCGGATTGTGAAGGTCGGTGGTCTTTGGTTTAAGCTGTTCATCCAAAAGGAAATCTTCTCCGGGTGGCGGCAAAAGATAGTAGCTGGATTCGAGGGTCGAAAAAGCAAAGGAAGACTGCAGCCGATGATTAATGCCAGTACGAAGGCCATTGCGCATGTTGCGAAAAAGCGCCCATGTTCCGCGAAAGGGAGCTGCCGCCAATACAACCTGTTGCAGTTTCTGAAGTCCTTCCCAGGTCTCGGTCGGATTTTTCGAAATCTGCTGTCCATAGCGCAGATAATACGAAGAAATGAGAGCTCCGAAGCTGTGTCCAATCAAAGAGATCTTAGCACTGGGATCCATCTCTTGAATCTGGCGAATTTTTTCATCGATAGCCGACACGGCCAGCATTGGATCTCGACGCCAGTCATAGGCCAAAGCAAAAACTTGCTCCGAAGGTCGAGTGACGAGGCCGCGCAGAACGTCCATGATTTTTCCGTAGGCCTCGACCGTAAAAAAGGGTTGTACCACTCGCACTCTTTCGATCACTTGATGAGCTTTTAAATCCAGCCAAGGAAACTTTTCGAATCCCGGTGTTGGCAAAGCCAGCGTGGCTCTTCCGAGAAAAATTTCCCAGGGATTGCCCCAAACAGTTTTTTGCGATTTGGCTTCAACGAGGCTTGAGCCATAGTAACCAGGAACAAAAAGGTAGTAATTGGAGCTACTCATGGGAGCACTATAGCCTAACTGTCCCGCATCAATAATGAGGATTTTGACACTTATTTTTATTTGAGCGAGTCTCTGAGCCCTATGCAAAATTTCTTGAAAAAACTGGCTGTTTTCTTTGGTGTGGGCCTGTTTCCGCGGGCTCCTGGAACGATGGGATCTTTGGCAGCGGTGCCCCTCGCAATGCTTTTAAATTGGGCAGGTCCTTTCTATATGATGGGATTCATTATGATTCTTTTGCCGTTGTCGATTTTGGCGGCTCAGGCCTATGAAAATTCAAAAGGAGGCCATGACCACAGTGAGATTGTGATTGATGAAGTTGTGGGGCTTCTGATCACAATGACGTGGCTTCCCATCACATGGCAGTCCGTCATTTTTGGATTTCTTCTTTTTCGAGTGCTGGACATCTGGAAGCCCTTTCCCATAGGATATTTAGATAAGAGAGTTCAGGGGGGGCTGGGCGTTGTCTTAGATGACGTTGCGGCGGGTTTGATTGCAAATGTTCTACTTCAGATCGTTTATACAAAAACGAGCTGGCTAGGAGTGCAAATTCAATGACCGACCACCAGGCCTTGGACTTGTTGATCAAAAAGCTAAGGACACGTCAACAGACAGTGGGATTCGCTGAAAGTTGTACGGGGGGCCTTTTGTCAGCCACTTTGGCCAGTCATGCCGGCGTTTCCGATGTGTTTAAGGGCGCTGTTGTCAGTTATGCGAATCAAGCCAAAGAAGATCTTCTGCAAGTTTCACCGATCACGTTGAAACTGATGGGCGCGGTCAGTGATCTGACAGTCCGGCA
>PEZR01000193.1:0-4369 GCA_002773975.1 Bdellovibrio sp. CG10_big_fil_rev_8_21_14_0_10_47_8
GGCCGCCAACACGAATCGACAGTCTAGCCTTTGGCCCAGTGGCATTGGCGGAGATTTGCCAATTGTTGTCGTGCGAATTTCTGATCAAAAAGATATCGCAGTTATCCGGAAGCTATTGAGGTGTCATGAGTATTTGAGATTCAAGGGTCTGTCCTATGACTTTGTTATCATCAATGACCACGAGGCCTCCTATCATCAAGATTTACAGGCGGAACTTCTGCAGCAAATTCGGGCAACTGGAAGTCAAAGTTGGCTCAATAAAAATGGTGGAATATTTATTTTAAGACGAGAGATAACGCCCGACAAAGACATCGCGCATATTCAGTCTGTCGCGCGTGTTTCACTCACAGCCAGCGAGCCCCTGAATGAACAGGTGAATCGACGAGCCATCGAGGAAAAGTATCCAGGATTGGCTTCATTTCCCAAAATTCATAAAATCGAAACCCCCATTAGGGCGCCAAATTTGCCTCTTAAATATTTCAATGGTGTCGGGGGCTTCTCTGATGATGGCAGGGAATATGTTATTCTTCTGAACGGGAATCAATGGACGCCGGCACCCTGGATCAATGTCATTGGAAATCGACATGGATTTGGTTTTCAAGTGAGTGAGTCTGGTTCTGGTTTTACATGGTCATTGAACAGTCAGTCCAATCGTTTGACTCCGTGGTCAAATGATCCGGTCAGTGACCCCTCTGGTGAAATCATTTATCTCAGAGATGATGAAACAGGAGAAATTTGGACGCCGACACCATTGCCCATAAGGAGTCAAAACGCCTACACGATTAGACACGGACAAGGTTATACTTTTTTTGAACACGTTGGCCATGGGATTGAACATTCCTTAAAACTTTTTGTTCCTATGGAAGACCCTGTGAAGATCTCTCTGCTGAAAATTAGGAATCAAACTTCTCGGAAACGAAAGCTTTCGATCATCAGTTACACTGAATGGGTATTGGGAACTCGCAAAGAAAAAACGTCACCCTATTTAATCTGTGATGTAGACAAAGACAGTGGAGCAATTTTCGCCAAAAACCCCCATGACAACGAATTTTCCAGCCAGGTTTCTTTTGCTGACCTCAGTGAGGTTCGTCGAACATTCACCTGCAGCCGTAAAGAATTTATTGGCCGCAATGGGAATTATGCAGATCCAGTCGGATTAAAACGCATGGGTCTTTCACAGAGAAGAGGAACAGGTCAGGATCCCTGTGCGGTTCTTCAGACGAGCATCGAACTACAAGCCGGCGAAGAATTTGAAATCTCCTTTCTGCTCGGGCAATGTGAGAATGAAAATTTGGCGCGCGAGCTCGCACTTCGCTATCGAAAACTCGATGTCGTCAAAAGTGCGCTCAAGGAGGCCATCAGATTTTGGGCAGACCTGAATGAGACCGTCCAAGTTAAGACACCGGAGCCCACCATGGATCTTTTGATGAACAGATGGCTTCTCTATCAATCGCTGTCGTGTCGATACTGGTCTAGAACGGCCTTTTACCAGTCTGGCGGTGCCTATGGATTTCGTGATCAGCTTCAAGACTGCATGGCATTTGTCTATGCCGCGCCCAGTATTGCGAGAGAGCATATTTTGCGCGCCAGTCAGCATCAGTTTAAAGAGGGAGATGTTCAGCACTGGTGGCATCCCCCTACTGGACGGGGAATTCGAACGAAGATGTCGGATGATTTACTCTGGCTTCCTTTTGTTGTCAGTTTTTATATCAACATCACTGGGGACAAAACGATTTTAGACGAGGTTACGCCTTTCATCGAAGCGCCGCTGCTTCAGGCCGCCGAAGAGGATTCATACACTCTTCCATCGATTTCCTCAGAGTCCGCAACAATTTTTGAACACTGTCGCCGTGCAATTGATCGGTCACTGTCCCTGGGGCAACATGACTTGCCTCTTATGGGAACGGGCGATTGGAACGATGGAATGAATCGTGTCGGAATTTTGGGCCAAGGTGAAAGTGTTTGGTTGGCTTGGTTTTTATACAAAGTTCTCGAAGATTTTGTTCCCCTGTGTGATCGACCAGGATCATCTGGTGACCGCGCCATCTTTGAGTCTCATATGAAAAAATTGAAAGTTGCAGTGGAACAAAATGCTTGGGACGGAGAGTGGTACAAACGTGCCTTTTTTGACGATGGCAGTTCTTTGGGGTCAAGTTTGAATGAAGAGTGCCGTATCGATTCTATTTCCCAGACCTGGGCGGTTCTTTCGAATGCGGGAGACCCCGATCGGATCAAATTAGCCATGGAAAAGGTGGAAGAATTTTTAGTTCAAAAAAAGTCTCAGCTGATTTTGTTGCTGACCCCACCCTTTGACAAGACTCAAAGAGATCCGGGGTACATTAAAGGTTACGTGCCCGGAGTCCGGGAAAACGGCGGCCAGTACAGTCACGCCGCGGCCTGGGTGGTCATGGCCTATGCCAAGCTCGGGCAGGGAGACAAGGCGGTGGAAATGTTCAATATGATGAACCCTATTTCTCATTCTCAGGATCCGAGCCAAACAAATCGATATAAAATTGAGCCCTATGTTTTAGCTGGGGACGTGTACGGCGGAAAACCCCACGAGGGGCGAGGTGGGTGGAGCTGGTATACAGGTTCTGCTCCCTGGTATTATCGTGCGGGTCTTGAGTCGATCCTGGGGTTTAAGCTGCGCGGGAATAAACTGCAAATTGAACCCTGCATACCGAGCGATTGGAAGGCCTACGAGATTTCGTACCTGCATGGAAAAACAAAGTACCACATTCAAGTGAAAAATCCCCTAGGTCTAAATACAGGTTTAAGTGTGATCGAACTAGACGGGTCCCTGTTGGAAGTTTCTGAGCTGGAACTGGCTGACGATGAGAAACCCCATCAGGTAACCGTAACCCTAAAAAGATCTTAATAATGATATTCTACAGACCTGGCTGCGGTACGGGACGAGACGCATTGATTGTTTTATAGTGTCCGATAAGCGCCTTGAAATTCTGATGAAAAGAAATCTGATTGACGTGAAGATAAGTTTGATCAGCGCGCTCTTTAAGAGCTTGCCCAGTGGATACCTTGGATGCATTCACTGAATTAATTTTTGGAGTTTGTTCTACTTTCTTTTTCACAATTCACCTCATCTATCAAAAAACTCGAACAGTTATTTTGAGTGCAATTTCAGCGCCGCCGTGGGAAGGCTTGTGGGTGATTTCAGAGAACTTGGCGGGGTCATTTGCCCCTTTTGAGTTTACCAGTGTCTCATTCATGATCTCTTTTAGACCCGATGAAACAGAAACGGAAAGTCAATGGGTGAAGATCTCTCGCCTCCCAATTCTGGCAGAGTGGATGGTGAGACCGAGAGCCGCTGAACCCGGCTTGTACTCGACCGCTTCGGTTTGAATTTTCCCCCAACAAAAAATTAAAAAAAAGAAGGATGAAAACAATGATGTCCTGGCGAAATAGACGAATCTTAAAAGCTCCTTTGAAAGGAGTTTTTAGGATGTCCATGCAGAGCGGGAGAATCAAGCAGGAAATGCGCTGTCGGAGGCGCCAGCAAGGCTCTTGGAGGCGGAACCAGTTTCAGGATTTGAAGCTATCGCTTCATTTTTGAATTGATTGCCGAAAAGAAGCTGTGCTCTACTGAGTCACGTCTGGGGGGGGGCTATGAGGGGTGTTTTTTTCTTAGGTGTTTTTCTGTTTGGTGGTGTTGGTTTTTCTTGCCCCAACTTAAACGGGAAGTGGAACTGTCGGAGTGATTTAGGGGGAGTTTCTCCCTCGGTTATTGTGCAACTGGGTGATCACTTTATTTTTGACGGCGATGCGGACTTTATTCAAGAGGTCTACGCGGATGGCAAGGAGCGGGTTGTTCAAGATGATACCCGCACGATCTGGACAACGGGAAGCTGCCCCAACGAAAAATCATTGAAGGCGACTCAAAGACAAAAAGTGAAAGACGAATCAGCGGGGTATGATGCGCAGATTTCTTACGACTTGCTGATGGATACGGCACAGAGCTTTTACAGTAAAACTTTGGTGAAAATTTCATTTGATGATGGTTCGGTGGACTCTCAGAAGCAGAATTTGAACTGCACAAAAAGCAATTAAGATATTGGTCAGTATTAGAAGCTCATCCCATAGCCAGTGCGAATAGCGATCGAGCTGGCAGTGACGTTGGTGCTGCCGGGAAACATTCCATACTCAAGGACCACGGGAATAAATTTCCCGTTACTGAGACCGATGTCACCCCCCAAACCCACCAAAAGCATTTGGTTGGTTTTGCTGGAAGAATCCAGATTCGGAATATTCACTGTTCGACTCATTTCAAGAAGAAAAGAAAATCCTAAGCCGATCCAATACTTACTTTTGCCATTGATGAAGTTATAGTGAGCTGAGGCTTCCAAAGGCAAAT
>PEZR01000193.1:4473-18230 GCA_002773975.1 Bdellovibrio sp. CG10_big_fil_rev_8_21_14_0_10_47_8
GTGATGTCAGTGGACAGGGCATAGTCCCCAAAGACTTTGAAACTCATGCTGGTTCCGGTCAAGGTTGCGTCTTCTCTGCGTGCAGAATTTAGAACCACGGTCATGGCAAGGCTATTCATCGCATATCCAGCGAGCAAGCCTCCACGGAGTTTCGTATTACGAGGAAGGGCGGCCTCTTCCTGTTTTTCCCGAGGGACTTTGGCTTGTAACATCCAACGAGTTTGAGCTTTCCCTTTTTTAATCACAGTCAGAGCTTTGTTGCCCTTGATTTGTTTGACCTCGAGTAGGGCGCGTCTTTTTCCTGTGCTGGGTTCAATGGCATAGTACTGAGTGCCAATTTCTGGTGTATCTCCGTCCAGGTAAATAATGGCCTTATCGCCCTTTACCTGCGAAATTGAAGCCGCCAGAGTCAGAGATGAGAGCATCAGCAATGAAATGATTTTGAAGGTCAGGAGAGAAGTCCATTTTAAATTTTTCATGATGGATCTCCTCCTATTGTTCAGGTTGTCCGGTGGTCTCTGTAGTCTCGGTATTTGGCAATGTGCAAACGCGGATTTCGTTCTCATCCCAACGGGTGACCGTCAATTGTTCAGATAGATCTACATTCCACAATGGATCATTTGCGGGTTGAGTCCAGCAAGTGGCTTGATCGACACTGACTGCTTGAACTCGATAATCCGAAGACTTGTTTTCAAAGGTTTTTCGCCCTGCGGACTGGTAAACGGAACAAGAAAGAAGAAGAGGAATAGAAATGAAAAGGACGCTCTGTTTCAACAGAGATAAGAGGAAGTTCGTCATTCATTTATTCTAAATTTGCTCGGGAGAAATGAAAAGCCCCGAATGACATCGGGGCTCGAAGGTCCAGGACCTAGAACGGGATTTCGTCGTTGGATTGATCAAATGAAGGCTCTGGTCCGAAGTCATTGAAACCAGTGTCTGCACCTGCAGCAGAAGTCGATCTTTCTTGGCCAGCTCCGCCGCCCAAAAATTGAACCGTATTGGCAACAATTTCTGTCGAATACTTCTTTTGTCCAGTGGGGTCTTCCCAAGAACGTGTTTGCAGTCGTCCTTCGACATAAACTTGGCGTCCTTTAGAGAGATGTTTTGCACAGTTCTCTGCCTGACGTCCCCAGACAACCACGCGGTGCCATTCCGTGCGTTCTTGTTTTTGGCCATCTTTGCCGGTCCAAGCTTCGCTGGTCGCGACACTGAGTCTTGCTACAGATTGACCACTGCCAACGGCCTTGATTTCTGGATCTGCACCCAGTCGGCCAACGATAATAACTTTATTTACTCCTGACATAACTTCCTTTCCTCCCGGTCACCTGACCGAGTTTTTTTGAAGACACAGTCTTCATAATGGGTTTGTTGGTGTCAATCCTTGATTCAAGGTCACGGCCAGGCCCAAATCGATAGGAAATGCTAAAGACCTGGAAGTTGATCCGAATTCTGAATTACAGAACAACAGATCAAGATGTCGAGGCTTCTAACGCAATGCGCTTATGTTGGGTGGGAGCTGAGGATTGGTGGCGTTAATTTTAAAGGAGTATCTGGAGCCCTGTGCTGTTGGGCTTTTGTACTGACTGACGAAGCTGAGAAAAAGGCTGGCGCGCTCTTCAAAGCTGCGTCGAATATTGAGATCAATATCTAATCGATACGCACCAAAGATGGGGACAAAGGTGCCTCCGCGGTTTTGAATCACCAAGTTCATATCTCCCTTTACCGTGCCATGGACTTCGTCGCCATCTTTGCCGATGGTGCCGTCTTCGATAATGAATTTTCCAGCGGCCAAGCGCCCCTTGAGATGAATGCTGGAAAGCTTCAGTTCCGGTAAAGTCAAAGGTCCCATCATTGTCTGCAAATTTCCCGAGGGAAGTTCAAATTTATCCACGCTCATCTGCAGCTCCACTTCCGGCTGTTCTTGAAAAGCAAGATTGGCGGTGGCCTCAGTATTCAGATTCAATTGGCCCTTGAGCATCACTGGCAATTGCGCGAGATCACGAAGTTCACTCAGGCTGATTTTTTCAGCCGTGACCGACAGCTTATAGCGCTCGAGTCCATTCTCAGATTTGCTGGTTGGTTTCAGTGAAACTTTGATTTGCCCATTGAGAAATCCATCCGCAGAGAGAGTTCCCGCCGGTTTTTGGCTAATGAGAGAGCTGATCGATGGTGTAAAAATCAGTTCTTTGCTTTTGAGAGGAGGGATCTGATGGGTTTCCAAGTAGACTTCGTCCAATGCCACACCCGGCTGAGGGAAAAGGCTCATTCGTAGACGATCAAAGCGCAGATAGACCTGGTCATTGGTGATTTTTGAAACTTGACTGGTGACTAGGTCGCCCAAGTCCGAAAATGGAAACAAAAGAAAGGCAAACAGGATGGCCGATGCCAAAGATAAGGCGAATTTCCATTTATGGACAAGAATCAGCTGAAACAATTTTTTCAGAAAAGGCATCATTCGATTTTATCTCCCACGTTTTTTGATCGGAGGTGGTTCCGGTGTTTCTTCTTGCAGATGCACAACCAGAGGGCTCAGTTTATAGACAACATCGAAGTACCGTGGATCTTGACTATTAGCTTCGATGGACAGATCGATCATCTTGACACTGGGGCTGATATTTTGAAATTGGTGTCCAAGGTCGATGATCTGACGCAAATTTAATTTGGCCAACTGGACCCGCAAGATTCCTTGGCTAAATGCCGCCGGGATCAATGTCGATTTTTCTGCAGAGACTGTGGTTCCTTGAATCTGTTCGGGAAGAAGTCGCGCATTTTCAAGTTGGTTGTCCACTTGGGCTTTTAAAGAATCGATGGAGGGTGGGGGTTGCACATTGGGAACATCTTGAGATTCCCGTGATGACTTCAAAAGATCTCGGATTAATTGTCTTTTGTCTTCAAACTCAGCCACATAGTCATTGGACTGAGTCATATATCCCAGAGGGAACGACAGAACCAAATAAAGGAGCACGGCAATGATTCCGTAGAGAGATATTTTTTGCATGACCGGTGTGAGATTTTCGTACCGCTCTTTGATCTGAATGTAGAGCGAACTTTCTTGAATTTGTTCCCACCTGGTTTTCAGTTCGCTTTGTAACTGTTCTTTGATGTCTTCAAAAGCCATGGGTTCCTCGCTGACTCAATTGATCGCTCACTTAGTTTCGGCTTGAATTTCACGATCCACTTGGAAGCTGTACGCAAATGGAACTCCGGGTTTTCCTCCGGGGGTTACGGTTAATTTGCTCAGTTTGCCTAGGGCTACAGAGGCCAATGCTGCTTCGAGGCTGGCCAGTTGTCGCGCGTCTGAGACGGTGCCTTGAATTTGAACTTGATTTTCAAGAACGGTGAGCTTTCTAACGTCCAACGAGACAATGTTTTTCCCGGGTACTGCATCATTGATTTTTTTAAGGACATCCAACGCCGAATTCATGTGTGCAATTCCAGAAAGAGTTTTCATTTCCAGAGCGCGTTTTTTCTGTTCCCGAATATATTTTTTGACGCCGGATTCATTTTGAGATTTGAGTGGAAGTCTGGCTACGGTTTTAGCCTGAGACTTTAAAACTTCAGAGGTTCTATCCGCAAGAGACAAGGACAGTGTTTCCCGCGCCATTGAGTAGGCCAGAAAAATCACCAAGAAGGCGGCGGCCACTTGCAGGCTGGGACCCCATCGCTCCCAGAATAATCGGAGAGAGGTATTCTGTTTTGCAAACTCGCCCCGCATGAAATTCAGCGCGGGATTTCTGGGTTTCTTCAAACCTTCGATGGCTAAGCCGAGAGCAATTCCAATTTTTGATTCAATGTCGGCGGTGATTTCAAAGGTCGCGTGCGGGAAATTTTTGGTCACTGACATCGAATTTACGGGCAATTCCAGCTGCTGAGTCAGGAAGGCATGGAGATTTAGAATTGAGCTTGATCCACCGGTGAGCCCTACGGACAGAACATGGCCATTGAACTCTGACTTGAATTCCAAAATAGAAATTTTTAATTCTTGAGCGAGTTCCTTAACGCTATTGGAAATGGTGTCGGAAAAAACAATCTGGTCATAAGAGGCCCCTTCTTTGTTCGGCAGAATAAAGGCCTTGGTTTGCATTTCCTTGAGGGCTTCAACATAAGGGATCTCATATTTTTTGACGATCGCCTCGGCGATGTTTTTTCCGCCCCACAGAATCGAGCGAACACCAATCAACAGATGATTTTCCACTGCACAAACCAGAGTGTGCGTATGCCCCAGGACGACGTGGATGGAAATTTCTCTCCCCTCGGGCGGGAGATCGAGCTCCATCAGCTGAGGGGGGAGAACAGGAATAGGATCATCCCAACGTTCGAAACAGTTTGCGTAGGCAATTCCTTCGCAGGACAAAATGGATAAATCGATGCCCGTGTCAGTCGCCAGCTGCAAAGCTTTTTCTACTCGGCGCTTGGGAGTAGCGCAGGCGAGGACTTCGGCGGTGGACCCAATCTGCCGGACAATTTTAGAATCATAAATGGCTGTTTCGCTGGAAAAGGGGAGGTCCTCTTCCAGCTCAAAGGGCAAGCTTTTGAGAATTTTTTGTCGGTCATGGAAAGGAAATATTTTATTGCGAACGCTGACCAGCTCTTGTTTCAGCGAGAGTACAAAGCGGACACCGGGCTGGTCATAGGTCGAGCTTAGAGTCTTTAGAAACTCAATGATTTCTAGCTCTGTATCATAAGCAGGATTGGTTCCAAGGCTGTGTTCAAAGAAGCGGGTAATTTGAACGCCTTTGTTGTTCGAGCTCAGCTCGACAACCTTGATGCTGGAAGAACCAATATCAACACCGATAGATATCATTGAACCCCCATCCTTAGGGATAAATGCGCGTCAGTTATCTCTCCATGAAGTATACAATTCGCGGAGGGCCTTTGGGAAGGGGATCATTGGAATTATTTGATTTATTTGAAGAAGAGCCTTGGCCTCCGGTTGATCCAGAGGCGCCAGAGGCTCCCGAGCTTCCGCCAGTAGTGCCATTGGATTCATTTTGCAATTGTGTGGCGACGGACAGCGCCGCTCCATTGAAATCATAAACCACGGCCTCAATTTCCCTTGAGATATTGCCAGATTCGCCAGTGCTTCGAATGCGAAAGTTAATCACCTGGTCAAAAACGAGAAAATAGGATTTCTGAACATCGGGAAGGACATTGCCGCCTTCAGCATTCACATAGTTCCAAAAATCACCTTCGTCCTTAAATGGGCCACCGGCTTTTTCATCACCCCTGCGAGCAACAACTTTTTGTGCGACCTCATCGGTGATTGAGGCATCGAGGGCTTTAATGACCTCAAGGGGGGCATAGTTCGGATTGATCGCCTTCATTCCATAAATTGTGACCCGGTCTTTGAGTAAATTAAATATCTCTTCGGTGACTCCAGCTACTAGGCGCACTTCATCCAGCGTGCGAAAACCTCGGTTGGGTGGAAGCTCTTCGACATGGGTATCTGCATAAAGCTGGTGTTCGTCACCACCATTCAGGCTCTCTTTGTCGTCGTCTACCCAGTCGATGATATTATTGACGACCTCTTCGTACTTAAGATCTCTGTGGGTGCGGGACCAGGCCTCGTCATTCTGAATTTTATTTTCAAAAATCTGCAAAAGGAGTTTTTTGGTGATGTCGCGAATTCCCTTGGATGGCGAGGCTAAATCATTGAGATCAATCTTTGAACCCTCATCGCTGATGGTGGTGACATAGCTGGTGTCCAACAGGGACTCTTTGACCTTATCCTTGATCATGTCCTTATCAACGCCGCTAGCCTCTTCGGGAACTAAGGGTGGCCATGCGAATGGAAAACTCCAGATCATATCCAAGAGGTGTTTTTTATCTGCTGGAAGTTGGGAGCCCAGTTGCTTTTGGATTTTCATAAAATATTTGATGCGAAGTAAACTGATGTCGAGACCTGCCTTGGCCGCGTAATAGGCTTTAACCCGGCTCACGGCTTGAGCATTGACCGAATACTCCACATTGGTTTCATACAGAATTTCGGTAACCAAATAGGTAATAATGACCACTGAAAAAATAGCGATGAGCAGGGCCACACCTTTTTGATTGCTTCGTCCTAAGAGCTGTCGTGTCCATTTCATATCAGTTACCCGTTCCACTTCCGCTGGGGCTTTTCGGTTGCTGATTCCCAAATCCATTGTTGGGATTGAAACCGTTGTTCTGGTTAAAGCCATTGTTCGGGCTAAAACCATTGCCGCTATTTGTAGCGCCAGTCCCATTTTGTTGAGCCTGGGCTTGCTGGTTCAAGCTGTCTTGGTAGTCATTGTTGGGAAATCGAATTGGAACAACAATTTGCATGGATAGTTTTTTACTTTTTGCACCCTTGACCTCTTTTTCCACGGTCAAAGAAATCTCTACGGCATCAGGGAAGCGATTTTTGGTGATGGAGTCACTCTGTGTGGTATCCCAAGTGGTGCTCCAGTCCTGTTTACCTTTGCCGAAATACCGGAGCTTGAATTCGCTGACATTTTCAAGCAGAACTACGCCTTGGCCGCCCTTGGTGAGGTCCCCTTCAATGATATTCCCGCTCACGCGAATCAGGCACTGGGATTGGGCCTTCTGCCCAGGTTTGCGACAGGATTTTAGCAAATAGCCGACTTTGACAAAATCGGCTTGTTGATTGTCTTCGTGCAATCGGGAAGAGCTGAGTGTGGGGAAGTAAAGCGAGTTCTCTTTGCCGATAAATTGAGTGGTCGGGTCCACCCGATTTTCGGACTTTTTATTCAATGGATCATTAGGGTCATTGGGGTTATAGGCGCCAGCTGGGTTGAGTGTCGTCGTTGAACTTGCGCTTTTGCCAGTGGAGGTCTTTGTTTTGCTAAGCTCGATGCGTTTCTTTTTTGTCAGCTCTTTGAGCTCGGTCTCGAGATCCGAGTAATGAAAGGCGAGATTGAGGTCCCTCTCGATCACCTTGAGCGAGTCTCTAACTTGAGAGACTTCCTCGATTTGAGTCTGCAGCTTGCCCTTGGCTTTGATGGCTTGCTGAATACTTTGGCTCGACAAGACCGTCAGTGTGGCCATAATAACCAAAACAATCATGACTTCCAGAAGAGTGAGACCGCGACTGTTTTTCATCCCGAAGGCATTCCCATCTGAATATCTTTGTCATAATCAATAAAGTAGGTGGTCACTGAATATTCGAGGGGTTTCCCTTTGTTGGGAGTTTTGTAGATAACTGTAACCGTGACCTCTTTGATGGCTTTGGAAAGTCCTTCTGTGAGCTGTTTAACCACGCTCATGAGCAAGACATCGGCGCCCCCCTCTTGAGCAGTGAGAGTTGAGGAAATGTCCGGGATTTCAAGTTTTTTACTTTTCATCTTCCAAGAGTACTGGGGATATTCCTGACCAAAGTCATCACTGCGTTCTTCCGGGATTTCATCCAATGATTTCCCCCGGTATTCAAGCTGGATGTCGGTGATTTTACGCTCGAGAAGAGCGGCGACTTCAAACTGTTGCTGGGTTTTACGGATACGAAGAAAACTTCCGCTCCATGAGTTGTTCAGGAGCAGCAATGCTGTTGCTAAGATCACCACGGCGAGAAGCGTTTCAATCAGTGTAAAACCCCGAATTTTGTTTTGAGGGCGTCTATTCATCGTTGGCCTCTTTGAGAGAAATTCCGATCTCCAGAACATCGGCATGGCCAGTGATAGGATTCAAAACCAGAGACCATGTGAGTTTGTCCTTGTCCGTCAGTTGAATGACGGATCGTTCGACCAAACCTTCAGGGGAGAAATAAACATAGGCAGTTCCCTGGGTCGCCGGTTCTTTCATGGCCACCGTTTCGACGCTGCCAAAATAGAGTCCTGAGGGGAGTTTTTTCTCGCCCTTAAAGGGCTTATTTGTTTTTTGGAACGCATCGGGTGGTCGATCTTTTTCATCCATTTTTTTTATATTTTCCAAGGTGGCCTCAGAGGGAACCAAGACAGAGCCAGAGGCATTCTCAACCCAATAAGCGTCATCGCCTTCACCCATACGAAGAGCAATTCGATAGGTCATTCGTTTCATCCGGGCAAGATTACGGACCTCTCGGGACAAGGAAGCCATCTGGCGAACGACAGCTTTGATATTGTTTTGAGGGCTGCGAAACCGCGGGATGCCAAAGGCGACAATGGCAGCAAAGATCGCTAGAACGATGAGGAGTTCGAAAAGGGTAAAGCCTTTACTGAAGGTCTTCAGACGAGATGTCTTTTCCATATCCATCTCCGCCTTCACGACCATCTGAGCCCAAACTTTTTAGGACAAAAGAATTTCCTTCCATAGAGTACTGGAACTCACGTTGCCAAGCATCCTTCGGAGTTTTTTTGATATAGGATTCTGGCCCCCAGTTGCTGCAGCTGGCATCCGCTGTTACCAGACCTTCGAGACTTTCAGGGAACTTTCCGCAATCGGTAAAATACATATTCAGAGCTGTGATCACCTGACCAATGATGATTTTCGTTTCACCCACCTTGGACTTATCGATGTTGCCCGTGATCTTCGGGAGAAGAATGGCCATCAAACTGCCGAGAATGGCCAGAACAATCAAAATTTCCATCAAAGTCATACCGCGGTTGTTTTTTGTCATGATTCACTCCCTTGTTATCAAGATCTCTATTGTGAAGGATTTTCTCTCTCACGCATACCTTTGAAGCTTCGGGTCAAAAGATTTCTAGATAGCGCTTGAGAGCTCAAACATGGGGATCATCACGGCGAACACGATCACGCCGATAACTAGACCCATAATCACGAGAACAACTGGCCCCATCAGTCCTGTCATTCCTTCGAGCTTGTTTTTTACCTGAAAATCATAGGCATCTGAGACTTGGGTCAGCATATTCTCGAGATCGCCGGTTTTTTCTCCGATATTGACCATGTGAATAACAAGCGGCGGAAATTGTCCTGACTTTTTTAGAGGGCCGGCAATGGACTCACCCTCAGAGATATTGCTTCGAGCCTCTTCGATCGCGGCTGCAAGAATGTCATTATCAACGACATTTTTAACAATCTGCATGGCATTGAGCATCGGGACGCCGCCATTGAGTAGGGTGGCCAAGGTGCGGGTGAAGCGAGAAACCGCCACTGTCCGGTTGACCTCTCCAAAAATGGGCATCTTCAAAGAAATCGCGTCCCATTTTTTTTTGCCGGCGGGAGTTTTTTTCCAGTTTCGAAACAAGACGGTCGTGACTACGGTAACGATCAAAAAAACATACCAGTAATTCACCATGATTCCGCTGGTAGAAATCACCATCTCTGTGTACCAGGGAAGTTTGAGATTGGGGAATCCCTCGAAGACCACCACCATCTTTGGAATCACAAAGATAAACAAAAAGGTCAAAAGAGCCAGGGTGACGACTAACATTACGATCGGATAAGTGAGTGCACTTTTAACTTTGGAGCGGAGCTCGTTCTGGGACTCAGTAAATTCCGCCAATCGCGTGAGAATCAAATCTAGAGTGCCAGACATCTCCCCCGCTTCACAGAGCGTGACATAGATATTGTTAAAGATATTTGGATATTTTCCCAGAGCCTTGTAAAACGGGGAGCCCTCGTTGACCATGTTTTTGCAGTCGGCAATGGCTTCCTGAAGGGCAGGGTGCTCCACTTGTTCGGAGACGGCCGTCAGCGCATCAACCAGGGGAATATTGGCTTTGATCAAAGTCGCCAACTGGCGAGTCATCAAGGATAGATCTTTGACGCCCACTTTTTTGGTATTCTGACCGCGCTTTTTTTTCTGTCCAGCGGCGCTGACCTTTTTTTTGTCTTTTAAATCAACGACATATATTCGATCTTTTTTCAGCTTCATCCGCGCCGCGCGCAAATTTTCCGCATCCACCAACCCCTTGGTGTTTTTTCCGTCTTTGGTTAGGCCGCGGTATTCAAAGATCGGCATAAATTACAGATCCAGTTGGGTGTTAGACACCAGTTCTTCAATGGTGGTAATTCCACTCAAAACCTTGAGTACGCCATGATCTCGGAAGGTTTTCATGCCTTCGCCAATCGCTGCTTTGCGAATCGTATTCCCGTCTTTTCTCTGCATAACTAAAGACCGAATGTTATCCGTGATCACCATCAGTTCGCCGATAATCGTTCGGCCGATGTAGCCCTTTTGATTGCATTGATTACAGCCAACGGCGCGGTGAATATTCGAGTTTTTAGCTTGTTCTCGAGTAATGCCTAGGGTTGTCAGCTGAAAATCGGTGGGTTCATAACGGGCTTTGCAGTGTGGACACAGAATTCTCACCAAACGTTGGGCGACAATTCCAATAATCGAGGTGGCAATCAGAAAAGGCTCCGCACCGATATCAATCAGACGCGGAAAGGCTCCGGCAGAGTCATTGGCGTGGATCGTGGAAAGAACCAGGTGACCTGTGAGAGAGGCATTGATCGCCAGTTCTGCCGTTTCCAAATCTCGAATCTCACCGACCATGATGATCTCAGGATCCTGCCGTAGGAAGGCGCGAAGGCCAGCCGCGAAAGTAAGGCCAATTTTATTGTTCACCTGAACCTGACCGATGCCATGAATTCGTTGTTCCACCGGATCTTCAACAGTGAGAATGTTGACATCCGGAGTGTTGAGCTTCATCAAGCAGCCATAGAGGGTCGTGGATTTTCCAGACCCCGTGGGGCCGGTCACCAATAAAATTCCATAGGATCGTTGAACCAGCTGGTCGAGTGTGCGCAGGTTGTCGTCGGAAAATCCCAACTGTTCCAACTCGAGCACAACATTGGATCGATCTTGCAAACGCATGACGATGCGTTCGCCAAAAGCGGTGGGAACAATATTGACCCGGATATCGATATCTTTGCCGCCCACCTTCAGAGGAATTCGCCCATCCTGAGGCAATCTTTTTTCAGCGATGTTGAGGTTGGCCATGACTTTTAAGCGGGAAGTGATGGCATTTTGCAATTTTTTTGGTGGTTTATAGATATTGAATAAAATCCCGTCAATTCGAAGGCGAACGGACATTTCCTTTTCATAGGGTTCGATATGGATGTCCGAAGCTTTTTCTTTCACCGCGCGGAAGAGCAAAGAGTTCACCAGTTTAATGACTGGAGCGTCATCTTCCCCGGCTTCGAGAAGATCGATGATGGGATCATCCAGGTCATAGTCTTCTTCTTCGATATCATCGAGCCCAGCGAGATTCGCAGTGCTTTTCTCGTACACCTTATTGATGGCATCTTGAATTTTTGTTGAAGTTGCCACCAGCGGGCGAATTCGTTTCCCAAAAATCACCCTCAAGTCATCCAAGGCCTTGAGATTGAGGGGGTTGGCAGTTAGGGCGGTGACAGAATCAGTTTCTTCTTTAAAAGGAAGAATCGAGTTCTGTTTGGCATAATTGATGGGGATGTCGCGGATCAAATCGACGGAAATGTCGGCGACTGGAATATCTCGGATGAACTCCAAGCCCATTTCTTTGCATAGATCGGCGACCAAATCGTCTGCCGTCGAGAAGTCCTTCTCGGCCAGGGCTTCACCAATGGTGAGATCTCCGCGCAGACTTGGATTCTCAAGAACAATTTTAATCTGCTCTTGATTCAGAGTCGTGCTGCGAGAAAGAATATTGGGAACATCCAGGGCTGCCATTGTCTATTCAGTTCCTTTTTCTTCCCCGTCAGTTTCATTGACAGACTGTTTCTTTTGCATTTGATCGACGGTCTCTCCATACGGATCCCGACCTCCTGTGCTTTTAACGTATTTCTGTCGTTGATCCAGTTTTTTGCTGAGCAGAGAGTTGCTGTCATCTGCCGTGCGAACAACTGTGGGAGTCAGGAAAATCAACATATTGGTCTTTTCCTTAGAGGATCTGCGAGTTTTAAAGAGCCATCCCAAAATGGGGATATCACCCAGCAGAGGAACTTTGGTGATCTCCTCGACGTCGTCCTCTTTCATCAAACCTCCGAGAACTGCAGTGTCGCCGTTTCGGACCACGATATTGGTTTCCAATTTTCGTGTCGCCAAGGGCTGTGTGCTGGACTGAAAAGCATCCGGAGTTTTTGCAACGGAAAGCTGTTTGATGTTGGACTTGAGCTCCATGCGAATAGAGTTCGTCGTCGGGCTGATAAAGGGTTTAATCTTTAACTGGATTGTGGCGTCATCGAAATTAGGCTCCGTCGCTGTGACACCGTTATTTGTGGTGACTTTAGATCCAGTGACGACCTTGTCGCCGACCTCAATCATCGCCTCTTGAGCATCGAGCGCGAGAAGCTGTGGGGTTGAGAGAATATTGGCATTGGCATTTGTTTTTAGGAAGTTAATAAAACCGACCAAAGATGAAATGGTCATGGATCCACCACTGGCCTTCGTGGCCGGATTATCGATGGTGACTTTATCTCCGCTACCAAATCCAAGAATCGTTCCTTGACCTCCAACGGGATTCAGCAAGTCTGCCAAAGAGGGTTTGCCTGTGAAACCATTGAAACCAATTTTTCCTCCAGAGCCACCCTTGTCGTATTGGTAATAACCGATTTGGTAGTTGAGAGCGTCCGTTGATTTCATTTCCATAATAATGGCCTCAACATACACCTGGTCGCGAGGAATGTCGATGCGGTTGAGCAGGTTCAACACCACTTCGTAATCTTGTTTGTTGGCAACGATCACCAAAGAGTTGGTGCCCTCATCAGCATTGATTTTCACATCTCCGCCAAAGATTTCTTGAGCGGGAGCCACGCCGGCCGCTGTCATTTGCAGAGCTGGAGGAGCATTGCCAGTAGTGGACTTAGGTGTCGCGTCTTTAGCGACACCTTGCAGAGTCTGGGCGATCTTTTTTGCATCCCCGTGTTTGACGTAGTAAACGTAAACGCCACCCTGATCCTCAGGGCGAATGCGGAAATCGAGCTGAGCCAAAAGTTTTTTAATGCGCGCAATGCCTGGTTTGTTTCCAACGACAATCAGCGCATTGGTTCGATCATCTGGAATGACCATGTAGTAAGAAGAACCCTGAGATCCTTGACTGGTTGCTGTTCTTGAAAAACGGGGAACTCCAGCGGTGAAAGCACCACTTCGATTGGTGGGAGGAGTTTGGCCTTTGTTGACGATCTTATCAATCAGATCCGCGATGTCTTTCGCCTTGGCATAGTGAACGGGCACCACTTCCAATTGGTCCTCAAAGCCTGGAACGTCCAGTTGGCTAATGATTTTCATCACACGGTCAATGTTAGCGCCATAGTCTGAGATAATCAGAGAGTTGGTTGGAGAATAAATATTCATCTCGCCATCTTTTGACGTCAGAATTCGGAGATCCCGGTTCACAGCTTCGGCATTGATGTGTTTTAAGTGAATGATTCGCGTGATCATCTGGTCAGAGTTCGGGTAGTAGCTTCCAGAATAGGTCTCGATACTGTCCCGCTGCGCATTTCTGGCGGTGCGAATTTTCAAAAATTTACCCTGAGGAACGACAGCATAGCCGTTGATGGCCAGCGCCGAGAGAAAAGCCTTGTAAGCTTCTGCAACAGTGATTTTTGAGGGCGCCATGATCGTAATTTTTCCACGCAGGCCTTGATCCACAATAAAGTTTTTGCCGGTGAGTTCTGAGATGGCTTTTACGATGTCTTGAATATCAGCATTTGGGAAGTCGAAGGATTCGATGATCTCGGGAAAGTTTTTATCGTTGATGTCTTCGATGT
This sequence comes from Bdellovibrio sp. CG10_big_fil_rev_8_21_14_0_10_47_8, assembly GCA_002773975.1. Lineage (GTDB taxonomy): Bacteria > Bdellovibrionota > Bdellovibrionia > Bdellovibrionales > Bdellovibrionaceae > 21-14-0-10-47-8. The sequence continues at coordinate 18,082 of PEZR01000193.1, forward strand.
TGGCAGCCGCAAATTTTTCCTTTTGGTTATCGCCCAAGGGTGAACCATCACTCTTCTTTCCAGAGGAGCTTGGCGCGGAGCTGCCAGTGGGCGCATTGGAAAAGCTATTTGAGCTTGGATAGGACGGGCTGTCGTTTGCTTCGAGGGGT
>PEZR01000193.1:18236-32848 GCA_002773975.1 Bdellovibrio sp. CG10_big_fil_rev_8_21_14_0_10_47_8
ATGTCTCCCTCATAGTCCTCTTGTGCCCACGTTTGCGAGGTGAGCGTTTGCTGGAACAGCAGAGCAAAGAGTAAAAGGCTTAGAGTTTTTTTGTTCGGTTTCATAGAAACACCTTCTTTTCTAACGGATATTGTATTCGCTCTCTTGATCCCGGCCATCTCGCTCCACTTGCATTTTGATGGACGAAGAATTTTTTAAAGCATTGTAAAGTTCCATGGCTTTTGCGGGGCTATCAATTTTTTCGCCGTTCACTGCTTTGATGCAATCGCCATTTTGAAATCCGAGCTGAGTGTAGATAGAGCCAGGCTGAATCGAGAGAAATTTAAAGCATTCAATTTCTCCGGATGAATTTCGCCGTGGGGCCATGGCTGCTTGCTGAAGAACCGCGGCCATGTCGCTGGTGTATTTCAAGACGTCAGATCTTTTAATCTCAAATTTATTCGGAGCAACCTGCGCAACATCACTCTTGGAAGGCCGCTCTAGCGGCTTGGCTGCGCCAAAAGAAATTTTTGCACCGTCGGTTTTCAACTCAATAAACTCAAGTCGGTTGTTGTTCAGATTGCGGAAGATAACTTTGCCCCGCTCGACGGCGGACAAGGTCGCCAAATTTTCAATGTCGTTGCCGACATGATAGGCGAGGACTTGATTTTTAGATTTGACCTCGATGTTGGCAATCGACTTTTGTGGATTAGAATGAACGATAGTGCCCTTCAGGGTGAGGGGAAGGGATGATTGAACTGGAGCTTCGGATTCCGATCTGTTTTTGTCCTGAGCGGCCATGAGCTGCTCGGGGATAATTCCGTCAGAGGAAAAGATGTTTCTGGAAATCACTGTGTTGTAGGACCCTCTTGCAGTGGAGGAGTCCATGTCAGAACGGACGGGATGAGCTGGCGGAGGCTGATTGGGAAGCATCAAATCGCGGTAAGCCAAAATTCCTAAATCAGCAGCACAGTAACCAACAAAGACAAACAAAAGATGAGGCAAATACTTTTCAAAAAAAAGCTTTTTGAGAGGGCTTTTGCGGGTGTTTTTATCCGTACTATTCACTTTGTACCATCATCCTTTGGTGCCGAGTGCTTCCATGCCTCCATAGCGTAACAAAGCCATGACAGGCTGGGGAGAAAATACAGTCAGGCTTTGGACAAAGGTCCAGCTGCTTTTTTGAAGTTAAATGACTGAATAAGCTTCAATTTCTGGATTTAAGCTCACGCTGGGATGAAGAAACGAGGGCATTTCTCTCTCGGGAGGGACCACCGAGTAGAGCGCATAGGGGAGAGAAGCAGAAATCCAGCTTTCGGGCGGCAAGAGTCTGAAGTCTTGATCAGTGTGCGCGTAAAGAAGAAATTCTTGCGGGCTTGCATTCTCAAAGGCCTGGTACAACAGACTTTCAAAGATGTCTTCATTGTCGGCAAATACGTGAGTGAGATAGCGAAATTGCAGAGGGGTTTCAATGCCCGTCGAGACCACTGGTTTTGCGAGCCGACGAGTCATTCCAAAGAGCCAAAAAAATTTCAAGAACTGCCGAAAGTTATGTCCCCTCAGAGAGTAACGAAGGGGGATCAAGTCTTGAATGTCGGCTGCGGACCAGGGCGCCAAGCAGCCAATCACATTGTCCAAAGAATCAAAAGCAATTAAAAAATCTGACAGCTTAAGACCTTTGAGGCGCGCCATCTTTTTGTGAAAGCTGGCCTCATCCCAGACGGAGGCAAAGGGGCGATATTGAGACCGACGAACGATGTATTCAATCAAGGCATCAAGGGTGGCCGGAGATCCGGTGCGAATTTTGATCGAGGGAACGGGCTTTGGCGCCCAAGGATAACGACCGTGCAGACTGACCATATGAAAGCGCCGGTACAGATGGTAGCGGGGCATGGCTCTTTTCATTGTTCGGGGGCGAATAAAGGTATTGAGCGCATTGCTGTCGGAAAGATTAATGATCGAGAAGATCGACGAGGTCTCATTCTCATTGATCTCGTTTCGAATAACCGGCAGAAAGTGGTGAGCCCAGTCCAAGATAGCTTGGCGGTTAGGTCGAATCCGCAGGTCTGTCGCTGTCGCGATTCGGACTTGATGATTCTCATAATAGGTATCCCGAAAAATAAAGCTGGCCATGCCATGAATTTTGTCTTCATCATCCCGCAGCGTGTAGGTCTTAAAGTCTTCAGTTTGGGTTTTGTAAGCCGCAAAAAAATCTTGCTTGCGATCGACCTTGAGATCGACCAGGCCCTTGACGGGAAACTCTTTGTAGAGCTCGATCAGCTGAGCATTGTCTTCGGGGGTGGCGATTTGTAGCTTCATGGATTTTTTTGCCAAAGAACATCAGAAATCTGAAGTTTAAAGTTGGTCCAACGTGCGGCCACAAACAGAAAATCGCTGAGTCGGTTGAGATATCGCAAGGCGCGCATCAAGTCCTCCGACGAAGATTTGTTCGGCTCCAATCGGTCTAATAATCGCACCAAGCTCCGCTCTCCACGCCGGCAAACCGTGCGAGCAAGATGCAAATGGCAGGCGCCAAGTCCTCCGCCTGGGAGAATAAAGTTGGTGAGGGGTGGGAGCTCTTCGGTCATCTGATCAATGGCTTTTTCGAGTTGTTCGATTCGATCCTCATCAAAGCTTGGAAGTTTTTTTCGAAGCTCCTCATTCTCGCAGGCCAAGTGACTTCCGAGATTGAAGAGTTCATTTTGAATTCGAAAGATCGTCGACGCAAGTTCTGTCAGTTGAGAGTTTTGCAAATCAAAATGCACCAAGCCCAAGACGCTGTTGAGCTCGTCAACAGTGCCGTAACTTTCGACGCGATCGGAGGCCTTTGAGCATTCTCTGCCATCAACTAAGCGGGTTTGGCCCTGATCTCCGGTTTTGGTGTAGATTTTTGTTTTCATTCGCCCTCTTCCTCAGGTTAAATGGAGAGATGTTGCAAAAGCAAAGACCATTTTTTGTGACCATCCCTCACTCTGGTGAAAAAGTTCCGGAGTTTTGCGATTGGCTACAAACTTTGCCGGAAGAAATTCTGATGTGTGATGTGGATCGTTTTGTTGACCAGCTGTACGAGCCGGCCCTCGAGCAATTGAAGATCCCCTTTGTCAAAACCCAATGGCATCGTTATGCAGCGGATCTGAATCGTGTTCCAGAGGATGTCGATATGACTTCTGTTCTGGGCAATATGACTCCTGCGGGGACTCACAACCGGGGATTTCATTGGGTTGTGACCACCACCAATGAACCTTTGATGAGAGCTCCGATGTCACCGGATATGCATCAAAAATTGGTTGAATTGATTTATGAGCCCTTTCATCAAACTGTCCGAGATCTTTACGAAAAAATAGATTCAGAAAATCCCAAAGCGGTTTATCAGTTGGATGTTCACTCCATGCCTTCGATGGGAACTAAGATGCATCGAGATCCCGGGCAACAGCGTGCAGATATTGTCGTTAGCGACTGTCGGGGGCAAAGTTCCTCATCGCCTTTCGTGGATCTAGTCCTTGCTGCTTATAGTCGTGCTGGATTTAGAGTTGGGTACAATTGGCCTTACTTCGGGGGGCGCGTCAGTGAACAGTATGGTGAACCTAAAAAAGGCCATCACGTTGTACAAGTGGAGATCAATCGATCTCTTTACATGGATGAAAAAACCAAAAAAATGAAGCCAGACATGGCTAAGCTGTCGCAGGAAAAAATTCTTCAGGCGCTCGATTACATCACCAAGAACATCGAAGTCCTCTCAAAAAAATAACTGGTACAACCTTTGCTGATCTTGTGTGCGTCACCGGGAATATATGCAAAGGAGTGCGCCATGAAAAAAGTAATTCTATTGATCCTCGTCAGTTTGCCTTTGACGGGGTTGCCAGTGAAGGCTTTGTACACGGGGGACAATTCTCCGAAGGCTCATACCATCTGTTACAATCCCTATGTTCAGCGGGAGAATTATCAAGTTTATGTTACGGACCTTGGTTCGGGTCGGAGTCGCCTTGATTTAGTGGAAAAAAGTATCGATGGAGAGCGAAGAATCTATTCTGACTTTGCCACGCTGACTCGGAACGATGACGGTCAAACTTTTCGAGGTGATCGTGTTGTCTTGTTTATCAGCCAAGATCGAATGCCAGATCGTATTGGTCGTTGGGGACAGGTGGATGTGATTGAGCCTAATTCTGACAGCTGGAGCCGAGTTCTTCGTTGTGACACTTTGATGCATATCATGACGAACTGAAGCTGATCCAGTCTTGAATTTGTTGACAAATCCACTCAGGGGCCTCGAGGGGAATGTCGTGGCCAGCTGTAGGATGAGTTTGTACCTTTAAGGTCCACTGATCGGCAATTCTCTGCGAACAGATGGGATTGACGAAGCGATCTTTGTCCGAATTTAAAAGCAAAATTTCAGTTTTGGGAATATGGCGGGGAAATTCGTAACGAATGGCTGCTATCAATTGGCGCAGAATGTTTTCGCGACCGGCCATCGGAAGTTCTGCAAATTTCTTAGCCCAATTCTCCGCGGCGGAGAGAGTGTTGGTGGTCATTTTTAAAATTTCCAATTCCCGGTGTTCCGCAGCTCCTGGGTGAAGCATCAAAGAGGCCAAGCGTGGTAGGTTCTGCAGACGAAGGCGTTCATAGAAAGCCGAGGTTCCTCGGTCGCTGGTATTGATCGCAACCAGGCCCGCGATTTCATCTGAAAATTCATAGGTCCACTCAACTCCCACCATGGCGCCCAGGGAAATCGTCAACAGATGCACATCCCCTTGATTCAGGAGCTTTGATCTCGCCCGTAAGTCCCTGACATTTTCGGCGATGCTGAGATAACTGGGACTGTGGTTCAGATCTCCATTGCCTCTTAAATCCAAGAGCTCGATTTGATCTTCGGGAAAGTAGTTTTGAAAAATTTCTGGAAAATCGCCCCAATGTCCCTGTTGGCGAGCGAGGCCGCGAAGAAATATCCAGCGACGGGAGCTCATTTTTTCTCCAGATGGGGATACCAAAGGTCATAAGCGCGGTCTTTGTTTTTATTTCTCTGCTCAGAAGAAAGAGAAGACCAGGAGCTGTGGGAGATCACGGTTCGAACGAGGAAATCAAACAAAGTGATGTGTCGTCGGAGAATGCGTTTTTGCCGATGTGGTTTGATGGGATGGTAGGGGCCAAGGCTCGAAAACAGTTGCAGAGGATTTTTTCGCACCCACATCCATGAGCCCATCTCCAGGGTGAGAGACAAGTAGGTTCCTGAGTTTGTTTTCATGTATTCATCATAGAGATAATCCCAGAGATCCCCATGGGTCGTATAATTTTTGGCCTGAGGCTCGATCCGATAAAAATGATTGGGAAATGTGCGCTCAAATTTTTCACTGAGCGCGTACATCTCAGGCAAGTGAGGAAAGGGTTCGCGAGTTTTTGCATAGGGAAACCAAAGGCGATCTTGGGTGCCAAAACCTGAATGAAAATCAACCGTGACAACGGCTGAACTTTCAAAAAATTGTTCTTTGCACAATTGAATCAAAGCCTGAGATTCTGGTTCCATGCCATTGTGACCTCGGTACCACGGAAGCTTCGGAGAAATCAGATGTCCCCCCACCAAAAAGGTGGGTTTTTCAAGAGCGGTGATCGGGGAATTTCTCATCAAGTCCACGCCATTCGGGTTGGCTCTTCGCATATTCATGATACCCAGGGGGTTGACCATGGGAAAAAAGACCACTCGCAATTTGGACAAGGCATCTTGAAGCAATTGATCCCACAGGAGCAATTCGGAAAAACTGCGCATCAATGCCAGCACCACCTGTGATCCGATCCGTTCCAAGCCGTGGACTCCGCCGAAAAGAGCTAAGACCGGCGCTTTGGGATCCTGTGAACCAAAACTCATCGCAATGAGGGGAAGCTGATGGTGAGCACTGGAGGTCACACCCAAGACATGCACGCGGCCGATCGATTCGAGATCGGCCAAGAGTTTTTCAAAGAGAATCCACTCGGGCAATTTTTTTTCTAGAAGCTCGATGGATGGAAGTTGGAGCTCTCCCAATTTGAGGTCCCGGGTGCGCTCTCGGAGGTCAGATTGGGCTTGGAGTCGTTTGAGTACTTTTTCCACAGAGCCTTATTTAAGTGATCTCTGTGCAGGATCGTCAAGAAATCAATGCATCGAAAGTCAGCATCATAAGCCGGTTCTCCGCCAAGTGCGGCACCGGCTTTCAGATAGGCTCGACAGAGGGGCGGCACAAGATCCTGGACTTCCGTCTGCTCTTCAGCGCTCAATGCTCGGTTCATCGATTGAATCCAAACGTCGAGGGCCGGCATGGTGAACTTCACGGTTGGAGGGCAAAGGAGTTCGTCTTTATAGCGTTGTTCCAATGCAAAGTGCTGATAAAGAAGAGCCGCTTGCCGAGGGCTGTGAGTTTTGATGGAGGCGCAGCCAAAGAGCAGGGTGGAGTTCGTTTTGTTCATATATTCAGCAATTCCTCGCCACAATAGACTGATCACGATTCCTTTGCGGTAGTCTTTGTGGATACAGGCGCGGCCCAATTCGAGCTTGGTGCCGGGGACATCCAGTATTCTGCGCAAATCGAACTCATTGGCAGAGTAGAAGCTTTGAGAAAAGTCCGAGCAGTTCAGGCGGTAGGTACCGACGACTTGATTGGTTTTTTTGTCTTTGATGATCAAATGGTCACAGATAAAGTCATACTCATCCACATCAATTCCGCGTGGTTTTGTTTTTCCAATCATTTCAATGTGAAAAACTTGGTAACGGAGGCGAAGGGCCTGGATCAATTCTTCAGGGTCAGTGACTGTTTTTAAAACAAAAGGACCCTTTTCGCTTTCAATGGTGATTTTAGGACGAAACCGGTGAACTCTGTTCTTTCGGATTTGGTAGAAATCAAACATACACCCTCCCTGATTATTTGTGTTGCCAGGAAAACTCATGTTCTCCTTGAATAATAGTGTCGCCTTTTTTGTCGGGGTCCCGTGTTAGGATTTGGTAGGATTTCTGTGGGGATTTTGCGTTGCACAATGATTCTCTAGGAAATCAGAGTTAGTTTTGCTGCGATTCCAAACCAGACCCAAACCAAAGTGAGTGAGCGTCCTCATGTTTCGTCGACTTGTGCGCATGTTTTCCTCTGTAAAAATTGCCGTGGTGATTTTGTTGGCTTTAGCAGCGGTCACAGCTGTCGGTACCATCATTGAAGCCAGGTACGACGCTCACGCTGCTGCGAAACTCGTTTATCATACTCCGTTGATGTACACGATCATGGGGGCCCTTGCGATCACGTTGATCGCGGTGATGGTGGATCGTTGGCCTTGGAAGTCCCGCCACGTGCCTTTTTTGCTCGCGCATGTTGGAATTTTAGTTCTGCTTTTGGGATCCGTGATCACCATGGAGTTTGGTGTCGATGGCACGATGAGGTTTGGCATTGGCGAAAAAAATCGCTGGGTCACTGTTCCTCAGACGGATTTTCAAATTTGGTCGTCCTTCGACGGAGATCGGTACACTCAGTTGCTCAGTCAAGAAGTGGACTTCTTCTCTCATCGACCTGAAAAGGTTCCTTTTTCATATCCGTTGGCAGAAGGTGAACTCAAGGTTGAGACCTATGAACCCTATGTCTTGCCGGCAAAAAAAGTCATCGCGAGCTCTTCGACCCGCGCGGGCAGTGCGGTTCGATTTCAGATTCAAAATAGCCGAGTGAATGTGACCGATTGGTTGGTGCAGACAAGACCAGGCGCCGTTGCTTCGAATAACTTTGGTCCGGCTCAGATTTTCCTTGGCCCAGCTCCGGCCAAGTCCACTTTGGCCAATGAATTGTACTTGGACCCCAGCCAAAAGGGCGATGATTTGAAGTACACAGTTTTTTACCGCGATCCTTCTCGCAAAACGCTCACTGGTCGGGTCAAAGAGGGGGGCTCTTTTGACACTGGATGGATGGGTTTGCAGTTTCGAATCTTTCGTTACTTGCCCAAGGCGGAAGAGTCTTATGAATTCAAAACTATGGAGCGGCCCACGCCGCTGACAACGTCGGCCGTAAAGATTTCCTTTCAAGGCAAAAGCCACTGGATTCAGCTCAACGATGTGCTTAAATTGTTTACTGACAACGCTGTCTATTTGGTGACCTATGGCAATCGTCGGTTGGATTTGGGGTTTGATCTGAGTTTGAAAAAATTTGAGGTGGGACGTTATCAGGGAACGATGAGAGCCTCCTCGTATCAGAGTGTGGTCGCCACCCCGGACGGGGTCGAAACTTTGATCTCGATGAATGAACCGCTCAAACATCAGGGCTACACTTTTTATCAAGCGAGTTTTCAAGACGGTCCCACCGGAGAGCCGACGGCGTCGATTTTGTCGGTGAACAAAGATCCAGGCCGTCCTCTTAAGTATTTGGGTTCCTTGATTTTGTCCTTGGGGATTATTTGGCTGTTTTACAATCGTCGCAAATCAGCGCGGGCGCAGGCTCCACGCGGCGGCACATTTTAAGGAGTGAGGGATGAACGCGCCTCGATCTTTTTTTTATTTCCTTTTATTGTTAGTTTTGAATTTGGGTTTAGCGGGGAGCCAAGCTCGCGCTGAATCCATCGAGGCTCTCAGGGCAATGCCGGTTCAAGACGGCGGGCGAATTAAACCTTTTGACACTTTTGCCAGGGAATCTTTGTATTTGATTTATGGCCATGAAACTTTTCGCCCGGAAAAAGGAGGCTCAGCCCGTCCAGCTTCAGAGATCGTGATGACTTGGATTTTGCAGCCGTCGGCCTGGGAAGAAACTCCACTGTTTGAGATCCGTCACGGAGAGGTCAAAAAGGGATTGAGACTCAGCGAAGAAAAAAAACATTTCTCATTCCGCGAGATCATGAACAGTGATCGGTTGCCGACGTTGATGCAGGAACTGCAAAGTCATCGAGAAACCAAGGAAAAGCTGAACCCCTATTTTCAAGCTCTTCAGAGACTGGAAAACCAACTATTTACCTTCCGCGAGATCGCCGCTGGTCGAATGTTGCGACTGGTTCCACCTAAAACGGGTGAAACTTGGCAAAGTTTGCCCGAACTTGATGGAGCTTTGCAAAGCCAGTTCGTGGAGATCAGTCAGGCCTTTATCCGTGTGCTGGGTACAGTTACCGGCAATGCGACGGCCGAGGAAAAAAATCAGACGCAGAAAATCCTCACTGAAAAAATTAAAAATTTTGAGACCTCAGCTCAGGCTGAAAATCCCGTGCTTTATGCTCAGGGCAGTAAAATTCAAACGGAGATTCATTATTATGACTTTCACCCCTTTCGATGGGCCTGGATCGTCTATTTAATTTGCGCTCTGACTTGTTTGATTGCATGGGCTTTTGAAAAACCCAGTTTTTATCGCCCGGCTTGGCTCTTGGGGTTCGTTGGGCTGGCTTTGCATATCTATGGCTTTTCTTTGCGTGTGTATTTGATGGGACGTCCACCCGTGTCCAATATGTACGAGACAGTGGTTTGGGTGGGTTTTGGCGCGGTTGTTTTTTCGATGGCGATTGAAGCCGTTTATCGCTGGCGCTTTATCTTGTTGGCAGGGACCCTCGCGGGAGCTTTTTGTCTGATGTTGGCCGACATGGCGCCGGTGGTTTTGGATCCATCCCTACAGCCTTTGGAGCCGGTTCTTCGCAGTAATTTTTGGTTGATGATTCATGTGATGACGATCACGATCAGTTACGCTGCTTTTTTCTTATCCTTTGTTTTGGGCAACATTGGCCTGATCTATTTTCTTGGCGGAGAATCAAAAAATCGAGACAAAATCAAAGCGGTCACGTTGGCTCTGTATCGAGGGATGCAAATTGGTGTTTCATTCCTCGCTCCTGGAATTATTTTGGGTGGGATTTGGGCGGACTATAGCTGGGGTCGGTTTTGGGGTTGGGATCCAAAGGAAACTTGGGCCTTGATTGTGGTCTTGGGTTACCTCGCAGTTCTTCATGGCCGTTTGGTGGGAATGATCAAAGATTTCGGTATGAATGTGGCCGCGGTGATGGCATTTTCCTTAGTCATTATGGCGTGGTACGGGGTTAACTTCGTTCTCGGCGCAGGGCTCCATTCCTATGGATTCGGAGCTGGCGGGGTCGAGTATGTCGCGGGCTTTTTGGCGGTGGAGATTTTGTTCGTCGTTTTCGCTTCTGTTGTGCGTTTTGGCCGATTGAAGGCATCGAAAGAAAACAAATAACTCTGGGCGTTGAAGCGAAGTTGGGGTGCTGAAAAGTTCATCACAAGCCGTGAGAACCTTTGACGATTTTCATTCAGTTTTCAAAAACGTCGTTGCTTCTTAGGGTGTTTCGGTTTTTAAATAAGTTAATAAAATACAAACAATAAATTCCATTTTTGCAGCAAGGGATATGACATGCATCGAGGATTGAACAAAATGGTCTCACTCCGGGCGTCGTTCGCCATCGTCAGAAACATGAGTAAAATCAGAATCGGGAACAACACCAGTTTCAGGCTTGGTTTCAGAGTCATGTTGGTGATGTTCGCAGCTCTGACGACTCTGACCCTCTCAAGTTGTGACAAGTTTCAACCTGGAATTGGGTACAATCGGGGTTACGCTCCGGAACAGCCAATCCCTTTCGATCATTCCTTGCATGTGAGCCAAAATAAAATTCAGTGTCAGTATTGTCACAACCAGGTAGAGCGCTCTCGGGATTCTAATATTCCTGCGCTGAGCACTTGTATGAATTGCCACCTGACCGTGAAGACCGACAGCCCTTGGATTCAGAAGGTCCGAGATGCTTATGACAAAAAGAAATCTATTGAATGGGTTAAGGTCCACATGCTGCCAGACCATGTTCAGTTCAATCACTCGGCCCACATCGCCCGGGGCGTGAACTGTCAAACTTGCCACGGTCCCGTTGAAACGATGCAAAGAATTTTTCAATTCTCGGATTTGTCCATGGGCTGGTGTGTGAACTGCCACCGTCAACCAGAAAACAAAGCACCTCTCAACTGCTCAACTTGTCACAACTAAGAAGGCGATTTGAATATGTCTGACACTCACCAACACGATCACGACCATGACCACGAACACGATCACAGCGCCGACGCAAGCTCAGCATCGGTCCCAGCTCCGACGCTGAGAGATCCTCGATATTGGCTGTCGCTTGAAGATTGGGCTAAAGATCCCGAGTTTCAAAAAATGGCAGAAAAAGAATTCATGTCTTCACCTTTGCAGGAAAGTGACGGGGAGGACGGCTGGGCTCGGCGTGAGTTTTTAAAATTGATGGGGGCTTCATTGGCCATGGCTTCGGCGGGATGTATCCGTCGGCCGGTTCAGAAGATTGTTCCCTACAACAAGCAACCAGAAGAAGTGACCTTCACCGTTCCGAATCTTTACACTTCTACTTATTTTGATGGCAGCGAAGCTCTGGGGCTGTTGGTGAGCACTCGTGAGGGGCGACCTTTGAAAATCGAAGGAAACCCGAAACATCCATTGAACAAAGGGGCTACTTCTGTTCGAGCTCAAGCGCACATTCTTTCCCTTTACGATCCAGAGAGAATCAAGGGCCCGCAACGAAATCTTTTGAACAAAGCAAAAACAAATCGAGACACCATTTCCGCCAAGTGGGACGACGTTGACGATGCCACCGTGAAGCAATTGAATAAAGGTGGGGTTGTGGTTCTTTCGGGAGCTATTAATTCGCCGGCAACTCGGGCCGTGATCGGAGATTTTTGCCAGGCATTTGGTGCGAAACATGTGACTTGGGAGCCTTTGGCTCACGAGGAAATTCGTCACGGACAAAAGGCTTCTTATGGCGAAGCTTTGGTTCCGTTCTATCGGTTTGATAAAGCTAAGGTCATTGTTTCTATCGGAGCCGACTTCTTGGGAACATGGATGATGCCGACGACCTATACTCGGCAATTCTCGGCGGGCCGAAAAGACATTGAAAAGATGAATAAACTGGTGGTTTTTGACCCTCATTATTCTCTAACAGGAGCCAATGCCGACGTTCGCATTCGCATCAAGCCCTCGCAGCAGATCAGCGTGGTCATGGGCTTAGCGCATGAAATCGTGGTTAAGAAAGGTTTTGGCCGATTTGCAGGAAATGCATCCGTCAAGGCGGCATTGGAGCCTTTCGCCGGTGTTGTTTCTCAGTTGAAAATGGAGCCTGCTCTTTTTGTAAAATTGGCTGAAGATTTGATCGCCAACAAAGGAAAATCCTTGGTGGTGGCAGGTGGTTTGCCAACATTGACTGCGCAAGCTCAAGAGCTTCAGATTGCAGTGAATTTTCTGAATTCTGTTTTGGAAAATGATGGCGAAACAATTGAGAGCAAGAACTCTTTGCCAGGTTTGACCGCGTCCTATTCGGAGATGGCAGATTTGATCGACAGCCTGAACAAAGGCACCGTGAAAACAGTGATAATTCACCGAACAAATCCCCTGTACTCTTTGCCACCAAGTTTTGGCTTTAAAGACGCATTGAAAAAAGCAGACCTGGTTCTTTATACCGGAGATCGCAATGATGAAACTGGACTGCAGTCTGACTATCTGATCCCGGATCATCATCCGCTGGAAAATTGGGGTGATGCTGAGATTGGAAGAGGTCTCTTCAGCATTCATCAGCCAACCATTCGTCCCATGTATGACACCCGATCGTTCGAACTCAGTTTGATGACCTGGGGTTATTTGGCGAAAAAAGGTCCGAAGCGTTTGCAAGAGTTTGAAACATTTTACGATTACCTTCGTCAGTTCTGGAAAACAGATATTCAGCCTAAAGCTGGAAAAGGAAAATCCTTTGATGATTTTTGGGACGAAGCTTTGCAGGATGGGGTTGTTGGAACTCAAGCTTCGGGATCTTCTTCGCGGACCTTTAAAACAGAAGCTCTTTCTTCGGTGAAACCCGTTCAAAGCCAAGGTTTCGAATTGGTTCTTCATCCCACGGTGGCGATGGGCGATGGAAGTCTGGCCAACGTGGCTTGGCTTCACGAATTGCCAGATCCGGTGACCAAGATTTGTTGGGATAACTATGTCAGCGTTTCGATCGCAACCGCCGAAGCATTGAAGCTCAAAGAAGGCATGCTTCTGGAATTAACCGTGAATGGTGTTACCAAGGAATTGCCGACACACATTCAGCCGGGCCTTCATGATGATGTATTGGCAGTGGCTGTTGGTTATGGCCGCACACAGGCTGGGAAAGTCGCCAACGGAGTTGGTGTTAACTCCTATGAAATGGTTGGAGTTAAAAAAGGTCAGGCCATATACGCTGGAGCTTTTGTTGAGGTGAAAAATACTCACAAAAAATATCTGTTGGCAAATCCTCAGGGTCATCACACTATGGAGGGACGTCAGATCGTTGTTGAAGCGACTCTGAAGGAATATCTGAAAAATCCATCGGCGGGTCAGCACAAGCATCATATCTTCTCCATTTGGTCCGGGCACGCCTACAATGGACATAAGTGGGCGATGAGTGTTGATTTGAACTCTTGCACAGGTTGCAATGCTTGCGTAGTTGCCTGCCAGTCTGAAAACAACATTCCTGTTGTCGGTAAGAAATATGTGATTCAGGGCCGTGAGATGTACTGGATCCGGGTTGATCGTTATTATGTTGGTGATCCAGCCAACGCTCAGGCTGTTTTTCAACCGCTGATGTGTCAACATTGTGACAACGCTCCTTGTGAATCTGTTTGCCCAGTGGCGGCAACGGTTCACAGCGATGAGGGTTTGAACGACATGATTTACAATCGTTGTGTTGGGACCAGGTACTGTGCCAACAACTGTCCTTACAAAGTTCGTCGTTTTAACTGGTTTAACTTTGCAAAGCTGATTGAAAAACCAATGCATTTGGCTCTGAATCCGGATGTCACAGTTCGAGTCCGAGGGGTCATGGAAAAATGTTCTTTCTGCGTTCACAGAATCAAGGCAGGTAAGACCAAAGCGAACTTGGAAAAACGAGAGCTTGTTGACGGCGAAATCAAGACGGCTTGCCAACAGGTTTGCCCAACGGATGCCATCGTCTTTGGAGATGTCAACAATCCAAAATCTCAGGTCGCGCAGATGTTCAAAGATAAGCGTGGCTATGCACTCTTGGAAGAGTTCCATGCGGCTCCGAATGTTCGTTATCAGGCAAAAATTAGAAACAATGATCAAGAAGGCACCGCGCACGACAACAAAGGTAGTCACTCATGATGAAGCGAAACCCCCTGGTTTTAGGCCATAAAACTCTGAAGCAAATCACTGAAGACATCGTCGCTCCAGTTGAGACCATGCCATCCAAGGGATGGTTGGGACTTTTTCTGAGCGCGAAGATGCTGTTTATATTTTATATCATCACCTTGGCCTTGGTGGTCAGCACGGGGATGGGACTCTTGGGAGTCAATCACCCTAATGGTTGGGGAACCATGATCATCACCTTCGTTTTTTGGATCGGGATCGGTCACGCAGGGACCTTAATTTCGGCGATTCTATTTTTGTTCCGACAAAAATGGAGAACTTCGGTAGCGAGAACGGCCGAGGCCATGACCGTTTTTGCGGTGATGACCGCAGGTTTGTTTCCACTGCTGCACACAGGACGACCTTGGTTGGATTTTTGGTTGTTCCCATACCCTAATCAACGGGGACCTCTGTGGGTGAATTTTCGGTCTCCATTGCTTTGGGACGTGTTTGCGGTTTCGACTTATGCAACGGTTTCTATGGTGTTTTGGTACATCGGAATGG
>PEZR01000193.1:32890-39249 GCA_002773975.1 Bdellovibrio sp. CG10_big_fil_rev_8_21_14_0_10_47_8
TTCGCCACACGGTTTATGGAATTCTGAGCTTGGGTTGGCGCGGAACTGCAAAAAATTGGAGCCATTATGAAATGCTCTATTTGTTGCTAGCAGGTCTTTCTGCACCTCTGGTTCTGTCTGTTCACACCATCGTTAGCTTTGACTTTGCGGTTTCAAACCTGCCGGGCTGGCATACGACGATTTTTCCTCCCTACTTCGTTGCCGGAGCCATTTTCTCGGGATTTGGAATGGTTGTGACTTTGATGACTTTCGTGAGAATCGGATTCCCTGAGTTTAAAAATTACATCACTCTTGACCACATGGAGGTCATGAATAAAATCATTATGACCACTGGTTTGATGGTGGGTTATGCCTATGCTTCTGAATTTTTTGTCGCATGGTATTCTGGCAATATTTATGAGCGAGCAGTCTTTATCAACCGAGCTCTCGGTGCTTACGGATGGTCGTACTGGGTCATGGTTTCTTGTAACGTTTTGATCCCACAGCTTTTCTGGTTCAAAAAAATCCGCCGAAGCATTCCAATCATGTTTGTCATTTCAATTTTTGTGAATATCGGCATGTGGTTTGAGCGTTTTGTGATCACGGTGACGTCTCTTCACCATGACTTCTTGCCAAGCAACTGGGGGAACTATGCCTGGACTATGTATGACACCGCCATCTTGGTCGGTAGTTTTGGAATGTTTTTGACCTTGTTCCTGTTGTATCTGCGAGTGTTCCCAGCAATTTCGATTGCTGAGATCAAACCAGTCAAGGACGTAGGATATGGAGGGGGACAACACTAATGGCAACAATTTATAAACCAGGAATGGCCGCCATTTTTGAAACTGAAGAAGCAATCCTCAAGGCGGCTCACAAAGTGAAAGAGATGGGGTTCAAGAAATTTGACGCCATCACTCCTTACCCAGTCCATGGCATGGAAGAGGCCTGTGGAATTCAACGCTCTTGGATTCCCTATGTGGCCTTTGTGATGGGTGTTTTTGGCTGTTCTTCGGGATGGCTTTTGACTTGGTGGACATCGGCGGTGAACTGGCCTTTGAACATTGGCGGAAAGCCCTTTCACTCATTGCCAGCCTTTATTCCAATCATGTTTGAACTGACTATTTTGTTCTCGGCTCTTTCCAGTGTGGCGGCGTTGTTTTATGCCTGTGGTCTTCCGCGGGTTAATCCACCCATCATCCATCCGGATCTTACTTGTCACAAGTTTGCGATTTTTATCCCTCGCGACGATGTCGGTTATGACGAGGGTAAAATTGAGGGAATGTTTCAAGCATTAGGGGCCTCAGCAATTAAACGGGCGGAGTTCTAAGATGAAATTACGCAGTTATCTTATTGTCGGTGTGATGATGGCAGGCCTCATGGCTTGCAGTGATAAAGACAAACCCAATGTCGAATTGATCCAGGACATGATGGAGTCTCCATCCGTCCGCGCGCAGGAGTACGACGAGACTTTTGCAGATCATGCGGGTGGTGCTCAAGTTCCTCCGGATCACACGGTGCCGGTGGGCTTTAAACCTTACCGCATTGGTTATGACCCTGTATTGGCAAAAGCAGACAAAAATCCTTTTGCGGGAAATATGTCTGACGAAGTTCTTTTAACTGGGCAAAAATACTATGAAACTAACTGCATGGTTTGCCATGGCCAAAAAGGTCATGGAGACGGTTCTATCAGCTCGAAGATGCCAAATAAACCACCGGCATTGGTCACAGATAAAATCAAAGGCTGGGCCGATGGTCAGATTTATCAGGTGATCAGCATGGGTCAGGGGACGATGGGGTCTTACGCTTCACACGTGCCTCAAAAAGATCGTTGGCAGGTTGTGAACTATATTCGGCATCTTCAAAAAACAGATCAACAGTAAGAAGGTAAATTTATGGCAGGAACTCACTCAACAAATTTGCACCTGGAAAAGTATGAGCCTTCTCAGCGTTTAAAAACCGCCTCTTACGCCTTTATCGCCATTGGCGTGATTGGGTTTTTGGTCGGACTGCTGAAAAATCAAGATCGTTTGTGGACATCCTACTTAGTGGCTTTTTATTACGTCACTTGTTTGGGTGTTGGCGGCTTGTTTTTCACCGCGATTCAAAATGTGGCCAAAGCGGGATGGAGCACCAGCATCCGACGGATTTCCGAGGGAATGACCTCTTTTCTTCCCGTGGTTCTGGTGGGGTCCGTCGTGCTTCTTGCCGGTCTGAAAAAACTCTATCCTTGGGCCAATGCTGAAGTCGTTGCTGGAAATCCAATGATCGAAGCCAAAGTCGCTTACCTCAATGTGGGGTTTTTGGTGGTGCGGCTATTGATTTTTGCTTTGGGGATGTTGTTTTTCGGCAAAAAAATTGTCGGAAATTCTTTGAAGCAAGATTCGACCGGTGACGAGAATCTGACTCACAAAAATGTGGGTTGGAGTATCGGATGGATTTTATTCTTCTCTCTGTCGTTCTCTTTGTTTAGCGTGGATCTCTTGATGTCGCTGTTGCCGACTTGGTACAGCACGATCTTTGGGATCTATTGTTTCTCGGGTCTTTTCCAAAGTTCCTTGGCTTTTATGATTTTGATCATGCTCTATATGAAACGCCAAGGTGTGGTTCAGGGCTATTATACGATCGATCATGTTCATGACGTGGCTAAATACTTGAAAGCCTTCACGGTATTCTGGGCCTACATCGCATTTTCTCAGTTCATGCTGATCTGGTATGCGAATATTCCAGAGGAAACCGAGTTCTATTTGCTTCGAGCCGATGGTGGATGGATGGCGATTTCAATGTCCTTGCTGTTCTTTAAATTCATCATTCCATTCTTGGCCTTATTGCCTCGGGGAGCAAAACGAAATGAAAGTCACTTGACCGTGATGTGTGTTTTGATTTTGGTCATGCAGTATGTAGATATCTATTGGCTGGTTTACCCCAACTTTTACGAGGGCCACGTGGTCTTTGGTTTCTATGAGATCTCAATGCTGCTCTTGTTCCTGGGAATCTTCTTGTCCACAATGATGAAGTTCTTCCAGAAAAATAGCGTTGTGGCTTTGAAAGATCCACGACTGCACGAAGCACTGACCCATCATGTGACCTACTAACTAAAGGTCTCAATCAAGACAGTTTTCAAAAAAAAGCGGACTTTTTGTCCGCTTTTTTTATGGCTCCAAAAGCTGAGAAACGACCCAGTTCAGAACTGGCCATTCGGAATCGGGATCTTGATACTCTGGACCCCAGTCGATCAGACCTTCTTCAATTTCAAGATGGGGGCCTGATAAAAAGACTTTCCCGTGATTGTAGCGATAGAGAATCATTGCTGGTTCTTGCGTCTGTTCAAATTTGGCAAGAACTTGAATCTGTTTTTTGGAGGCTTCTTCCGGAGAGTAGTGAAAGGAAGGGCCCCCTAAGAGCATAATCCGATAAAGACTTTGAAAGCCTTGAATTAAAAAATCAAAACCCAAGATTCCATCTTTGAAGTGATTATTATGGAGTGAGGTCCCATCGTAGGCCACTCCGTTCAAGAGCCCAATGCCATAGTCCCCATTGGCATAACCAACATCCCGATGAGAAACCGCATAAAAAGCTCCGGCGCAGACCCCAAAATATCGGCCGCCGCCAGAAACAAAATTAAGAATGTTTTCGGCGCCGGTGGATCCCAAGGAGTTCAAGTAGGTCCAGGATTCTCCCCCCGGCATCACCAATAACTGCACTCCGGAGGACTGCAATTTTCCCTGCTGAATATCTTGAGCACTCAGGGTGGTGTAGGAAAAACCATACTGTTGAAAAAAGAGCTTCAAATGCTCTTTCCCCAGGTCCCAGCTTCCGGCATCCGAGTAGAGTGCAATTTGAGCAGGAGCTGCCAAGGCGGGAGTTGACCAAAAGGGCGAAAAAATCAGAATAGGGAGAAGAGCTAAGTACCGCATGGGCAGACAGTAGTCTCAGACCCAGTCTTTTTGCAAATGAGGGAAGAGTTTTTCCCGTCGATCAGGTGATTCTTTGTGAAACCCACCATAAAGAGGTGGCGCGTCAGAAAACCCATTTGGAATTTTTCTCTGTCAGGTGTTAAGTATACAGGTATGAGTCTTCTTTCTAAATCTCTTTTAATAGCTTCCTTGTTCGCAAATTCTGCGACGACCATGACTTTTTAATGAATTTTCCCCGAATTGAACCAAAATATGTCTGAAATCCATATCTATCTCCCAGATAATTCTGTGAAAACTTTTGATCATGAGCCCTCGGCCCTCGAGGTCGCGCAAAGCATCGGTCCTCGCTTGGCCAAAGACACCTTGGGTGTTCGAGTAAACGGAGAATCCGATATTTTGGATATTCGTTTGCCTTTGAAAGACGGCTCAAAAATTCAGCTGATCACCACTAAGTCTCCTGAGGCCAACGAAGTCATCCGTCATTCGGCGGCTCATGTGATGGCTCAGGCCGTTCAGTCCATTTGGCCAGAGGTAAAGGTCACCATCGGACCCGTGATTGAAAATGGATTTTTCTATGATTTCGATTCGCCCAGAAATTTCACCGAAGAAGACTTCGAAAAAATTGAAAAGAAAATGCAGGAGATCATCTCTAAAGATTATCCTTTGGTTCGTCGAAATGTTCCGATTGACGAAGCCATTGCGACTTTTTCAAAAATGAATGAGCGCTTCAAAGTCGAGATTATTCAAGATCTTAAAGCCAAAGGTGAAACAACTGTTGGAATTTATGACCAGGGCGATTGGTTTGATCTTTGCCGTGGCCCACATTTACAGAGCACTGGCCAGATCAAGGCCTTCAAGTTGCTATCTGTCGCAGGTGCTTACTGGCGGGGAGACGAAAAAAATCCCATGCTTCAGCGAATCTACGCCACAGCCTTTGGCGATAAAAAAGAGCTCGAACAGCATTTACATCAATTGGAAGAAGCAAAAAAAAGAGATCACCGAAAGCTTGGTAAAGAGCTGGGGCTTTTTCATTTGCATCCCTGGGCTCCGGCATCGCCCTTTTTCACCGGCAAGGGTGCAGTGATTTACAACGAATTGCAGAGATATATCCGAGAGCTTTACTTTAAGTATGGTTACCAAGAGGTCATTACTCCGCAGATTTTCGACACTGAACTTTTTAAAACCTCAGGTCACATGGCCAATTACCAAGAGGACATGTTTTTCACCACCGTGGACGAAAGACAATTCGGTGTGAAGCCCATGAACTGTCCCTCGCACTGTTTGCTGTTTAAAGCTGACCATCACTCTTATCGGGAGCTGCCGTTGAGAATGGCGGATTTTGGCCGTCTTCATCGCAATGAAAAAAGTGGTGCGATTCATGGATTGACTCGGGTTCGTTCTTTCTGTCAGGACGACGCTCATATTTTCTGCAGTCTCGACCAAATCCAGAATGAAATCGCAAGTTTCATGAAGCTTCTGTCAGAAGTTTATGAAAAGTTGGGAATGACCAATTATAAGGTGGCATTGTCCACGCGCCCTGCCGCCCGTGTGGGTGCGGACGATGTTTGGGATCAATCCGAATCCGCCTTGGCAAAAGCTTTGGACTCATTAAATATACCCTACACTCTCAATCCCGGCGACGGAGCTTTTTACGGTCCAAAAATCGACATTCGCTTTTTCGATGCGATCAACAGACCTTGGCAATTGGGCACCCTGCAGTGTGATTTCAATCTGCCAAACCTTTTCGATTTAAATTATGTCGGTGAAGACAACAGCCCCCATCGGCCTGTGATGCTCCACCGAGCGATTCTTGGATCTATTGAAAGATTCATCGCGGTCTATCTGGAACACACCGCTGGACATTTGCCAGCCTGGTTATCGCCCGTGCAGGTGCAGGTTCTGTCCATCACCGACCGAGTGAACGGATTTTGCGAGGAGATCTCTTCGGCTTTGAAATCCCAAGGAATACGGGTTGAGTTTGATCAAAGAAATGAAAAACTCAGCCGAAAAATCGTCGATGCTCAGATGCTAAAAATTCCGTTTATGATTGTTGTCGGTGACAAAGAGGCTGAACAGAGATCTGTTTCACTGCGTCTCAGGGATGGCAAACAAATCAGCGGACTGAGTTTTGAAAAGACAGTAGAAATGATTGTAGCAAACGTGAAAGAACGACAATTATCACAAATCATCAACCAGGAGGTTTCCCATTAGCGGTCCTTTCGAGAAAAAAGGGTTTGGCGGCCCAGGTGCCCGAGGCGATTTTCAAAGAAAAAAACAAGACAAAGACGGTCTACGAGTCAATCGTGAGATTCGGGCTCAACAAGTTCGAGTGATCGATGACGAAGGCCAGATGCTGGGCGTGATGTCGGTTCCTGAGGGCGTGCGTTTGGCAGAAGATCGGGGATTGGACCTGATCGAGATAGCCCCAACGGCAACCCCTCCGACTTGCAAGATCATGGATTATAG
>PEZR01000060.1:0-10416 GCA_002773975.1 Bdellovibrio sp. CG10_big_fil_rev_8_21_14_0_10_47_8
GGTGGATAATGATCTCCATGTTAGAAGGAATATTCGGCAATAAAACCGCCGAGAAGGTTTTATTGCATATTTATCACTATGGTGAGTCTCATGCTTCCGCAATAGCGCAAGACTTTGGGATTGCGCTAACTCCAGTAATTCAGCAGATGAATCGGTTTGAAGTAGCTGGAGTTTTAGTCTCCAAAGTAGCTGGCAGATCAAGGGTGTATTCATTCAATCCGAAATCACCGCTTACAAAGCCCGTCAAAGATCTCATTGAGATGACTTACGAGGCAATTCCTTTGTCCCAACGTCAAAAGCTCTTTGAAACCAGACGCCGTCCGCGCCGGAAGGGAAAACCAGTTACGTGAAAGAGCCGAATTGGGAAAATTGTTCTGAGGAAGAGGTTTGGAAATACGTCGGTTGGCACCTTGCCAAAAATGGCATTCAAACAATTCTCGTTGGCGGAGCAGTGGCCGCTATTTACTCCGAAGGAGCCTATAAATCAGGGGACCTTGATTTTGTTTTAAAGACGTACATTGATGGAAAAATAAACGAAGTGATGGCCGAAATTGGTTTTCGGAATGAGGGTGGTCGGCATTATATTCATCCAAAATGCGAAAAATTCGTGGAGTTTATGTTTGGACCTGCGGGAATCGGCGACGACATTCAGATTAAACCAGATAAAAAGATAATCGAAGGACAGACCCTTTATATTTATTCACCAACGGATTGCATTCGGGACCGTTTGGCATCTTATATTCATTTCAAAGCAAGGGAGTGTCTTGATCAGGCAGTTCTTGTCGCGAAGAAGTTTCCGTTCAATCAGAAGAAGGTAAAGGATTGGTGCGCTAGCGAAGGCTCGCCCCAGGCCTTTGATGAATTGATGAAAAGAATTAAAAAATGATAAAGATCTTAAAAATTACTGACCCAAATATGAAATCATTATTGAAAAAGGAACTATTTAAAAAGTCGGTGGTCATATGGAACAAGCGTGGAAGAAAATTAATGAAATTCTGTGGGAGTGTTCTTATAAATTTAGTTCAGGGATATCTAGATCCCTGCTGGTTAAAATTAATGAAAATAAATTTCTAGTTTATAGCCCTGGCGACAAGAGAACGGCTGATCTCGCCAAAGATATTGTTCCTGAAGGCAGTGAGCTTTTTTTATTAGCCCCAAATTCTTATCACAACTTGGGGCTGGCGGTGTGGAAAGCAAGTTTTCCAAACTCGAAACCCGTGGCGGCTGTCGCTGCCATGGGTCGCTTAGAGAAAAAAACGGGAATTAGATCAGAGAACCTTGATGTTTTAGAAAGCCAGCTTCCGAAGCATATTTCGTTGATTGAGCTGCCATACAACAAAATCGGAGAGGTCTGGTTAGATATTCAAGTGCCAGGTGAACGGATTTGGACAGTCTGCGATGCGATCTTTAATTTTTCGACATTGCCCGGTGGTTTTATGGGATTTCTGATGAAGCTCAACCGGATGGGACCTGGAATTGAAATGAGTCGGATGTATCAATACCTAGGGACTTCGAATAAAAACGGATATGGCCAGTGGCTGCTGAATGAGATTCGCGAAAAAAAACCAACTCGGCTGATCCCTTTGCATGGGGAGATTTATCAAAGTGATGATTTGATAGAAAAACTAGAGACGCTTGCTAAAAGTAGGCTGTTAAATTTCGCTGACTGAGAAAGCTTTTTGTGGTTGCGGGGATAAATAGAAATTAAGTAAGTTCAGAAGATTATCGCCTACTTTTAGAAGATGGCGCAATAGATCCATTTCTGGAAAAATTCTAGACTAAGGTCCGAGAGCAAAATAGGGCTTAACGACGATAAGAAGCAGATGAAGGCTTTCATTTTTTTCTTAGGGGTCGGTTTTTCTGCTTTTGCTGTCAATGCGGCCCTTGGGGAAATTGAGAACGGGTTTGCGCACGAGCAAAGTGATCAGAAAATTTTGACAATTTCAGTCCTTGACTGGGCAACGGCAAATTCTTTGTTTAGGGAGTTTATACAAGACAAGGATATTCCCTTTAAGTATCCGATTGATGGTTGTTATGCGCGAGCCACCGAAATGGCAAAAATTGCCGAAGACAAAAAAATTTTGATGGGTAGGGTTTATGCCGAAGGGATTCTGGTGGCAAAAACGGACAGTGCAGAATCTCCGGTTGTAGTTTGGGGATATCATATTGCCACTGTGGCCTACGTTAAGTCTCAAAAAGGGGATGTCGAATTGATGGTTTTTGATCCGTCTCTTTTCGATAAGCCGGTAACAACTGAGATGTGGAAGCAAAGGATGTTGGACCGTTCAAGTGCAGATAAACCAGTGATTCGAGATTTCTATTATGGCTCAAGATTTCAATACTATCGGCAATCAGTGGAAGACAATAGGGAAAGTTGGAGTCAAGTCGACTTGGCAGATGCACGTGATATGATGAAGCGCTACCAACCATTGCAAGATTTGTCATCAAATAGGGAAGCAAATGCTGAACGACCAAAAGCACAAGGTGCAAAATGAAAAAGGCTCCTTTGTTGTGGAAGGCGACTGTCGGGATTTTTATCTCTTTGTTCTGTATGAATACCGATGCCTCAAAGTTTAAAGGTTACGGTCGCGCCCCTGGCAAAAAGCCGATGATTCTGACCGAGTCCGTGGAGCGCATTGAGGAGGGGGGTAATGACTTTCTGATTTTACTATCTCGTCATGCTGCCCTCTATCGGTTTCCAAAATCCAACGAATATGCATCGCAGGTGCGGTCTTTTCTTAAGCAACGAATGAAATCCAAGAAGCCAATTGTTGTAACAATAGACCCTCTAACGGCTCAGATCTTTTATATTGAAGACCCTGCGCCATAGGTAAATGCGTATCTCTCCGATTGTCGGTGGAGTGCCGTCTCGACTTCTGTCCAGAAGAATTGGCCATGCGGAAATTGGAAGGAATACCCTCAAGACCTTTGCTAAAATCAGTCAATATCAAAGGAGATTTCAATGACAAAATGGGTTTTGATCCTGACGGGCCTAACGGCGATGACGGCCCATGCTCAAAAACTTGGTTTATTGACACTTCAAAACCAAAAATCTTCCTTTAGTTATTCCGATGCTGAAAAACGATTGGTGTACAAAGAATCTTCGAGAAAGAGTTATGCTTGGGCTGTAGATAAAGATTGGGCCGAGCTTCATCAATCAGACATTATGTTGATCGAGTCTCATCTGGCTGCTGGCGGGACTGTTCATTTTCCGGAAAAGACGAGTGATTCTTCTCTGACGAAGGATTTTATCAGAAAGAGTCAAAAGGAAATCGCTCAATCACCCAAACAGATCTTAGAGGGCACATTGGCAGATTTTAAAAAAGAAATTCAGAGCAAGGACTATCGCACACAAAAATGTCTGGATACCTTGAATAGAGTGGTCATAGATGATGAAAAAAGAAAGGCGCTGAAGGGTCAGATTTTCTCTGGCGGCGAAGCGTCCGCCAAGGACTTTGCAAAGAAAGTAAAACGAGAAAACAATCGTTGGGATTTTCGTGATCATGATTGGAGCATAAAAAATCCCTACGAATATCTGGTTCTGAAGGCTTTCTCGGAAGTCGGTGGGCAGGTGCCCATCACCAAAGATGCTTCATTGAAATCTCTGCAGCAGCACATCGATAAACAGGTTGCCAGAGCACTTTCAGACGATTCTCGTGAGGCAACGCTGGGGGCTCTTTATCAGGTCGAATCCAGCAATGAGTTTGGTTTGATGAACTGTGAGTATTTTGTTGCCCAGGGAGACAAAGACCCAAAGAAAAAAGAAATCCTGCAGGGGATTCTGCGAAACTTGGCAACTGATCCCTCAGCGGGGCATACTGGGGGCGGAGCCGGCGCGGATGGTTCTCGCTAGCTAATATATTGAAACCCCAGGCACAAGAATTTGCGCTGGGGCTATTCAGAATAAAATTTAAGCAGTGGTGGTTTCTTCGGTGCTGGCTTTTTTGAAAGAGCCTTTAAGAACTTTGGCATCGAGCAAAAGTTTTACTTTTTCTTCGCCGTTGATGTTTTTACCTTTGCTGTTCAGGACTTCGAAACGGCCAGAGTTTTTTTGTTTAATGGTGAAATCTTTGAAGCTCATCGGTTTGAATTCGATCGCTGGTTTTGCGCGACGTACTTTTTTCTCGGTTGCTTTTGGTTTTGCTTTATTTCCTGCCATTTGCTGTTCTCCGTGTTTGTAGAGGCCTTGAGTTCTGGGGCCTTTGGGTTGTTTAATCAGGGGCCAGACTTAGCTTATCGAGCCCGCAGGGTCAATTGAAACTCTGCTCTGTTGGCCCCGACCCTTCAGGGTGTTTTCGAGTTTGGCCCGGTAGACCTTCATGAGCAGCTCATAGGAGGTCTCGCCCTCGATGATTCTAAAGGCCTCTGCGATGGCCTGAAGCGTAGCCATGCCAATCTCTGAGGACTCTGCTCGCAGATGCTCACGGGCCATATTGGGCTTTGTGATCATCACCCGGGGGAGGGTCTTCAGTTCAGGGTGGCGAATGGCGACTTTGCTGGCCTGGCGCCAATTTCCATCAGGCACCAACAGATGAATGGGTTTGGAAATATTTTTAATAAAGCTTTCAGTGAGCTGGACGGCATCGTCGGCTGGGAAAAAAAGTAGGCTTTGGTAATCGTCGTTGATCAAGGGGCTGAGGTCCACCGGCTCGCGATTTTGTCCACGGACAATCATCTGACTGTTTTCAAGGACCTTGAGAGCAAGTCTTCCTGTATTGGTAGTTCGTTTTAATTCTTTGGCGTGAACGATCAGGCTTAACTTGGCTTTTGTCTGGATACTGGTGATCACTTCGCAGATGCAAAGATTTGGGTGCAAAAAACATTCGGGGCAGGGTGATTTGGTTTTTCGTTTACGTTGTAACAAGGTGGTTCCACGGCAATGTTTGAATCAGATGGTGGAGATCATTTGCGACAGGGCAGCGGATCAGGATCGGTCGGTGGTCCACTGGATGCGTGAAAGAAATTTCTGTGCAGGCGAGCATCAGGCGTTGAATCCCAAAATGCTTGGCAAAAAACTGATTGTGTTTTCCATTTCCATGATTCACATCACCGACAATGGGATGGCTGAGATGTTTGAGGTGCTTTCGGATCTGGTGCTTTCTTCCGGTCACAGGCTGCGCTTCGATCAATGAATATCGGCTCGTGGGATAGCGATCCACCGCAAATGGCAATTCAATATGGGCCAGAGGTCGAAAATAAGTTTCGGCTGCTTGCGCCGGTTTTTCCGCCTGTGCTTTTTTGTCAGAGATTTTGTCCAGAGATTCTTTCAGGGGATAGTTCAGGTGAACTTCCTTGTGCAGATGTCCTCGAACAATGGCCACATATTTTTTGCTCACCTGTTTTTCACGAATACTCAGGGACATGGAGCGTGCTGCAGTGGGGGACAGCGCAAAAATCAAAGCCCCCGAGGTCGGGCGATCCAAACGGTGAACTGGATAGACTCGGTCCCCAATTTGATCCCGCAAAATTTGCAGGGCGGCTTGGTCTTCACCCTGTGCTAAATTGGTTCGATGAACCAAAAGGCCCGCCGGCTTATGAACCGCGATATAGTGTTGATCTTGATACAGGATATCCAAAGGCATGGGGATTTTTATCTGTTCAATAGATCAACGTAAAGTCATTTCACAGTGCCTTTTTAGGCAGATCGGGCATTGAGGCAAAAATCCCCATCTTTGGGTGGATGTGAGGGTGGGGTGGGTTGTTTGCGAGATCAGAGGCGGCATGTTCCTTGTAAATAGAGATATCATGGTGAAATCAATATGATGTCTTATGAAATTTATCGACGAATGGTGACCTATGTTTTGTTGCTGATCATTTGTGGGGGAATGGGGTTTTTGCTTTGGCCTTTTTTGGGGCCCATGGTGATGGCCCTGATTTTTGCCGTGGCAATGGAGCCCTTTCACCAAATGCTGGTGGATCGTGGAATTGGGAACCGGTCGTCGGCGCTCATTGTGTCCTTGGTATTTTCCGTAGTGATTCTTCTGCCGTCGATTTTATTGGTCGTTAATGGAATCAATACCCTTTTGAATTTTATTCGAGAACAGACTCTTCTGCCAACCACTGAAAAAGTGGGAACAGCAATAGCCGGTGGCAAGGGGGGCTTTGAGCTGTCGCCATTCATCGGACAGATATTTGCCCATCTGGGGCTGTCCCCACTGCAGCTCTCAAACCTCGTTGGAGCCACAATAGAAAAAATCAGTGGATTTGTTTTGCAGATTTTTAGTGGATTTTTGAAAGGGCTTCCTCAGTTGGTCCTCAGTCTTTTGATCGGAGTTCTGGCCATCTATTTTTCTTTGGCAGAAAAGAATCAGATCCAAGATTTTTTGGTCAGATATTCTCCTCTTTCCCAAAAAAAGATGGAGGCTCTCGCCAGCGCCTTTCGTCGCAGCAGCAATACGGTGATTTTGACAAACCTGGCGGGAGGCTTGATTCAGGCATTTACCTTCGGCGCCGCAGGTTTGCTTCTGGGAACGGAGCAATTATTTTTGATCTTTTTCAGTGCTTTTCTTCTGTCATTTATGCCGATCGTTGGAACGGCTCCTTTGACGATTTGTTTGGCGGTGAATTATTTCGTGGTAGATCAGCCATTGTTGGGAGGAGCGTGGGTGCTGGCAGGAATTGTTGCGGGCGTGTCTGACAACCTGGTTAAACCCCTGGTGATTCAAGCCGGAGTCAGGACGCATCCCTTTTTAGCACTTCTGACAGTTCTCGGCGGAGTGATCACTCTGGGAGTTCCTGGTCTATTTCTAGGTCCTTTGTTGGCTGGACTTTTCACCACCTGTGGGCCCATTTTAACCGAAGTCCCCACCGAGAATTCCTGATCAGCAAGAAAATATTGGCCGTGCCTGAATTCTTCGGACATACTGTGGACATATGAATTTCCTCAGGTTGTCGGATCCTCTGCTCCAAGTATTGTTTGAAGATGAGGACATCATTGCCATTGATAAGCCTTATGGGTTCAATGCCCATACCAATGATTCGAAAATTGAACATTCAGAGCTTATTCAAGATGGCCTGATTGAGATTTTTGAAAAACAACGAGGAAAAAAACTGCATATTATTCACCGTCTGGATCAGACGACGACCGGAGTAATGATTTTTGGCAAATCCGTTGAGTCCGCCAAAAAATATGCCGAATATTTTTTTAACCGTCAGGTAAAAAAAACTTATTGGTTTATTACCAAAAGTGAATCTGCCGAGAAAAAGTTTTGTATCGATCAGAGCATCCTTCATAAGGGTCGAGAGTTGGATGCAAAAACAGATTTAAGTCAGCTGGAAACACAAGCTAGTTTTGAATTGTGGGAAGCTCATCCAAAGACGGGGCGAAATCATCAGATTCGCATTCATGCCAAGGTCGCTGGGATTCCAATTCTTGGTGATCAGAAATACTCTGGAGCTGTTTTTCCATTTTTATGTTTGCACAATCACCGAATTGAATTTCCCAACGGTATTGTCATTGTCTCTGAGCCTCCGGCCTATTTCAAAAATTTATCCTGGCTTCAAGAGTCTGTTCTGATCAAAACTTTGTTCGAGGTTGACCGGCGGCAACGTCTTTTTTCCTTCTCCCCAAAGGCAAGCCTGTGTTTTCGCTGGAGGCATTCCTCCCTTTCGAGTAAAGACACTGGATGGAATTTAGACCAGCTGGGTCCGATCGCAATCCTGAACTGGATGAAGGAAAGATGGGGAGAAGAAGAGACGGCTGCTTTCCAGGCAGTTTCAATGTGGATCCAAAAACCAATTCTCGTTCGTCGAAGCGGCGGGCAGGCGCTTTTGTGGATAGATCTCGAAAAAAAAATGGATTCGGAGAGCTTAACCTGGATCGCAGAAGAAGAAAAAATGAGATTCGAGATTCGTGCAGAGTCTGGTTCAATTTATGGCCCCAGTCTGGATCAACGCCTGCAAAGGAATTGGCTGTTTCACCATGCCAAAGGAAAAACCGTGTTGAATTTATTCTCGTCGATGGGGGGCTACAGTTTGGCAGCGGCCCTCGGCGGGGCGAGCTCAGTTCTTTCCGTGGATTTGGGAAAAAATGCTTTGAATTGGACTCGGAAGAATTTTGAACTCAACGGATTGGATCCGCAGAACTTTCAGTTCTTTTGCCGAGACAGTTTGAGTTTCATTGAGCAATCAAGGAATAAAAATTTAAAGTATGATGTGATCACTTGCGACGCCCCATCATTCTATCGTCGGGAACGGGGAGTTTTTAAGCTCGATGCCGAGGTTGAAAATTTGCTCGGGGGTTGTCTGTATTGTTTGAACCCGGGGGGAGCTCTTTTGTTCTCCACCCACATGGAAGAACTATTTCTGGATGATCTTCGAAAGTTAATCGAAAAGGTGCAAAACCATCTCAAGATCTCACAGCTTGAAATCAACAGTCTGTTTCCATCCCTGGATTTTGAACTTCCCGAAGAGAAGACTTTACTAAAGTCCTTTCTGATCCAAGTAGGTGGATGACATAGGCCTTATTTCCCGCTGACGGTTTCGGCAGGAAGCTGATCGAAGGCTGGCGGAATATTTTGTTCAATTTCTCGACGAAAATTGCGGCGGATTTTGACTCGTTCATCCAGGTCGAATTTATTTCGATTTAAAAACATCGCGCCGTTTTTATTGGCTTCACCTTGAATTTTAACGTCTTCCAAATTCACTCGGTTTTGAAACTGCACATTATTTTGTGCCCAGGTCAAAGCGGGTGTAGAGAGAAGGGTCATAATTGTGATCAGGGTCAGTTTTTGATTCATGCTTTTATTATCTGAGATGCCCATGGAAAAGATGAAGAAAAAACTCCAGGATCCAGGACTTAGATCCCGATTATAAAATTCAGCCTTTTGGGTGATTTTAATTCCCGGAGATTTTGCTCCACTCGACCATCAAGGCCTTGTCGGCAGGGGTCCAGTTCCCCGCTCGGTCTTGTGCGATCACACAGACCCTCACTTTTCCATTGGGAAGCTGGTGCAAATCCAGCTGGGTGCTCTGCTTGACCGCCGCAGGAGGCGAATAAGAGCTCAAATCAGCACAATTGACAGAGCTTCCGTATTTGTAACGGTAAAGGACCACGTTCTCGGTGGGGTTGCCATCAACAGGACCGACTTGGAGGGACAATTTGTCCACCGCGCTTAGGCCCTTGGGTTGTCCCGTCAGCGTTGGTTTGGGAGGGGTCACGTCTCGACGGAAGCTGGCCGTGGCGGCTTGTTTCAGTGGAGTCCAGTTTCCAGCACTGTCTCTGGCGATCACACAAACAATCAGATCTGTTTCTTTGAATCCCGTGAGCGAAACTTGAATGGCCGTGCTGCTGGATCTTTCGGTGGAATATCCACCGGCAGATCCGCAGTCGGTGACGCTCTTCAAATTCAGTTTGTATTTATAGGCATCTATTCTGTCGCCACTCACTGAGATAAAAGTCGAACTCATATTGGTAACGACTGGGGGGACCCCAACGAGATTGATGGTGGCTGGTTTTGTATCTTTGTTCCACTGAACAGAGGTGGCTTGGCTGGTGGTTTGCCATTGCTCGGCGGAATTTTTTCCAAGCGCGCAGAGAACGATCGACCCGTCGGTCATTTTGCTCACATCCACTTTGTAGCTCTGAGAGATATTGATAAAATTCGAGTAGCCAGAAGTGTCTAAACACCGAACGCTGGAACTTGGACCATATTTGACTCGGTAATAGGTAATATCCGCTCCGGATGCGCGCAATTGGAAGGACAGGGTCGAGCTGTCGCCTTGAGGATATCCAGAGATTTGAACTTGAGGAGGCATTGATCCGACAGAGCCGGTTTTTTGGACCGCTAATGACGACGCTGATGAACTTTGAGTCGTTTTGCTGATGCCAAGATCATTGGCACTTTGGGTGGTGACCGGTGAGCCAGCAGTTTTTCGCCATTGGTAAGCAGTCGGGTTGCTCTCTGACTGCTCAGCGCCCGAGCTATCTCGGCCAAGAACACAAACTGTTATTGGTCCATCTGGAAAACCAGCCAGATCACGATCAATGGCTGTGGCCGCAGATAGGGCTAAGCTGTACCCGGTGGCATCTTTGCAATTGGTGGAATCGCTGGGTCCCAATTTGTATCGAAATCCCACCACATTTGTTCCGGACACGGTGATATGAACGCGGTTGGCGCTGCTAACGGCATCTGGGACAAAGTTCAACGAGGCAACGGGCTGGTTGCCATTGACCGCAACGTTTTTCGGTTTGACTTCGGGGTGATCGAAACCTTTTTTCTCGACGGTGCCGACATCATAGATTTCTTTGACCACCGTAATCTCAGGAGCGGTGGCCGTTGTCGGTGGGATTTCATAAATATTGTTGGACCAAAAGAAGCTATCATAAATAGACCGATCAAATTCAAAATCCTTGGCGATTTGAGCATACGGATCACGAAGCTCAACGGCAGCAATGGCGCCAGCATCTTGCATGGA
>PEZR01000060.1:10438-10626 GCA_002773975.1 Bdellovibrio sp. CG10_big_fil_rev_8_21_14_0_10_47_8
TTGTCGATTAAAATTGTTCGATCCCAATAGCTGGCCTGATCGATGACCCCAGCGACCATTTTCGGAGCCTCAATTTGCGCCTCAATCACATTTTTTACAAAGTCAGCGACCTCGGTGGGGCTGAATTGATCCAGAGTAGGGTCGTAATCCTGGCAAGCAAGACCTGCTGCCTTCATGTCGGCGGCGCG
>PEZR01000079.1:0-1585 GCA_002773975.1 Bdellovibrio sp. CG10_big_fil_rev_8_21_14_0_10_47_8
TGGGAAGGGACAATTGATCGCGAGGCCGTTCGACGAGTGATTCGTTCGATTTTGAATCAGATCAAGTCTTGTTACGAGCGGCAACTGCGTGTCAACTCGGGGCTTGAAGGCAAAGTAGTTATTCAATTTGAAATTATGGAACAAGGACGAGTGCGATCATCAAAAACCAAGAGCTCCACCATGGGTAATGCCACGGTAGAATCTTGTGTTGCTGCACGCATTCGTGAGGCTCGATTTCCCGAGCCACCTACGGGAACGATCGCGGTGGTCGATTACCCGTTTGTATTTGGAGCGCAAAAATAGATTGATGAAATAGGAGGAACACAGTGGATCCAACAGTGACAGCACAGGCAGCATCGGACAACATGCCATTTATACAGAGGGCTTTCGAAGAGGGCGGAGGAGTCATGTATGTGATTCTTTTTATCGCTCTGATCACCGTTTTCTTGGTGATCGAAAGGTTTCTCACTCTGAAAAATCTGGGTATCGATAAAAAAGATTTCACCGACAATATCTTTGGGATGATTCTTCGCGGAGATCTTCGCCAGGCGATTTCATTTTGTGATGCTCGTCAGGTTCCACTGACCAATGTGGTGAAGGCGGGTTTGGTTCAAGTGATGAACAAACGCCCTGATGAAGAGGTTCAAGTGGCGATGGACGCGGCGGCCCTCAAAGAAGGCCCCCGTTTAGAGGGATGGACTTCCTTTCTAGCTGTGACCGGGAACGTTGCGGTGTTAGCGGGATTGCTTGGAACCATCATGGGGATGATTAAATCTTTCCGTGCGGTCGCGGCTGCTGATCCTGCAGAAAAGGCGATGGAGCTCTCGAAAGGGATTTCCCACGCCCTGAATTGTACGGCATTCGGTCTGGTGGTGGCGATTGTTTCCATTGTGGCTTACGGATATTTTCAGCTGCGAATTCAGCGGGCAGAAAATGATGTCACAGAGACCAGCATGAGTCTTTTGAATTTGGTTGCTAGCAACAGAGACAAACTGAAGGAATAAAAAACCATGGCACATATCGATACTGGTGGTGGCAAAGGCGGACGCAAGGTTTCATTGGAATTGAACCTTGTTCCATTCATCGATTTGATGAGTGTGTTGATCACCTTTCTTTTGATCACAGCCGTATGGAGCCAGGTTTCGATGATTCAGATTGGCAGCTCCCTGTACGGAAAACGAAGTGAACAGACGCCGACTCCTCCTCCTGATGCGGACACTGTTCTCAAGCTAGATATTCGGGCCAACGGTTACCTGCTGAGCATTGGTAAACAGGTGATCAATATTCCAATGGCTCAAAGTGAATATGACGACGTGGGTTTGGTCGCCCAGCTGGAAAAAGCAAAACAGCTTTATCCAAATAAGGTCGATGCAGCCATCGCAATGTCTGATGATCTTCCGTATGAGCGACTTATTCGTGGCATGGATGTATTTTTGAAAGCTGGGTTTCCTCAAATTTCAGTTCTTACTGGAGGGCCAAACTAATGCCAATCCATGCGCCGGGTGAAAGATACCGATACAGTCGCCTGTTGCGACGAAAAAAAGCCAAACGAGATGTTGCCGCTGTGCTCTCGCTGACCGCCATG
>PEZR01000079.1:1593-8809 GCA_002773975.1 Bdellovibrio sp. CG10_big_fil_rev_8_21_14_0_10_47_8
GTTCACAGTGTTGGTGGTGTTTTTGCTTCAGAATTACAACGTCACTGGGCAAGTTTTATACATCCCGAAAGAAGTGACTCTTCCAAAGGCCCAACAAATCAAGGAGCTGAAGCCCGCGGTTGTCGTTACGATTTCTCGCAAAGAGGTTCTTTTGGATAAAACGGTGATCATTAGTTTTGACCAACTGAAAGAACAAGAAGCTTGGATGATCCCCACTTTGCACGCTGGTTTGGTGGAAGCCCTGAGAAAAGCCAAAGAAGAGTATGAACGCAGTCTGCAGAAGAAGCTTCAGGACGCGGTGGAGGCTGCTCGCGGAGAGTCAGATCAAGATCTTCACTCTTGGAACAAGGTGACAATTCAAGCCGATAAGGGAATTGATTTCCTGACCGTCAAGAAAGTGATGTACACAGTGACTGAGGCAGGCGCTGGCGAAATTAACTTTGCGGTCAATCGAGAAAAACAAGAGCCCTAGAATCTTTGCCAAAAACCTGAAAAAATATTCGATGAAAAAATTTTCGGGACTTTTTTTTTCCTTTCTATTGATTTTCTTATTCGTTGAGATTCTGCTCGTATTCCCGTCTCATTTGGAAGAAAAGCCAGAGACCGAGGCTCGACCCATCGAAGCGTCATCGCCAGAAGCCCAAAATATTCCGGCCGGTCAGACTCAAACTCAACAAAAGATGCAAGGTGTTCACTATTCAGAAAGTCGCCAGGGAACCCGAGACTGGGAGTTTTTCTCAGAATCGGCAGAGAGTGTCGAGCGGCAGGGTGGCTGGAAATTACGCAATGTGAAGGTGCTTTTTTATAACAATGATAAGGTGGATTTTACAGTGACTGGAGACATGGGAAAAGTAGAGCCTGTCACTCGTGATATGCAAATCGAGGGTCACGTCGTTACCACCTCTTCGAATGGATATGTTTTTCGGTCCCCCAGTGCGTTTTATAAGGCAACTGAAAGGCTTCTTTATAGCCCAGGCCATGTGAGCATGACGGGGCCCCCTGAAGGTAAAGAGAAAGGTCTTTTTCTTGAGGGCGAAGAAATGGAAACGAAAGTGGAAGAAAAAATCATGACCATTAAAAGGCAGGTCAAAGCACAAAAAGTTTTACGAGATGGAAAAAAATTAGAAATTTTTAGCGAGAGTGCAGAGTTTTCCGGACAAAATCGAATGGCTAAATTTATGCAGAACGTGTCGATCCAAGTCGAAAGTTTAAAGATGGAAGGGCCCGAGGCCACTTTTGAATATCGACCCGGGGTAGATATTCTTCAGTCCGTCGTGGTGAAGGGGGGCGTCAAAGTCAGCGATGTCGACAAATACGCGACCTCGGACTCGGTGCGCTTTGATCCAGAGCAAAATAAGTTTGTTTTCAGCGGTCATCCTCGGGTGGTGCAAAACAGTGACGAACTCACTGGTGAGGAAATTGTCTTCATTGATGGTGGAAAACGAGTTAAAGTAAATAAAGTCAAAAAAAAGACAGATGACAGCCAATAACTAGAAGATTGAGACCCATGAGTTTACTGACGGTTTCCGACATTTCAAAGTCCTTTAAAAAACGAAAAGTCGTTCAAAACGTCTCTTTCACGGTGGAATCCGGTCAGGTTGTTGGTCTCTTGGGGCCCAATGGCGCGGGGAAGACTACCAGTTTCTATATGGTGGTGGGTTTGGTGCATCCAGATTCTGGGGATATTTTAATCGACAGTGAGTCCATCGGCCAAGAGCCGATGTATCGTCGAGCTCGGGTTGGCCTTAGCTATTTGGCGCAAGAACCAAGCATTTTTCGAAAGCTGACTGTGGCAGAAAATATTCAAGTGGCACTCGAGGCCCAGGGATATTCGGATTCCCGCCGATCTGAAAAATTAGAAGCTTTGCTTCAGGACTTTCGTATTAATCATATTCGAGACAGTTATGGATTCTCACTCTCGGGGGGAGAGCGCCGTCGGGTCGAGATCGCTCGAGCTTTGGCTGGGTCGCCTAAATTTTTATTGCTCGACGAACCTTTTGCGGGGATCGATCCTATTGCGGTGGCAGATATTCAAGATATTATTCGCCAGCTCAAGGCTGATGGCATTGGAGTGCTCATCACAGATCACAATGTGCGTGAGACCTTGGGGATCTGTGATCGTGCCTATATTATGAAAGATGGCCAGATCCAGGTCCAGGGGACAGCTCATGAAATTACCAACTCAGAGCTAGCCAAAAAGTTTTATTTAGGGGAAAATTTTAAGTTGTAGGTCTTTTTTTTAGCGTGAAGGAGTGTGCTCTTGGCCGTTCAGCTCAAACAGTCCATGAATCTCAGTCAGACGCTGCGCATGACGCCGCAGTTGCAACAAGCGATCAAGCTTTTGCAGCTTTCGCGTATGGAACTAGAGACGGCTGTTCGTAAAGAGCTCGAAGAGAACCCGATTCTGGAAGAGACTCAAGAGGTCAAGGAAGAGGACCTCCAGAGAGTGAAAGAGGCTTCCGATGCGGTCGATCCTCAGGCAGAAGCCAACGTCAATGATCAGGATCCTCAGAAGCAAGATGAATTTGAATGGGACTCCTATTTAGAAAATTCCTATAAGCCACCTCAGCAGAGTTCCGGCAATGAAGAGATCATGAATTATGAGAACGTCATCACGACGACTCAGACATTGCACGAGTATCTTCAGTGGCAAGCAAAAATGTATGGCTTCAATGATGATGAATTGGCTGTGGCCGAAGTTTTGATCGATTATATTGATGACGATGGCTATATTTTGACGCCACTCGAAGAAATTGCCAGCAGCGAGAACATCAAGCTCGAAGACGTTCAAGACGTTCTCACTTTTGTACAAGAATTGGATCCTCCGGGTATCGGTGCGCGAGACTTGAAAGAATGTCTGTTGTTGCAGGCCAAAGCGCTCGAGGAAGATACTCATGATTTGGTGAGCCTTATCAACAATCACCTGAAGGATCTTGAAAAACGAAATTATGAAGTCATTGCCAAAGCTCTGGGACGAGAAATTCAAGAGGTGGCAGAAATTTGTAAAATCATCTACACCATGGATCCAAAACCAGGGCGGGCCTACTCTCCGGCAGATACTCAGTACGTGATGCCAGATGTGTATGTGTACAAGGTCGGCGATGACTATATGGTGTCTTTGAACGAAGATGGTCTGCCACGACTAAAAATTTCGAATTTCTATCGTAATATGCTCAAAGGTCCTGATCGAAATGCCAAAACTCAAGATTATATCCAAGAGAAGCTGCGCTCAGCAGTTTGGTTGATTAAATCTATCCATCAAAGGCAGCGCACGATTTACAAGGTCACGGAGAGCATTGTTAAGCATCAGCGCGAGTTTTTGGAAAAAGGCTCCAACTTTATTCGTCCCATGGTCTTGCGGGACATCGCGAATGATATCGGTATGCATGAGTCGACGGTCAGTCGTGTGACGACCTCTAAATATGTGCATACTCCTCAGGGAATTTTTGAATTAAAGTATTTCTTCAATTCTGGAATTTCTACCTCTGACGGTGAGTCTTTGGCCAGCGAGTCCGTGAAGATGAAAATCAAGGAGCTAATCACCAAGGAAGACCCTAAAAGCCCTCTTTCAGATCAGCAGATTGTTGATCAATTGAAGGTTGATGGGATTCAAATTGCTCGACGAACGGTGGCGAAGTACAGAGACGTTCTGAAAATTTTGCCTTCAAGTCGACGTAAGAAAATATTCTAGGTTCTATGTTAAAGGCACCAAAATCGTGGGAAAAATGGATGGATGTGTTCACTCTCACGGTGATCGTCACTTTTTTCCTGGGTCTCTTTCAATATCAGCTGAGTTTTTTGGACACGCATGTGGCAGGTGGGGATATGATCTCTCATCCCTGGGTGGCCAAGAGCCTGAAGATGCAGTGGGAAAGTGGTCATTTTTGGTCTTGGAATCACGGTTGGTTTGGTGGGTTCCCATTTCTTTATTTCTATTTTTATCCGATGTATGCACTGACGGTGGGGCTCGAGTGGTTGGGCGCGCCCGAGGCCGTCGCATTTAAGAGCACGATGCTAATTTGCGCAACTCTCATTCCGGTCGTTTTCTATTGGAGCTCGAGACGTTGGCTCTCTATTCCTCTGGCCACATTATTTACGACCTTGGGTTTGGGGATTTTTCTCAATGAACTTGATAGTCGGGGCGGCGGGAATTTTAAAAGTTTTTTGGCGGGACAGTTTTCTCATCAATTTGGCCTGACGATGATGGTGGGTTATGCCTCCTATTTGTTGCGAAGAGATTTGAATAAAGTCGGTGGAGTTCTGTTTTTTTCGTTGGCTATTTTAGGCCATGTGTACTCGGCTCTTTTCGCAGGTCTTATGCTGGTCTGCTATTTTATTGTTGAGCTCGTTCAGACGAAGAGTCTTAAAAAGATATGGCCACAGTTCTTTGGCCCTCTATTGGCATTGGCGCTCACGTCTTTTTTTTGGATTCCATTTTTATGGTATCGAAAAAACACCGTGGCCCCGATCAATAATACCGAGGTCGATTGGCTCGAGATTTATCGAGTTTTACAGATGGATAAACCTCTCTTTCTGTTGCTCTATGCCGGATGTTTTGTTTTTGCGGGGATCTGCTTGATTCAGAAAAAGAAAATCAATTTTCCATTGAGTCTTTTGCTCCTGACCGTTCTGTCCGCTATTTCGATGAAATTTTTAAAAAACACACCGCTCTTGCATATACGTATTCCAGCTGAGGTGTATTTTCTGTCTCTCATTGTCTTTATGGCGACACTCAAAGAGGTTGTTGGATCTTGGAATCTGCAGTGGTCCTTTTTTGGAGTCGCAGCAATTTTAATTTTACAGAGCTATTACCCCTCTCGGTATTTGGACCAAGCTTTGCCGACCATTTTGCGCCGACCGATGGAGGAGGTGCCAGGATGGTGGACCTGGAACATGTCCGGAATCGAACGAAAGCAGAACTCAGAGGATGTCCTCGGCGTCTGGGACTATCTTCGTCAGCTCGACGATCCTGAAACTCGAGTGGCAGCGGAGTATTGGGATTATAATTCTTATGGATCGCCTCGAATTTTTGAACTCACGCCTTACATGACGGGCAAACCCATTGTCGAGGGGCTTTTGATGGAGAGCTCTCCATCGTATCCAACTTACTTATTCATCAGTTTCTATTTTAATCGCCAAACCTGGTGGCCTGGATTTCCCGTAGAGGTCCCGGACAAAGATGCAGTGAAGGGGGTCCGATATTTGTCTCTCTTCAATGTGAAATATTTTATTGCCTACAGCGACGATGTAAAGAAGTCTCTGGCCGCGTTGAAGTATCCGGTTGTTTATGAAAACCAGGCTTTCCAAATTTTCAAGATTAATCCCGAATCTCGAATTGCAAGCATCTTACACGGAGACCTCCCCCGTATTTCTTCTTCGGCACCTTTAATGCAAACGGTACTGGCATTTCCAGAGAGTTTGGAAAACAGAGTGTTGATCGAGCCTGGCAAGTCCTTTGAGCCCACGGCTGTCAAAGAGGTCAAAGTAGGGCCGCAAACACTTGAGCCCTTGTCCGGCTCATGGAGCAGTGATGGGCAAAGTTATCATGTGAACGATACCAAAGCTTCCATGGAACGGCCGCAAAAAATCTTTTTCAAGATTTCTTACTTTCCTAATTGGAAAACAGATACCGGTGAGCCAGTTGAGCTGATCACTCCGAATATGATGATGGTTGAAACAAAGAGCCCGACTTTGAGCCTAATATACCGCATTGGATGGGCGGAAAAGATCTCTTTCCTGATCTCACTTCTGGGGGTTTGTGTGCTAGTCTGGAAAGGACTCAGCCCATGGATTCACAGGAGAGAAAAAATTGGCTAAAGGATACGCTCACCCCTCTTCTTTCGTTGAAGAAGGTGCCATTCTTGAAGACGATGCAAAAGTTTGGCATTTCTGTCATGTGCGCAAAGGCGCAGTTCTTGGGAATTCTGTTTCCCTAGGGAAAGACGTGTACATTGATACCGGTGTTCATGTTGGACATCATAGCCGCATTCAAAATGGGGTCAGTGTTTATCAAGGTTTGAAGATTGCACCTTGGTGTTTTGTTGGTCCTCACGTGATTTTTACCAATGATCAGAACCCTCGAGTGGGCACGAAGTCCTGGGAGCTGGTGGAAACCAATCTAGAAATTGGAATGGCTATTGGCGCAGGCGCGATTATTCGTTGTGGTGTGACCATCGGCGCGTTTGCGATGATTGGTGCTGGCGCGATCGTTACCAAAGATGTGCCGCCTTTTCATTTGGCCATGGGATTTCCGGCCCAATGCCATCAAATGGTGTGTGCTTGTGGAAAAACTTTTTTGCCGATCGCTTCGCCGGATTCGGATCTGGTGCGAGATTGTTGCAAAGAGAACTTGGTGCCGGAGCTCTATCAAGAGGTCCTTGAGCTGATGTTGCGCCGAAAAAAGAACTGACCCCAATGTATGCGCTGATTCTTCCATTTCATTCTGATGTTGAGAGACTCGACAAGACTCTGGCGTTGCTTCAAGAACAGGGAAGGACCTGGCAGATCGAGCAGGTTCTTTTGTGTCACAACGGTCCCATGTGGAGCGAAGAAAAACGACAACAGATCACTCAAAAGATGCCGGCCGGAGTGGAGCTCTATCACACTGACGACAAAGGCATCGGTGCGGGCTATAAGTTGGGAATTAAAAATGCCAAGAGTCCTTATTGTGTACTCTCGGCCAGCGATTTGCCTTTTGGTTTTACCGACATTCAGTCATTGGAAAAAATTTTTTCACAGTCTGGACAAAGACCTGAATTGGCGATTGGTTCAAAAGCTCATCCGGCTTCGAGAATTGCGGGTTATGGTCTTAAGCGTCGGGTGGTGTCTATGGGCTTTTGGTTTTTGCGGGCTTTGATGTTGGGGTGGAAGACCCCCAAGGACAGTCAGGGCACGATTCTGATCCAGACAGAGCTTGCCCAGAAAATGATCCGATGGTCCGAATATGATAACTATTTTTTTTCTGTGGAACTGATCAGCCTGGCACAAAAAGCGGGAGCAAAAGCGGTAGAGCTGCCGGTGGTTTTAGAAAATCATGAGGGGGAATCTTCGGTCTCGTTGTTGGGGGACAGTCTGAAATTGGCAAAAGCCTTGTGGACTTTTTCCCGTCGTTTGCACAGAATGAGGGTCAGCGATCTAAAATAGGTCCGGCACAGGAGTTGTGATGAAAAGAAATTTCGTTTTTAAACTTGGCAGCAGTCTGTTTTTAATGACCCTT
>PEZR01000079.1:8823-19369 GCA_002773975.1 Bdellovibrio sp. CG10_big_fil_rev_8_21_14_0_10_47_8
AAAATGAGGGAGATGAGCAAGCGGTGGACGTG
The DNA here is from genome assembly GCA_002773975.1 of Bdellovibrio sp. CG10_big_fil_rev_8_21_14_0_10_47_8. Classification (GTDB taxonomy): domain Bacteria; phylum Bdellovibrionota; class Bdellovibrionia; order Bdellovibrionales; family Bdellovibrionaceae; genus 21-14-0-10-47-8. The sequence goes on from PEZR01000079.1 coordinate 8,856, forward strand.
AAACTTCAGTCCATCCGGGGCGAGCTGATTCTGGCGGATTTTGGCAATATTGAGATGTCGGGAACAAAGAGTTTTTCGGTTGAGCTCACTGAAAAGCAGTTGGACTTGGAAACGCCAGGATTTCACCAGGTGCCATTTCGTATTTTGTACCGAGATGGCAACCGGGTGCCATTTAGCAGCACGTTTCTTCAGAGCTATACTTTGAAGCCGGGCACTTTGCCCGAGCCCGAGCCACCGGTGTTGATTACTTTTGGGAAACCCATCAACGGCAACGGCGCCATTGATGTGGTGGATACCGCAGCGCTAGAGATGACTCTGAACAACAGCTCAAAAAATGAGGTGGATGTTCGTCTTGAGATGATTGAGCCTCGTGAAATGAAATTCAGCCTGTCGCAATCTGCGATGAAGCTGGGACCCGGCGAGACTAAAAATGTGGAAATCAAAATTCAAAATGCTGGAGCTTTGACGGGCTCGGCCTATGTGATATTCGCATTGGTTTCAGGGGTTTCTCAGGGGCGCGCTTTTGCCAACTATGGCAGTTTCGTTACAAACATCGTGGTCAAGGCAGACCTGCCCTGGATTCCAATCTTAATTGGTGTGTTGATCGCGCTATTTGTGGCCGTGGATCTCTTCAGACGATTTCGCAAGTCATCTGCGAAAAGCTGATCCGTCACCTTGTTGGGGCCAGTCGTTCAATAAAGAGGAACGATAGTCGAATCTAAAATCAATGTATGGACAGCTCCGTCTTTCTGCAATTGAGCTTCAATTTTGAAAAGAGTCGCGGTTGGGGTCTCTAGGGCATCAAGGTTGGCAAATTCATTGGGAACAAGGCGTTCACAAGAAAAGAGATTTTTGTTGGCTGTGGGTTGGCAGAGAATGGATTCGGGGCAACCCATGCTTTTTTGTACACGGACGGCGACTTGTGACGCCAGAGAAAACTCCGAAGCATGAGCCAATTGAAACCCCAAAATATGAACCAAAAGAATAAAGATCAGCTGAATTTTCATATGAGTTTTCATCGTAAAAAACCTTCCCGAGCCAAGGCTCATCTCAAAATAACTGTCGACACTCTAAACGACGCTCTGCAGAGCAAGTTCTGTGCTCCGCCAAGGGGCCATCAGCTCGCATAGACCCATTAAAACCGTCAAATCTTCAGACACCAGCCCCAAAAATCCGCCCAACCTCAACAAAACCTCAATAAGTGCCTTCCCTTATTTGGTAGCAATGCCGCGTTATACGCTCCGGGTTGTAAAAAGGAAAATGTGACCTACTCAACTTTGGTCGGGGTTTGCCGATAAGAGAAGGTAGGGGGTGCTATGAGGTGGAAGCATACTTTTAAGCATGTGGATGTGTCGGAATCATTGAAAAGCTACTCTGAGGAGTGCTTTGAGCGGGCCTCGCGTTTTTTGCTGAAAGACAGTGTTTGGCAGGTCTATTACAGCAAGGGAAAGCACCACGATTGCTGTGTCGAAGTTTCAGTTCAGAATGGGAATGGATTTTTCAAGGCATCGGGTCATGCTGATTCCTTTTATTTGGCGGTGGATGAGGTTGCTGAAAAACTAAGCAAGCAGTTCCAAAAAAAGAAACAAAAATTGCAACAGCACAAAGAGTACGCCCTCTCGAAAGAGGCTCGTTTTGAGTTCGTGAACAATCGTCTCGAGTACGACCACTCCGAGTGGAAAGCCAAGGTTTCCATAAAAAAGCCCGCGTAAACGGGCTTCACAATTGACCCTGGCTGCGACATTTTGTAGCCTCCGAAAGCTTGGAAAATTCACCGCTTTTGAGGAGGCCACATGTCGCAGCTGAAAAACTATCTTTTTACCAGTGAATCCGTTTCCGAAGGTCATCCCGATAAAATGGCGGATCAGATCAGTGATGCCGTTTTGGATGCTATTCTAGCGCAGGATCCTCATGGCCGTGTGGCTTGTGAAACCTTGCTCACCACGGGGCTTATCTGTGTGGCGGGAGAAATTTCGACCAAAGCTAAAATCAATATTCCTGATATTGCGCGCGAAGCGGTGAAAAAAATTGGTTACGATTCTTCGGATAAAGGTTTTGATTTCAGCACCTGTGGCGTGATCGTCGCTGTGGGGCAACAGTCTCCCGATATCGCGATGGGCGTGAAGGAAACTGGCAGTGCTGAGCAGGGCGCCGGGGACCAAGGATTGATGTTTGGTTACGCCGTCAACGAGACGCCAGAAATGATGCCGCTCACAATTTCAATGTCCCACAAAATTTTGCAGGAGATGGCATTGCAGAGAAAGGCCGGACAGGCTGCCTTTTTGCGCCCGGATGCAAAATCTCAGGTGACAGTTGAGTATGAAAATGGCCACGCAAAACGGATCGATACGATTGTGGTCTCCACTCAGCACACGGAATCTGCAACTCAAGCTCAACTTAAGGACTATGTTGTCGAGAGTGTTCTTCGCAAAGTGATCCCCTCTCAATGGATCGACAATAAAACAAAAATTCTTGTGAACCCGACAGGTCGGTTCGTTGTCGGTGGTCCCATGGGTGATGCCGGCTTGACTGGACGAAAAATCATTGTGGACACCTATGGTGGTCATGGAGCTCACGGTGGCGGAGCCTTCTCTGGAAAAGATCCGAGCAAAGTAGATCGTTCGGCGGCCTATGCGTCACGGCATGTTGCTAAGAATATAGTGGCTGCAGGCCTTGCCGAAAAATGTTTGGTTCAAGTGGCCTATGCGATTGGGGTGGCTGAGCCGGTCAGTATCAACGTGAACGATTTTGGTACTGGCAAAGTTGGCTCTGAGATTCTAGAAAAAGCTGTTCGAAAAATTTGGAGTTTAAAACCGGCGCAGATCGTTCGCGACTTTGATTTGCTCCGACCGATTTACAGTCAGACTGCGACCTATGGTCACTTTGGCCGCGAGGGCTTTTCATGGGAAAACACCAACCGAGTCGAGCTCCTCAAAGAGACAGTAAAGACATTGTCTTAAGAAACGAGATCCATGGATCCCAAGTACATTCGAAACTTCTCGATCATTGCTCATATCGATCATGGCAAGTCCACGCTTGCAGACGCTTTGCTTGCAGAAACGGGGTCCTTGACTGCGCGTGAGGAAAAAGCTCAGTTTTTGGACAACATGGAACTCGAGCGTGAGAGAGGAATCACCATCAAGGCTCAGACAGTTTGTTTGACCTACAAGGCTCTTGATGGGCAAACCTACCAGATCAATCTCATTGATACCCCCGGGCATGTGGATTTTAGCTACGAGGTTTCCCGTTCGCTGGCCGCTTGCGAAGGGGCTATTTTGGTGGTGGATGCCAATCAGGGCGTAGAAGCTCAGACCTTAGCCAATGTTTATTTGGCCCTGGGGAATAATCTAGAGATCATTCCTGTTTTGAATAAAATTGATTTGCCCTCCGCAGATCCTGAGGGCGTAAAAAAGCAAATCGAGGACACCATTGGCCTGGATTGTTCCGAGGCCATCTTGACCTCGGCCAAAGAGCGCATCGGAATTCGAGATATTCTCGAAGCCATTGTAAAAAAGGTTCCACCGCCCAAGGCTGACCGCAGTCTCCCCTTGCGGGCTTTGATTTTTGATTCGTGGTTCGATTCTTACCAAGGGGTCGTGGTGTTGGTGCGCGCTATGGATGGCGGCATCAAAAAAGGTGATCGTATTAAATTCATGGCGACCGATGGCGACTATGAGGTTTTGCGTCTTGGAAAGTATCGTCCCTTCCCAGATCCTGTGGATGAACTTTTGGCGGGAGAAGTGGGATTTATCGTTTGCGGAATTAAAGACATTCGTGATGTCAAAGTGGGAGACACGGTCACCTCAGTGAAAAACCCAGCCAAGGAGCCCTTGCCGGGATTTCAGCGTATCAAGCCGATGGTTTTTGCGGGGATTTTTCCGGTGGTGGCCAGCGAATATGAAAATCTCAGGGATGCGTTGGATAAACTTTGTCTGAACGACTCTTCTCTTACGTTTGAAACTGAAAAGTCTTTGGCGCTTGGCTTTGGATATCGTTGTGGATTTTTGGGTCTGTTGCATATGGAGATCGTTCAGGAGCGTTTGGAGCGAGAATTCAATCTCAATCTGATCACAACGGCGCCAACTGTGGTCTATAAGGTCCACCTCAAAGACGGATCTGTGATTGATTTGGAAAATCCAGCGCAGCTGCCCGATGAGACTAAAATTGAAAAAATGGAAGAACCCTTTGTGAAGGTTACGATCCACACTCCGACGGACTATATCGGCGGCATTCTTAAGCTCTGTGAAGACAAGCGTGGAATTCAGATCAAAATGGATTATGTTAGCTCAACAAAAGTCATCATTGAATATCGATTGCCGATGAATGAGATGGTGATGGATTTTTATGACCGCTTGAAGTCCATCTCAAAGGGTTATGCCTCCCTTGAGTACGAATTGATGGGATTTGAAGAGGCTGATCTGGTAAAAATGGATATTCTTATCAACACGGAACCAGTGGATGCATTGTCGTTGATCCTTCACCGCAGCAAGGCTCAGACCCGTGGACGAGCTTTGGCTGAAAAGATGAAGGAGCTGATTCCTCGTCAGCAATATCAGGTGGCCATCCAGGCCGTGATTGGCGCCAAGGTGGTTGCTCGAGAAACGTTGGGGGCTTTGCGTAAAGACGTCACCGCAAAATGTTATGGTGGAGATATCTCGCGAAAACGAAAATTGCTCGAGCGACAAAAAGAGGGCAAGAAGCGCATGAAGCAAATTGGGAGCGTCGACGTTCCGCAGGAAGCCTTCTTGGCCATTCTCAAAATTGAAGACTGATTTGTTTTCCAGTTTGTCTTCGAGATTCAATTGCCAGATGGACATTGAGCTGACAGACTGAGCCCAGACCGGGGAACATATATGAATACAGACAACAAATCAAAAAATGGCCCGTCCGATTCTAGAGATAAGATGGACAAAATGGACAAGTGGAAAAGCCTGGATTTTAAAACCAAGTTATTTTGGACCGAAGGTTGGGGCTCAATGGCCTTGGCCGTTGTCGTCGCGCTATTTATTCGGTGGATCTTTTTTGAGGCTTACGTCATTCCGTCCGGCTCGATGTTGCCCTCGCTGCTGATTCACGATCATATTTTCGTAAATAAATTTGTTTACGGAATCCGAGCACCTTTCAGTGAAGAGTGGATGGCAAAGTTCTCGGAGCCCAAGCGGGGCGAGGTGATTGTTTTTAAATACCCTCGGGATATGAGCACTTTTTTTATAAAAAGGGTGGTTGGTTTGCCTGGGGACAAAATCTCCTATGAAAATGGCACTCTTTATATCAACGACAAGCCTCAAGAAAAGAAGGTTCCGGTATCGAACGAGGATTTTGACTGGCTTCGGGATGAGGACTTCCGCAGTGACGGAGATATTTACGATACCAAAGACAATTATGTGCACTTTACCGAAGTGCTGGAGGGCAAGGAGCATTCTGTCTTGATTCGACGAGGGGATATCTATGATACCTTTGAATCGGTCACAGTTCCCCCTGATCACCTTTTTGTTATGGGGGACAATCGCAATCGTTCTGCCGACAGTCGTATTTGGGGATTTTTGCCGGAAAAAAATATTTTGGGTCGGGCGAGTATGGTTTGGTTGTCTTGTGAAGAAACAACTCCAAATGTTCCCTTTCTCTGCAATCCGTTGACGATTCGTTGGAAGCGCTTTTTCCACATTGTGAATTAAAAAATGAAGAAAAATCTCCGGGGCACTTGGCCCCAAGCTCTGGTCACTTTTTTTGGCCCCATTTTTTTGGTGGTTCTTATTCGGTGGTTGGTGTTTGAACCCTTTGTTATTCCATCCGGGTCGATGATCCCAACGCTCTTGATCCATGATCACATTTTTGTCAACAAACTGTCCTACGGAGTCCATGTGCCCTTCGGAAAATCTTTTCTCTGGCAGTGGGCGGGGCCAACAAAGGGAAGTGTCGTTGTCTTTCGCTTTCCTGAAAATCCAGATGTTTATTACGTGAAAAGAGTGGTGGCCACGGCCGGCGACGAGATCTCAGTTCGCCACGGGGATCTTCGAGTGAACGGCAAAAAAATTTCTCAGACCTTATTGCCGGTGGGTTCTGAGGAAGAGGACGAATTTCAGTATTTCTCCGAAGTCGAGGGGGATTCGACTCACGTTGTTCGTTACCTGAATAAAGAATTCTCGGAGTTCTCAAAGGTCAAAGTGCCTGATCAGCATTTCTTTGTGATGGGTGACAATCGTGATCAGTCGAATGATTCTAGGTTTTGGGGATTTGTGCCGGAAAAATATTTGGTCGGACGAGCTTCGTTGATCTGGCTTTCCTGTGATGAAACACTCGAATCTGCTCAGTTTATTTGCGATCCGGGGACTCTTCGTTGGTCTCGGCTCTTGCAATTTATCCATTAGCTAGAGACACTAAATTCATATGGGTAACTGGCGCGATTATGTTGAAAATATTTTGGTCGCAATTTTTTTGGCATTGGTGGTGCGAACCTTTATTCTCACGGGCTACAAGGTGCCTACGGGTTCGATGGCTCCTACTCTTCTGCCAGGAGATTTCATCTTTGCATTTCGTTTACCGTACGGAGTGAAGATTCCGTTGAGTCAGTTTAAAACCTCAGCGGCGGTCCCGGATCGCGGAACGCTGATTGTGTTTTCTTACCCAGATCAACCCCACATTACCTATGTGAAACGAGTCATTGGTCTCCCCGGGGACCGCATTCAGGTGGAAAATGATGTGTTGGTTCTCAACGGACAAAAGGCCACCTATCGCGAGATTTCCGTTGATGACAATAGTGGATCAAAAGCCCTAGGTCCCGGCATGATGAATCCGGATTTTTTTAAGCTGGTGGAAGAGAATATAGGGCCTCAGTCGTGGCATCTCATCATGCAAAAAACAGATGCCAAAAAAGGCGGGCTCAACCATAATTTTGGCCCCTTCATTGTGCCACCAAATGAAGTTTTTGTTCTAGGAGATAATCGAGATTCCAGTGACGATTCGCGCTACTGGGGCAGTGTGCCGATCGCCAGAATCGATGGTCGTGTGATTTTGGTGTGGCTGTCGCTAGATTGGCGAGATAAGTTTTGGGACAATCGCTTTCCAACGCTGCGTTGGGAGCGAATGGGTTTAGTCCCAAAATAAGAGGCTCTCAATTGACACAGGATCTTTGCTTCGTTACCGTCATTGTCAATGCCCGCGAGCAGCCTATCCCTCCTCAATTTTCAGTCTTTTTCGTCTTCTCAAATCGAATCTCTTTTTTCTTTTGCCGAACAGCTAGGGTCTTCGAAAGAGGGTTTAAAATCCTGGTCTGGTGAAACCGCAGCATTGTTGTTCTTTGAGGCCAGCACACGAACTCGCTTGAGTTTTGAGTCAGCGGCAATTCGCATGGGCTTGGGGCCATTGGTGTTTGATGGGGCCCAAAAGACAAGTTTGGAAAAGGGAGAGAGCATTGAGGACTCCGTTCTCAATATCGCAGCGATGAGCCCTCGGGTCTTGATCATACGCTGTGGTGACAATGTTGATCTACATCTCCTGCAGAAGAAGGTGTCCATGCCGATTGTTAATGCCGGCTGGGGAGTGCTTGGGCATCCTAGCCAGGCTCTTTTGGATACATTGACCCTTCGATCTCGTTGGAAAAAAACTCAGGGACGTAAACTTCTCATTGTTGGGGATTTGAAGCACAGTCGGGTCGCGGCTTCTCACTTCGAGCTGATGAAGTTGACGGGGCTTGAGATTGGTCAATGTGGGCCCGACGAGTTTCTGAGTAAAGAGTCATCAGTTCAAACATTCAGAGATTTGAAGTCTGGATTGGCCTGGGCCGATGCGGTCATGGCTTTGCGGTTTCAGTTTGAACGCCATGGGAATCAGGTATCGTTGTCTAAGGACGACTATCGGCAAAGATATGGGTTGAATCAAAATTCATTAAAGGAGCTCAGATCGGATGGTTTGATTCTTCATCCCGGGCCAGTCAACCACGGCATCGAGCTGGAAAGCGAAGTTTTTGCGGATTCTCGTTGTATGATCTTTGAACAGGTTCGGTGGGGAGTGGTGATGAGAGAGGCTCTGTTGAGATGGCTATTGGGAGAACGACCATGAGTGCCGGATATCTAGTGCTTGAGACCGGGGAAATTTTTGAAGGCCTGTGGCGGAGTTCCTCCCAGTTAGGCCGCGCTGGAGAGGTGGTTTTCAACACATCTCACTCGGGATATGAAGAGATTGCGACAGACCCCAGTTATTTTTCTCAGATTGTGGTGATGACGGCTTCTATGCAGGGGAATTATGGAGTCGATCGAAAGTGTTGGGAGAGCCGACGCTTGTGGATCGAAGGTTTTGTTTGTTTGCAGCTTCAAGAGTCCCCGCGAGACTCGTCCTGGATTCGGCTACTGAACGAGTTTTCAGTCCCATGCCTATCGGATGTGGATACTCGCGCAATTGCGCTGCGATTGCGCGAGGGTGGAACTCCTTGGGGGGCGTTGGTGAGTGCAAGCTCAAAGGCCGACGCCATAAAAAAAGCTCAGGAATTGATTCAAGAAAAAAAGAAGTTGGCAAAAGATTGGGTTTTCGAGGCCTCGCGAAAAGAAACTGAGACGAGAAAAGGCAGTGACCCTAAGGGGCCGCGGGTGGCAGTGCTTGATTTCGGTTCGAAAGAAAATATTCTGCGTGAATTGAGCCATCGTTGCAGTGAGCTAGCTATTTTTTCCTCGAGAGCTTCAGTTCAAGAGATTGAAAAATATAAACCCGACGGCGTGATGTTGACCAACGGTCCTGGTGATCCCACGGATGTTCAGGTGGCCACAGAAACGGTACGCAGTTTGTTGGGGCGAATCCCTGTTTATGGAATATGTATGGGTCATCAAATTTTGGGTTTGGCTTTAGGGGCGCAAACTTACAAGCTTAAATTTGGTCATCGTGGAGCCAATCATCCGATTCGAGATGATCTTCTAAAAAAGATCTATATGACCAGCCAGAATCACGGGTATGCGGTCGACAAAGAAACTTTGCCCAAGGACGTTCGTGTCAGCCATGTGAACCTCAACGATATGACTGTGGCAGGTATTTACAGCGAAACCAGAAACTGCCTAGGAATTCAGTATCACCCAGAAAGTCACCCGGGTCCGCACGAGGCGGTCCAGCTTTTTGATTTTTTCATTGATCGAATGATTCGGAGAAAACAGTTATGACAGAGACACTAGAGTCCACTGCACAGAAATACTTTGTTCTGATTGAAAAAATTCTGCACCACTTTGCGGGGGATCAGTTTAAAGACGAAGTTCGCATGGCCAAGTCCGAGTTTTTTGATAATGCAGGGATCTTGGATGAGAACTCAGATCATTTTGAACTGAGGATGTCTCAGTTTTTTGATTGGTATTTTTTTACCCGAGAATTAAAGGGCTACGCCCAGACTCCATTGGATGCCGTATTTATGGCTAGAGAGCTTCGTTTTTCCAATGAAGAAGTGGATTTGGTCGAAAAACTACGACAGCATCGGCACAGTCTCTTTCAGTTCATCAAAATGAAGGGCGATGACATGTCGATCAAAGACCTCATCTCCGGAAAAAAAATGGTGGTTAAGCGTTCACCGTGGACTTTTGGCTTTGACCCGGAGGAAATATTTGAGGCGCGTTTAATTCCGGATGGGGAAAATTGGATTTTCACTAGGGGTTTTTGTTTTCATCCCATGGATGCTAAAAAATATATTTTTGCCGAGATAAAACGTCATAAAAAAGATCCTGACTTGAACCCAGAGGACATGATGTTGAAGCTGATAAAAATGCGCTACAAGTTTGAGCGCTACCGTCATGTGAAGATCAATATGATTTACTCCAATGAAAATACCTGGGGGGGATAGTGCCACTGAGACAGGACGTAAAAAAGGTTTTGATCATTGGTTCAGGGCCGATTGTCATCGGGCAGGCTTGTGAGTTTGACTATTCGGGGACCCAGGCTTGCAAGGCCTTGATGAAAGAAGGTCTGGAAGTTATTCTCGTCAACTCTAATCCAGCGACCATCATGACTGATCCCGAGATCGCGACACGAGTTTACGTCGAACCGCTGCGAGCTCTATTTATCGAAAAGATCATTGAAAAAGAAAAGCCGGATGCGTTGATCCCAACCTTGGGGGGGCAAACAGCCCTCAACCTGGCCTTAGAACTTCATGCGAGTGGGGTTCTCGACAAATACAACGTGAAACTTTTAGGGGCTGTGCCTACGGTCATTAAGGCCGCGGAGGACCGAGAGCTTTTCCGCAGCATCTTGGATCAGGTCGGCGCAAAATACCCGCGCAGCGAGATGGTCAAAAGTTTTGAACAGGGCATGCAGGTCGCAGATCAGTTGGGATTTCCACTGATTCTCCGACCCAATTATACCTTGGGTGGCGGAGGCGGTGGGATTGCCTATTCGCCAGAAGAATATCAAGCCATGATCGTACAGGCCCTGCGTGAGTCTCCGACATCGGAGGTCTTGGTCGAAGAAAGCATTTTAGGCTGGAAGGAATTCGAGCTTGAGGTGATGCGCGACTGTGCCGGAACCTTCGTTGTTGTTTGTAGCATCGA
>PEZR01000170.1 GCA_002773975.1 Bdellovibrio sp. CG10_big_fil_rev_8_21_14_0_10_47_8
GTTTCCGAGACATTCATTTCTGTGCATGACCAGGCAGGCACTCGCTTCCGCCCTGAAAAAACCGAAGAATGGAAGATCACACAACTTGGCCCCCTTGAAGTCGCGCAACGAACAGTTTACTTGTCCAACATTGAAGCACTTCAACACATGGATGCCAGCCAAATGTTTGATAAGGACGCCAAACGATCTTTATATGCAACAGCCATTGGCGCCATGATTCTGACCTTTCTTTTTATCTTGGCCCCAAAAAATAATTCTTTGGATGACGCCCTCACTCCGGTTCCACCGACAGTCTACAAAGAAGTAAGAATGGAAGTGCCTAAAAAAATTAAAGAAAGCGCACCCAAGGAAACCACGCCAAGCAAACAGACACAGCAAGCTGCCGTAGCTCCTAAAAATTCAGGTGGTGGTGCAAGCAAAGCAGCCAGCATGATTAAAAACTTGGCTTCTGGCCGAATCACCCAATTGATTGGCAAAGTCTCGGCCTCCGCAGCTCGATCAACTCATATTGTGGTGACCTCAGGAGTTGCCGCAGGAACAACCGCAACCGGTCGAGCTCTGGCCGCAGTGGGCTCTCTCAGTAAATCTGGGAAAGACTGGTCCTCCGAGGGCAAGGGCAGCGGAATTACAATCTCGACCAATGGCAAAGCCGGAGGGCAAGGAACTGCTGCTCTTGGCACACTCAAAGAAGGCAAGACCGGCCAAGGCGGAGTTGGACTTCTCGAAGAAGAAGGTGAAATTGTCGGCGGTCTTGATCGAGAGGTCATTGCTCAATATATTCGTTCACAGTTAGGACAAATTCTTTATTGTTACGAACGTCAACTGAGCGCCAATCCAGATTTGTATGGCAAAGTTGCCATTCGCTTCACGATTGGCTCTAATGGAGGAGTAGAGACTCAGAGAATCGGAGATACGACTTTAAAAAATGCAACCGTCGAAGGATGTATTCTGCAAAGAGTTGCAAAGTGGAAATTTCCGGCACCAGAGGGTGGGACAAAAGTGCTCGTCACTTATCCATTCCTCTTTAAGAGTACAAACTAACTGGATGTCTTAGACACCGGAGGCGGTTATGGTGAAAATGTGGATTGTTGCATTGATTGCAACGGCGGGAACTCTTTCAGCACATGCACAACAAGCGGGTCAGCCAAGGGCAGCTACACCCCGAGCGGAGAAAGGCTCTGAAGATCGAGGCTCTGATAAGCTGGATCTAAAGAAGCTCGAGGACAAATACTGGTCCGCCAAAGACACGGACTTCAGTGTGGTTCAGAACCGAACCTACACAAAAGCCAACAAATATTTTGTGAGCCTTGGTTACGGCCCTTTGATCAATGATGCCTATTCGAATGGTCGAATGACTAATGTCAGTGCCGGATATTATTTTTCTGAACGTTGGGGCCTGGAGTTGGCCTATGAAAAAGGCGATCTCAAGGATAATGATTCGACAGATACCTTTTTAAATCAAAATAAGTTCGCCCCTGATTACAATCGTTTCAAGTCCTATACCTCTTTGAATTTTCTGGTGGTTCCATTCTACGCAAAGATGAGTTTTTGGGATCGTAAAATTATGTATTTTGATATGCAGTTCGCCTTTGGTATTGGTCAGATGAATTATCAAATCATGCGAGTGGATGGAGCCAACCCGCCCTCCAATCCAGGAACAGATTCATCCGAAGATAACTCTACCATTGCCTATAACTTGGATGTCACCCAACAGCTGTTCTTTCACCAAAATTTTGCCATCCGATTTGATATTAAAAATAAATGGTCGACGCAGAAGAAGCAGCGTTATTATTTGCAGAGTGGGCAAGACCGAGATCTTGGAACCACCAGCCAACAAGACACAACAATGTTATTGGGTTTAACAATTTTCTTTTAAAGAAATCCAATTTTGAGGCCCGCGATGAAGCCATTGATGACGACATTTCAATTGATCCCCTGCCTGGTCTCCTTGACGGCGGTTTTTTCTGTGTCCGCAGAGGCTGCGGACCTGGTGACCGCAACCAAGGGGCGACCTCCGGGGCCTGAGATGAAGATCAAACAGTCCAAGGTTCCGCAGTTTGATCTGATTCAGAAAAAAATGATCAATGGAAAGATCGACCTGGTTCGTGTGAATAAAATTCCTCGTCTCAATATCGGCGAAGAGGACCAGGTGAAAAGGGGGGATATCGCCCCGATCTCGCTGCCTCCTGAGAAAACACTTCGCGAGATCAATGTGACCGAACGTCCGTCACCAAAAGAGCTCTTTATTGATCAATACCTGATTAAAAAAATCACTCCTACAAAAGAGGCCAAAACTCTCCCGGTCACTCCGCCCCCTGCCCCAGCGGAAACCCCAACGATCACCGAGTTTGCGCCTTTGAATCTTGCCGAGCCCCAGCTCCAGCAAACAAAAGTGGAGAATCCCTCACCTGCGGAAATGAAGCTTCTGCAGGCTCTAATTTTTTTAGAAGATAAAAAAGATTACAACATGGCTCTCGCTCTTTTTGCCGAGTTGCTCGATGATGCCGCAGTCAAGACTGAGGCAACCTATCAGCTGGCGCTCACATCGAGAGCTCTTGGGCTCTATTCAGAATATAAATTTCGCATGAACCAAGTTCTCCATGACCCAAGGCCCGAATGGCAAAAACGCGCTGCCACCAGCCTGGCTATCAATGCCGCCGAAGGAGACAAAGAGCTGGTAGCTCTGTTGGATCCCAAGCTCGAAGATTTAAAAATTGAATTCAACCCGACTGAGCACAAGGCTGATCAGTACCAGATCAATCGAGCCAAGTACTATCTCGACAAAGGAGACCTAACCAAGGCTTTTGCTGCTGCGGACGAGATTCTGATGGACTCTCAACTGTATACCGAGGCCCTCTTTTTAAAATCTCTGATTATCTATCGAGGAGGACAAATTCAAGAGGCCATTGGCTTACAACAAGCGGTACTTAAAGAGGTCAGCGAAAAGAACCCGAAATCGGAATTTCATGCGATTGTAGCTCTGACCCTTGCTCGTTTACATTTTCAAGCTGCTCAATACAAAGAAGCCTTTGATACCTACCTGAAGGTCGACAAAAAAAGTCCCGAGTGGCTGCAGGCCATGATGGAGCAAGCCTGGACACAGATTCTTTCTCAGGACTACGAAGGCGCCGCTGGAAACATGTTCAGCCTCCATACGGATTTTTTCAAAAAATCATTCACTCCGGAGTCCTACGTTGTAAGAACAGTCGCGTACCTAAATCTTTGCCAGTTCGGAGATGGCGCGAAAGTTCTTTTTGATTTTAAACGCAAATATGCACCTGTTCTGAAACAAATGACCGAGTACCAGACAAAGGCGAAACAGAATATCAACTACTTCGACACCATCAAGCTGTGGGCCAACAATCCGGATCTTAAAGTTGTTGATGGTCTTCCTCGCGAGTTTATCTATGCCCTCACTCGACATCCCAGCTTTGTTCTTGAACAAAAAATGATCAACAGTATTGAGGACGAAGTTAGCAACATGAATAAGATTCAGATCAATCTGATCAAAATTGAAAGACAGTCCTTGGTGGCGCAAAATGATGCTCGCGCCCAACTGATTGCTCTGAGAAAAAAATATGGAAAACCTGAGGGTGCCGCAGCGACTGAATACTCTGACAAAGTGAAAGTTCAGGAGCGCCGCCTGCTGGCTGCTAAAATTCAACACTACATCGCAAAAAAAGCCAGAAATTCGATCAAAGCGCTGCGAGCCGAGGGTTTAGACCGACTTGAAAAAGAAAAAAATCACTTTCGAGATTTAGCGGGTCTGGCTTTAAAAAAGCGTTTCCAACAGATGATGACTCGTCTGACCGAGTCCTTGGACCAAAGCGAAGTTCTCCAATATGAAATCTATTCTGGAGCTGGTGAACACCTGCGATATCAAATGGCCGGTGGCGAGATCAATGAGAAAGAGCGTCCAGAACTCAAGGTCGAAGATGGCAAAGCTTTAAACTGGGATTTTAAAGGTGAGATCTGGGAAGATGAGTTGGGGCACTATCGTTCGTCTTTGAAAAACGTGTGCGCCCCTGAAGATAACAAATAGCTAAACAGTCTTTTGGATTTCCAACAGACTTGATCAACGGAGTTATTATGATGGCAGAAAAAGGAACCCAAGCCCGCAAAAAAATCGGAGCTTTTGTCAAGCCCCTCGCATTGCTTCTGGCGACCCTGTCGCTATCTTGGGTTGCCCTTGGCCAAACTACCGCACAGGATGGAATGAATCGCCTGAAAACAAATTTATCCAATTCTAAGGCCAATCTGGCCGACTATCAGAAAAATCTTAAAATCGTTGAAGGAAATCTGGAAGAAGTCAGCAAAGCCCGAGCAGAAGTCGATGCACAAAAAGCCAAGGTCAACGGCAGCCAACAAGAGAACAATCAGAAACTAGCTACGTTGGAGAAAAGCGAAAAAGACATTCAGCAGCTCATCAGTGATGAACAACGAGAGATCCAGGCCGAGGACCAAAAAATTCAAGAGCTCCAGAAGGTCATTGCGCAACTCAAAGAAAATCAAGCCAAACGAGGGCAAAACATCACTGCCTATCAAGAGCAATCCAAACAAATTGAAAAAGAAAAATCAGAGTGGAAGGCTCGGTCTGATCAAACCGGAAAAACCTTGCAGCAGCTCGAATCCAGAAGCAAATCCCTGGCCGCCCAAGAATCTGACTGGAAAATCAAACACCGAGGCTATCAAGGCGAGGTCTCTCGCTGGCAAAAAGAAGTCAGTCGTCAACAAAAGCTGATCGACAACTATTCTGCCCTGTCCGAGTAAACTCGGACTGACGTTGACATCAAGGCTGGACCACGGTCCAGTACTCTCGGCCAGTCAATCCATGTATTCTATCACCATGAACAACACTCTTTGTCTGTCTCTAATTTGTTTGTTGGCAAATTCTCTGCCGCTATCGGCCTCGGCTGAATTTCGATACAATCCCCAACGCATTCCCTCAAATATCTATATCCTCGCTCACCCCAAGGGTTTAGAAGCCAGCGAGAGTCAACGGCAAACGATCAAGACGCTGGGGAACCCCACTTCCAAAGAAAAAACCCTGATCGAGAAATTGCCCTCTGCTGCTGGCAAAAAAAGTGAATACCTTGTCCATTGGGAAAAAACATCCGGTGGCGCCTGGAGTCTCTTGGAACTCACTCAGAGCCCCTTTCAAGAACCAACACCGGGATATTCTGGCAAAGCTTCCCTCGTTCAGTACGACCGAGACGGCATGATCTCTTATTCGTCTTGTGAACATAAACGAAACCAAGCCGCCTTGGGGTCCCTCAGTTATCTGTCCAACTGTTTGGTGGCCACCAAGTCTCTGTGCCAAACTCTCGTCGCTCATTTGGGATCTGATTTCGTTGGACTCAAAAAATCCATCGATCAGTGCGAAAAGATCAGCGAAACTCAAAAAGAAATCATAAAAAAATTAGATTCGGTCGAAGAAAAAGAGCAAAGCAAAAAAATCCTCGAAGCTTTTGGCGATCAATACTCGAAAATCGCCAAGACTTGGTCCCCCAGCACAAGAGAAAGCTTTCCGCCGGACATTTCGACAGAGAATCCTTTGGCTGACAAAAATTATTGGCGAGAATTAATTTCTGCCTGTGGACGACTTCCCGTTTTCCAGACAAACGAAAGCAAGCCCCCAGTCAGCTCCCCTCCGCCGAAAAAATCTGCTCGCTAATTGAATCGACGTTTGATCGAATCAAAAATATGGTGGATCTCATCCACCTTCAGAAAATAGCAGCTCAAAACATAAACCACTGCAGATACGGATATTACCAGAATCACAGAGATCAGTCGCGAAAAGAACACTCCAAAACTCAGAGCATTTAAAAAGAAATGGAAAATGGGCTCATAACAAAGACAAACCAGAATCAGCCCGACACCTGCCAAACAGTATCTCCCGATCGAGAAAAACATCTTACCAAAATGAAATTTGCCGATAAAAAATGGATAAAAGGCCATCAGCGTGCACAGATTCAAACCCGCACTCAACAAGGTAGATATCACCAGCCCGCGAATTCCAAATTGACCCATCAAAATAGGCGCGATCAAAATATGGAGCAACAAACAGGCCGCTGAGATCACCGCCGGCAGCCATGTGTTCTTGATTGCATAATAAGAGGGCACCACCACCCGAACAGAGCTGGACACAATCAATGTCAGTGAGTAAATCTGCACCACGGACGCAGTCACCATCGAATCATCCGTCAAAAACTGACCTCGTTCAAACAGCAGCTGCACAATGGGCATCGACAGAAAATACAGCCCCAAGGCCGCGGGAATGGCGATCAAAAGATTCAAACGCAAATAATAGTTGGCAGTTTCAACCATGTTGTCTTTGGCGCCCTTGGACCACAGCCCTGCCAAAGTGGGCAGCAATGCCGTCCCCAAAGACACCGACACCAAAGACAGTGGCAACTCCAACAAACGATCGGCCAAATAGATATAAGTATTCGAGCCTTCTCCCAAGCGTGAAGCAAAGTTGGTATTCACGATCGTCGTGATTTGCAAAAGCCCCATCCCCAACATTCCTGGAAGCATATTTCGCCACACCCGCAGAATATCAGAGGACAATCCCCGCCAGCGAATCTTGGGAAAATACCCCTTTTTGATCAACGAGGGGACCAAAGCTCCGGTCTGCAAAAATCCACCAACAATCACACCCCAGGCCAGGGCTTCGCCAGGTATTTTCTGCCAACCCAGTGGAATGAAGTTCGCAATGATCATGGCGATATTGAAAAAAGTCGGTGCCATGGCCGGCAAAGCAAAACTGCCAAGAGCATTTAAAATCCCCATCAAATAGGCATAGGTGCTCATCAGAAAAATAAAACCAAACATGATCTGAGCCATATGCACGGTGAGATCAAATTTGCCAGGAATCGCATCAAAATTATCTTCCACCAAAAGCCGGATCACAGGCTCCGCAAAAATAATCCCCAGGGTCGTTAAAACGCCGAGCACCACCAGGAGCATGGTGTAAAATCCGTTCACTAAATTGCGAGCCCTTTCCCCGCTGGGATCCTGAACCCGAGCATCGACAAAAACCGGAATAAAGCTGACAGAAAGGGAGCCTTCACCCAGAAGCCGGCGAAACATGTTGGGCAAGCGAAATGCCACATTCCAGGCATCGGTGACGGTCCGGGAAAACATGGCGGCAAAGGCCATATCTCGAACCAGCCCCAAAACACGGCTTGTCATTGTGCCAAAAGCCATGGATAAAGCGTGAAAAGCGACGCCGTCCTTAGGTTTGGCGCTAATGCCCTTGGATTTCCTTGAATTTGGGGGGGAATCTGACGGATTTGAGTGTTGCATCATCCAGCTACTGTGTGTTATCTCATCTCTTCTTTTAATCAGAGTACTTTGGAGGTTATCCCTTGGCAAATCATAAGTCGGCAAAAAAGAGAGCTCGTCAATCGATCAAACGAAACACTCGCAACTCTCAAGGCAAAGCAGCCGTAAAAACATACGAAAAAACCTTGGTCAAAGGCATCGAAGCTAAATCAAAAGAGCTTCCTGTTTTGCTCCAAGCTTATATCAAAAAAGCAATGTCAGCAGCCAACAAAGGCATGCTCCGAAAAGAGACCGTGGCTCGAAAAATCGGCCGACTCTCTACTCGCGTTCACCAAGCTTTAACGAAGTAATTTGGTTCAACAGATCGAGCGATTTTCAAGGCGAAAGCCCCCTGCAAAATCGCTCGGACTTCTTCTAATGAAGTCCTCGTTCTGAAACGAAGGTTCTGATCTCGCGGCGATATTCCGCATTCAAATCCGTAAATAAACATTCTAATTGATACTGCCCTTCGGCGCCTGCAGAAGCAGAATGCCGGATTTCAGCCCGTGCACAGATGAATTTTCCGTGGGGAATTTCAAAGGTCAATACCACTTCTTCGGCCAGCTGACACAGCTTGGGCAAAAGCAAAGCAATTCCACCTTCTCCGAGACTGACTCCTTTTCCCGTTAGGTACTCGCCATTCACTAAAAACCCCACCGCACGGAGATACCCCCGACGAGGAAATTTAGATCGATAGGTCTTACTTTGAAGGTCCGCCATAACTTCGTATCGGCAAAAGAAGCCAAGAAGTTGACGTTCCGGAGGACTGCGACCCTTGTCTTATTTTGATGCAGGCCTT
The DNA here is from genome assembly GCA_002773975.1 of Bdellovibrio sp. CG10_big_fil_rev_8_21_14_0_10_47_8. GTDB lineage: Bacteria > Bdellovibrionota > Bdellovibrionia > Bdellovibrionales > Bdellovibrionaceae > 21-14-0-10-47-8. Next base: position 8,126 of record PEZR01000170.1, read on the forward strand.
GATTCGTTCGGCTTAGTTAAACAACCGCAGAGCGGCCTGTGAATTGCCCGAGCGATCCACACCCTTGGGTGTTTCTTCTTTATGAAGGGCACAGGTCTTTAATATTAGATTCTCGAGCCAAATATGGGCCGAGACCGGAGAGGTCTTCAATGCCTTGTCCGTGTCGGCCAAAACAAGCAGACAGGACTCGAGCTTTTTGATCGACCAGCTTTTGGCCTGTCGAACATAGTCTTGGACAAAATAAGAAGGAACCTGAGCATAATTCGCCAGGCGCTGCCCGGCTAGACCTTGATCTAGACCCTGTTTGATTTGCAGTAAAATACGCATGTGTCTGGCCACCAATGCGACGATGCCCACTTCGCTCTGCCCCTGATCCAACAACTGCACAAGCTGAACCAAGGATTGCACTCGGTCCCCTTCGGCGATGCTCTCGACCAGATCAAAGACATTCTCTTCGCGTTTTTTTGAAACACACTGAGCCACGTCTTCGAGTTGAATGTTTTTTCTGTCGCCCAAAAAATTTCGCAATTTAAAAATTTCTGATTCGATCTCGGTCAGCTGATTGCCCACCAAACGATGAAGCAACTGAATCGCCTCTTCTGAAATTTCCAGCTCGTGGCCTTTGGCAATATGGCGGATCCATCCAGGAATCTGATTTTCAAAAGGCTTTTTAAATTCCACATGGGTGGATTGTTCATAGAGGTGTTTAAAAAACTTTTTTCGTTTGTCGATTTTGCCACCGACCAAGATAAACACTGAACTCTCGACCGGCGTTTCAAATAAAGGTTCAAGTTCGGCCCATTCCCGGTCACTGAGATCTTGAATTTCTCGAAGGATAATCACCCGGCGAGGAGCCATCATTGGCAAAGTTTCTACCTCGTCCCGAACCTGAGAAATCTCGGCGTCGCTGGCATAATAAGACGAAAAATTAAAATCAGCCGCTCCGCCATGAAGAGCACAGACCTTGAGATAATTAACTGCCTGTTGAACCAAATAGGGCTCTTCACCATGGAAAAAATAAAGCGGCGAGAAAGACTGAGCTTCGAGGCTTTTTTCAACGGCGTGATAAAATTGCTGCGAGTCCAGTTGGGGCATTTTCGTCCTAAAAATTTTCTGTCATTCGATCATGAGCCTCTGCCATCATCTTGGCAGCGGCGACACCAATGTTTTGCCTTCTCGCTGAAAGATTGTAAAGTGGATTCACCGTGTTGATCACAGAAGCCTTCACTTGCGGAGCAACGTAAGTTCTCTCTCCGCTGAAGGATCCCGACCACACCACCGATTTATCCGTGTTCCTGACCAGTGTGACACTGACCCTGATGACCACTGAATACTGAGTGGCCAGCACTCCTTCTTCCGGTCGACCTGACGATGAGTAATCCACAGCTTCGATCACACCCAGGGCAATAATTTCGGCCTGGTGTTGATCGGTGACCCGCGCGATCTTGGCTCGCTCAAATTCTTGAATCAATGCGTTGGTGAAATCCACCTCAATCCCAGGTTCCATGGACTTGTTCTTAAATACGGGCACGAAAACTTGACGGTACCCACCCGGCAAACTGCGGTCAGGACTGCCGAGTCGATAGGCACATCCAGAAGCTGCAAGAAAAGCGCACACCATCATTAAAAAGAAAATGGGTTTTAGCGATGGCTTTTGATAGGATCCGTTCATGACCATAGAATACAATGTTTTAGCGCCAGGTCCAGTGAATCTCCACCCTCGCGTGCAGGAAGCCCTGTCCCGGCCCATGATTCATCACCGAACTCCTGAATTTGACCGAATTTTGGCGGGTGTGCATAAAAAATTGAAGACACTTTTTCAGACTTCAGAACCCGTTTTTGTTTTAAGCTCAACGGGCTCAGGCGGAATGGAAGCTTTGCTCGTGAATACCATGAACCAAGGCGATCAGATCCTGGGCATTGATTCTGGAAAATTCGGAGAACGCTGGTGCGAGATGGCTCAGGTTTATGGGGCCCAAGTTCAAACCATGAAACTCCCCTGGGGTGAACCGGTCAAGGTCTCAGCGGTTCAAGATCACCTGACAAAAAATCCGCAGATCAAAATTGTTTTATGCCAAGCCTGTGAAACCTCCAGCGGAGTGATTCACCCCATTGAGGCTCTTGGCAAAATGATCAACGAAAAGTTCCCCGAAACTTTGTTTTTGGTCGATGGCATCACAGCCCTGGGCGCCATGCCGTTGCCGATGGATGACTGGAAAATCGATGGGCTTGTGGGGGGATCCCAGAAAGCATTTATGCTGCCCACAGGATTGTCTTTGGTGGCATTTTCTAAAAAAGCTTGGAAAAAGGTGGAGCAAAACAACACTCCCCGATTTTATTTTGATCTTCGAAAAGAGCTCAAAGCCAATCAAAAAGGTGAAACGTTTTTTAGTTCCAATGTGACCTTGATCCGAGCTCTCGACGTCGTCCTAGATTTGATTTTTGAAAAGGGCCTCGACGCTCACTTCGCGGAAATTCATCAACGGGCCGAGTTCACTCGGCAGTTCGGACAAAAAATGGGGATGAGTTTATTTGCCAAGGCCCCCTCGGATTCATTGACGGCCTTGAATGTTCCCGCTGGCATCGATAGCCAGAAGATCCGCACAGAGCTTGAAAAAAAGCATCACATCACGGTGATGGGGGGACAAGACCAAGCCCGGGGAAAAATTCTGCGCATCGGGCACATGGGTTACATTCAGCCTGAACAAATGGTGGATCTGATGATGAAGCTCGGACAAACTTTGCACGCCGAAGATCCCAGTCTTTGCCCTCCGGGCCTGATGAACAAACTGGAAACAGAGATGAAAAAGTTTTGGGGTCTCGTGTGAGCGAAAAAAAAACAGTTCTCATCACCGATCGCATGAGCCCAGAGGCTTTGTTGACCCTGTCGGCGCAGGCTTTTTTAGACGTCAAAAAAACAGAGAGCCCCTATCTTCAGGACGTTGACTTGAGTGCCGTCAACGCTCTGTTGATTCGCAGTCGAACAGTGATTGATGAGGCCGTTTTTGCCCGCGCAAAAAAATTACAGGTCGTCATCACCTCGACCAGTGGTTTTGATCATATCGATCTGAATGCGGCTCAAAAGTGGGGGGTGACGGTGATGTTCACGCCCGAAGCCAATGTGCAAAGTGCTTCGCAGCTGACCTGGGCCTTGGTGCTTGCTTGCACCAATAAAATCTGTCAGGCCCATCGGGCGTTGAAATCTGGAATCTGGGACCGCGAGCCTCTGATCGGCTTTGAGCTGCATCGTAAAACCTATGGCATCGTAGGCCTTGGGCGTATCGGACAACAGGTGGCGGAAATTGCTCAGAGCTTTGGCATGAACGTGATTGCTTTTGATCCTTACTGCGATGAATCCGCTTTTCGCCGAGCCCAGGCCCTCAGGGTGTCCTACGACGAGATCTTAAAAACGGCAGATGTCTTGAGTTTTCATGTGCCCAAGACCTCTGAAACCAATCACATGCTGAATCGCTCGCATTTGGATTACATTCATCGCGGGGTTATTATTGTGAACACTTCACGGGGATCCGTCATTAACGAGCAGGATCTGTGCGAAGCTCTTGAAAATGGCTGGGTCGCAGCAGCGGGCCTGGATGTGTTTGAAAAGGAACCTCTGCAACGCACCTCAAAACTGCTCAACTTTCCCCAGGTCGTCACCACTCCCCATTGTGGTGCAAATACCCAAGAGGCCTTCGCCAAAGCCAGCGAACAAGCTGCTTTAAAGCTCATTCGCTTTTTTATGGATGCCTCTACTTCAGACACTCTCCCGCCCAAAGCCGCATGGTACGGCGCAGTCTCGCCCTGGAAGAAAGAAGACTAGGGTCAAAGTCGACTTTTATTTTGACCCCCCTGGCCCCCCTCGTTACAGTCCTTACTTCCAATTTCAAAGGGAATGCGATGTCTGGAATTGTTGTTGTGGGCGCTCAGTGGGGCGATGAGGGCAAAGGTAAAATCGTCGATGTGTTTGCGGCCAAAGCCGACATGGTTGTGCGCTACCAAGGTGGCGCCAATGCGGGCCACACTTTGGTGGTGAACGGCAAAAAAACTGTGCTGCATCTGATTCCCTCTGGAATTTTACACCCCGAACGGACCTGTGTGATTGGCCCCGGTGTGGTCGTCGATGTCGAAAGTCTGTTGCAAGAAATTCAGATGCTCAAGGCCTCGGGCTATTTGCAGAATCCAAAGCAACTTTTGCTCAGTGAATCTTGTTCGATCATTCTGCCCTATCACAAGGCCCTGGATGCCGCTCGCGAAAAAGCTCTGTCGGACCAAAAAATCGGAACCACTGGCAAAGGCATCGGCCCTGCCTACGAAGACCGTGCCGCTCGCCGAGCCATTGTTTTTGGTGATCTCTATGATCTTGAAAACCTGAGAAGCAAATTGGAGCTCGCTCTGCACGAAAAAAATTCTCTGCTCGAAAAGGTCTATGGCGCTCCCACATTCAAAGTGAAAGATCTGGTTCAGCAGCTTCAACAATGCGCCGAGGAATTGGCCCCCTATCGCTGCAAAGACGTTTCCGCTCTCGTTCACAAACAGATCAAAACAGGCCGCCGAGTTCTGTTTGAAGGCGCTCAGGGAACTCTGTTGGATGTTCTTCATGGCACTTATCCCTATGTGACCTCAAGCTCCACCATTGCGGGCTCTGCGTGCACCGGCACGGGCATCGGCCCCACCAGTATTTCCAAGGTGTTGGGGATTTTTAAGGCCTATACGACCCGCGTGGGCTCGGGTCCCTTTCCCACCGAGTTGCAAAACCAGGTTGGTGAAAAGTTACAAAAAGAAGGCCACGAGTTTGGCTCGACGACCGGAAGACCTCGTCGCTGTGGTTGGTTGGATCTGCCGGCGTTGAAATACTCTATCCGCCTGAATGGCATGACCAATTTGGCATTGATGAAATTGGATGTTCTGACGGGACATGAAAAAATCGGCGTGTGCACCGGCTATAAGCTCAATGGCGAGCTTTTGACCGAGTTTCCTTGTTCCAGCTATGAGCTGGAAAAGGTCGAACCAGTGATTGAATACCTGGCTGGATGGAAAGAAGACATCACCCAGATCACCGCTCTGAAGGATTTGCCAAGGGCGACAACGAATTATATCGATTTTGTCGGCAATCAAATCGGAACTCCTATTGATGTGATCTCCGTGGGGCCTGGGCGCGAACAGACCCTGTGGGTAAAACCGCTTTTTGCCTAATGTTCCAGCACCCTTAGCATACTCGGGTCTTTGACGCGAAAAGATCCGGGCTCTGGTGAAATTCAATGTTGACTCTGCATCGAAAATCCCAGAAATTGCTGTTTCTCTTTTTCGCCGTGATTCGGTAGCTCAGCTGGTAGAGCACTTCACTTTTAATGAAGGGGTCGATGGTTCGAATCCATCCCGAGTCACCATTTTTTTTTCTTTCCCGGGTCCCCATCGTCTAGAGGCCTAGGACACCTCCCTTTCACGGAGGATGCAGGGGTTCGAATCCCCTTGGGGACGCCAAATATTCCGGTTCTTCTCTCTCCGTGGTGGGTAACACCAAAAAAATCAAGGAGCATAGGCACTTAAGAACCGTAGCCGATAGTTTTTTTCGGTCCTATATCCAAAACCCAAATTTTTGAGCAGCAGTGTTTCTGCTAGCTACAATATGCCTTCAATCAAAACAAAAGTCTGGTTCGAATAGGTTCCGTTTCCACGCAGAACCTCCTGTCCATTTTAATCACCTTAAAAAGAGGTGATAATGAAACCATGCTTGAACCCATCTTTGGCAATGCCACGGTCGAAAAAGTCCTTCTCTATCTTCAGAATTACAATGAAGGTTACGCCTCCAAAATTGCCACCACTTTTTCAATCAGCTTAAGTGTCGTACAAAAGCAGCTGAAACGTCTCGAGGATGGCGGAGTCATCGTCAGTCAACTTAAAGGTCGAACACGCCTCTTTCTGTGGAATCCTCGTTATCCATTTCGTAAAGAACTTCAAACCCTTCTAGAAAAATCGTTTGAATTCATGCCTGAGAGTGAAATTAAAAAATACTATCGCAAGCGTCAGCGCCCAAGACGCACAGGTAAACCTTTTTGAAAATCACCATGAAGAGCGATATTCAAACCATTGCCTCTATCGTCTGTGATTGTTTACTCAAGCATGGAATTGATGCAGTCCTTTCAGGCGGGGCTGTTGTTTCGATTTATACGAATAATGAGTATGAATCGAAAGACCTCGACTTTATTTCATCAAGCGACATTAAGACTATTGAAAAGGCCCTCACCGGGATTGGGTTTTCAAAATCTTCTGGAAGACACTTCACGCATCCGAAAACTGAATATTTTATCGAATTCCCTAAGCCACCGCTTGCGATAGGCAACATGCCGATCAAGGAGTGGGCTATTCAAAACAATAAGGCCGGAAAGCTTCAACTCTTGACACCGACTCATTCGGTCATGGACCGACTCGCTGGATATTTTCATTGGAACGACAAACAGAATCTTGATCAAGCTCTGATGATCGCAAAAAAGCATCCAATCAAAATTAAGGAAATCGAAAGGTGGGCCAAAAACGAAGGAGAAGAACAAAAGTATGAAATTTTCCGGAAAAGTCTTTAAAACAATCTCCATAGTGGGCATCACCAAGCAACAACTGCTTCAGCGCCCTATCGCGGTCGGCATTCACCAAGTGACCTGGGCCCCAACTTAGAGCCACGGTCAAAGAGAATCCTCCCGCGTGCAAACGCGGCTACCCGGTTATCGGCGTGAAGCACAGGAGGGTGGAGTACCGTTGCCAAAATTAAAATGCGGCAAGATAAATTGCTTAACACGGCATATTCCCAGAGATCCGTGTTCTGAGATGCCGAACTACGGGGGCCCATCCATCGGATGAAGCCCCCGAAATTTTATTCTACCGAGTCGGGATTCCGCATGATCAAGATCGCCGCCATTAATTTGGGCAGATAATCTTTGTCACCTTCATAACCGTTGCGAATGAGGGTCCACGCGTCTCTTGAGCCAAGAGCATTCATCCCC
>PEZR01000112.1:0-10385 GCA_002773975.1 Bdellovibrio sp. CG10_big_fil_rev_8_21_14_0_10_47_8
CGTGATCAAGCCGTCAGAGAGAAAAGTGGCATCCGAGGAACCAGACAAACCATGGTCCTTTTCAGAATACATCAAGTTTATGTTGATCATTCTGATCATTGTGGCCCTTGTGCTATTTTTAGGTGGGCAAATTCTTCAGATCACCAAGAGTATGGACAAAGAATAGAGATGTTTTTTTCCACCAGTGGGTGATAAAAATTCACCCTTGAAATCTAACGCCTTTTGTTATCGGAAATAAATTCACCAACAAAAATCTTTTGTGAAAATGAACGAGAAAAGCTTGAATCTTTAGCCGCCGTCGTCGATAGAAAGCAACTCACACGGGATTAAAATGGAAATTGTTAGCCTCAATAAAAAAAGAACTTTCACCGTCGACTCAGCTCAAGAGCTTTTGCCAGTGATCTATAAAATCACCGAGGAAGCTCACAAAGATGTAAAGGTCTTGACCAATCAAATGAATGCCGTGAGGGGGACTTGCCAGGTAAAGGCCGGTCAAATTGAAGAAAAGATTAATGACATAGTGGACAGGTGGCATCAAAAGATTGCCATGCTGGGTGGGTGTCCCAAAGGCATATGGTTGGCGGACTTTGACAGTGGTCAAGGCTACTACTGCTGGAAGTTTCCAGAAACAAGGATCTCTTTTTGGCATGGTTATAACGATGGATTTTCCGGAAGAATCCCGCTACAACCTAGCCACCATGGGCACTGATCATAAAAACAAAAAATCCTTTCTTGTTGGCATTTCTCAGATCAATACGACACTTGGAAATTTTATATTGAATCGGCAGAGAATTCTGTCTGATGTTCAGCGGGCCTCTCGTGATGGCTGTAAGCTAGTCGTTTTTCCCGAGACCACTCTTTTTGGATATCATCCATTCGATATGTTAGAGAGACCGGCCTTAGTCGAAGCTCAACTGGCGGAGATGTTCTATATACAAAAATCTTTGCCCGCAGGAATAGGAGTCATTTTGGGGGTGATTGCAAAAAACCCTAAGAAATCAGGACGGCCCTATTTCAATTCCGCGGTCCTCTTAGAAAAAGGAAAAAAGCCAAAGTATTTTCATAAGCAGCTTCTTCCGACTGGGGATGTTTTTGATGAAGCCCGTTTTATTGAGAGAGGGTCAATAAAAAATAACTTCGTTCGATTTCAGGGAAAAACAATTTTGGTGACCATCTGTGAAGACATCTGGGCTTGGCCAATGAAAAATCGTCGGAACCAATATGGTGAAAATCCTTTGTTGTCAGTAGCAAAAAAGAAAGTGGATCTTGTCGTTAACCTAAGCGCTTCGCCATTTTATCCGGGAAAAAAGAAAGTCCGGCATCAGCTAGTTTCTAATACAGCTAAATTATTTAAGGCGCCCATGGTTTATTGCAACTTAGTTGGAGGTCAGGATGAAATTATTTATGACGGTGCCAGCTTTGCTTGTGACGACAAAGGTCGTGAGGTTTTAGCCTGCTCATATTTTCAAGAAGACTTCAAAATATTTGAATTGGAAAATCATCGCAACGTTGAAAAGAACAAGCCCGTTCCAAATATCGTTCTGCTTAAACAGGCCTTGGTTCTTGGAATTCGTGATTATTGCGGAAAGACGGGGATCGAAAATGTTCATTTGGGATTGTCCGGCGGAGTTGATTCGGCCCTGGTCGCCTGCTTGGCTGTTGAAGCCTTAGGCGCCGAACATGTAAAAGCCTTTGCTTTGCCCACAACCTACAATTCGCCGGAGAGCTTAGAGCTAGCCCAAGAGTTGGCGAAAAATTTGGGAATTTCGGTGCAAAATATTTCAATACAAAATATTTTTGAGACCATGAAGTCGTTGGTGGATCAAGAGCTTGATATTCATCGATTCAGTCTTGTTCATGAAAACTTACAGGCACGAATTCGTGGTTGTATACTGATGGCAGTGGCAAATCATGAAAACTCTTTGTTGCTTTCAACCTCCAATAAAAGTGAATACGCGACCGGCTATGCGACCTTGTACGGAGATATGTGTGGGGGACTTGCGCCCATTGGAGATCTATTGAAAAGGCAGGTTTATGAACTTTGTGATCTGTATAATTCTGACAGGGAACTGATTCCATCATTGATCATGACGAGAGATCCTAGCGCGGAACTGCGTCCCCATCAAAAGGACAAAGACAGTCTTCCTTCCTATGTGGACTTGGATCAGGCCGTGGAAAATTTGGTGGAAAACTGCTCACCCGCAAAAACAAAGACTGAGAAGTGGTTGAATCCATTGTTGTTAAGAACGGAATTTAAGCGTTGGCAGGCACCGCCAATTTTAAAAGTGTCTCGACATGGTTTTGGTCGAGGACGACGTTACCCCATTGCGCAACAGGCTCGCGAAATATAAAACAGAAAAATTTTGATAAAGGCCGCGGTCAGAGAAGGCTTCCGAAAAGATCCATCTGCTTTGGTTTCTTTTCAATGATCGGAAAGCGACTCTCAGGTTTCCCTGTGAGCGCAATCAGATTCTGGATGGCTGGCGGCTGGCCGTTGATTGAAATCCTCTTAACCATTTCAAGAAAAAGGTTTCCACAATAGGTTGCATCTTCCTCGGCACGGTGAAAATTCGATGCAGGGATTTTCAAGTGTTGAATCAGTGTTCCCAGTTTGTAATTGGGTAGGCCTGGAAAAACCTTTCGAGCGATTGGAAGGGTATCTAAGATCAAACCCCGTGGAGTTGGAAATTCGAGCTTCTTATAGTCAGCGGTTAGAAACTGAGAATCAAAAGGAGCATTGTGCGCCACTAAAAAATCTTCCTGGCAGAAGTCAGTGAAGGATTCCAGAATTGTGTCTATTGTCGGTTTGCCTTTGACCATGTCGTTGGAAATTCCATTCACAGCGGAAGCCCCAGGAGGAATTGGTCGAAGGGGGTCAATGAGTGTTGAAAATACCCCGTCAATTTGAGATCCGTTAAAACGGACAGCTCCAATTTCTACGATTTGGTCGACGCCGGGAACAGTGCCTGTGGTTTCTAAGTCAAAAGCTATGAATCTCATAAAATCCTTGATACATAAGATGGAAGGGAGTTTCAAGTTTGTTCAAAAAGAACCTGAAAATCAATTCTCAAAGTTCAAAAGACGCCATTGTCTTCAGGGTTTTGCCTGAGGAGGCCGATGTCAACGCGAGTCAAAGTCAGACGATCTTAGATGCACTGTTGGCCGCCGAGATGGAAATTGACCATAGCTGCGGAGGCATGGGGAGCTGTGGGACATGTCTTATCGAGGTCATTACGGGATTGGACTGTTTGCCGCCTCGGACCGAGGTTGAAAATGATATGGCGACAGACCGTCAGTGGGATGAAAAGGAAAGACTAAGCTGCCAGACCTTAGCTAAAAGTGGCCTAGTTATTCGACGTAAAAATTATTCGTATAAATCCAAGTGATCCATTTTATTCCATCTGGAATTGGCAAATAGGGACTGACGCGAACGATGACACGATAGATTCCGGGCCCAGCGACAGGATAGTCCAATTCGGGAGAATTGGATGCAAACTCTCGTTCTCCATTTTTGAACACGACAATTTCGTAGAAATCTTTGGGAACGATAGGAAGTTTTGCCCTTAAGTGAAGATCTTTGGAAAAGTTGAGATGTTCTCCCATGATCGTTTTCCTGTCTTTTGCCTCCATAACAGCAAAAAATCCGCGAGGATCGCCGAGGATATCCAGACTTACATAGAAATTTCCTCTCTTGAGAGCGTTGAAAATTTTCTGGCGATCCTTTTTTTGATTTCCGGTTAGTTCAGAATTGAGCAGAACGTGGTTATTTGTGATCTCCATGGATTTTTGATAGCTGGGAAATTTAAGGAGGGCGTTGGCCCAGGGTACAGCGCGTGCGGAGGCATCGGCGCCACCAAAGGCAGAGGTCGGGCGCTCGCGGGACAACTGATCCCAAAGAGAAGTTTCCTCGGAGGGTTCCTTAAAAAGTCGTAAAAATGAATAGCGAAGATTGAATGGATAGATGATGAAGCTCCAAAGAACGCTGATGCGAGATCGCACCCAGGCTTTGGCAGCGATGGATTTTGGATTGACGATTTCAACTCCATCCAAGCCGGTTGGATAGGTTCCCGACCAAACAGGGTTTCCGTTTTTAAATGGGCTCGCCAAGGTCACAAGGGTGTCCGGGCTTTCGCGATACTTCTTAGACAGCAAATCGGTAAAAAATAGATTGGCCTCGGAGCTATCGCTGGGTTTTTTTGTTGGATCGAGGTTCGCATAAAGGATTCGAGAATCTAAAAATGAGTATTCTCCGGCCACAAAAACCAAAAGATTGCCGTGGTATCCATCCAAGGACTCAGAGACTTCAAAGGGGTTTAGGTCTGTTAAAAATATAAAGTCCAAGCCTGACTGTTTCGCATCTGAAATGACCTCCAACGGAGAAGACGAACCATTAGAAAGATCTGTTCTAACATTGGTGACGCCTCGATAATCATAGTAATCCGATGACAGTTCACGCTTGAGGTCCGCAGGAATCACGGTCAAATCATTCTGGGAAAGATAGAACCCATAAACAAGATAGAGAAGGACAAGGACGGTCGACGTGATAATTAATTTCATGGTTTGTCTATCCTAACTATAATGAGACCTCGATTTAATTTTTCGACAGTGGTTATTTTGTAATTCTCTTGAGTTAACCACTCGGGCATCGATGTGTATTCTTTGATGGCAATATAGATCGGATAGGTCTCTGGAAGTTCAGAATCGAGCCGATCAAAAAAATCGACTCTACTTATTCCTGGAAATTTTTTGATCGGAGTTTTGGTGGTATAGTAGAGCCACGAGGCCATTTGATATGAACTTGCGTAGAATGGTTGATATTTTGTTTGCGCTGCCAACAAGGGCTCAAATTCTGAAAGTTCGTTGATCTTCTCAGGCGCGAACGGAATCCAGGGAGTTATGGTCTGCGAGACCAACACAGAAAATACAATTACCCAAAAGATACAGGTGATCTGGATGCTTTTTTTAACCTGAGAACCAAGTGTGGAGAGCAAGAAGAAGCTGGGATATGCAACAATTGGCCAATTGACCTCGACGGAGCCACGCAGCGAGGTCAATAGAAAGAAAGCCAAGGGTCCCCAAGAGAGATAAGCCAGTACTCGAATCTTTGCCGGTAGACGACATCGAAGGGCGGCCAGCACCAGGGGCGGAGATAAAATAAGAAATTGAGCCAGAACATAGCTCCATGTCCAAAAGAACTCGTACTGACTGTCTCCAAGCCCGTGATGAGCTTGAAAAAGAAAGGATTCGAACTGATTTTGAAAGTTCCAAACAAGAACGGGACTGGAAAACAGAAGGCCAGTCGCGATGGTAGCAAAGGTCTTTCTATTAAAAATAACAGCCCACATTTTTTCTTTTGCCAAATATACGGCGGCAAACAAAACAAAAAGAACGATGTGGTACTTGGAACAAAAACCTAATCCAAGTGAAACGCCTAGCAGAAGATAAGAAGACCATTTTTTGTTCTGAGTGAGTCCCAGAAAAAAATAGGCTGAGAGAGACCAAAAGAACAGGACGGGCAAGTCTGGTGTTACCAACAGGGAGCCAAAGCCAAAGAGCGGCGTAAAAAGCGCCAAGAGAAGCCACCAAGAGAATTTATGGCCGTCTTCAGAAACATATCTCCTCCATATGAAATACCAAACGGCAATGGTTAGGTGGCCCAGAATCACAGCGGGCCAGCGAACCGCATTTCCAAGGAATTCAAAGGAATGTCCCAACCACAACAACCAGGCGACCATGGGTGGATGATCAAAGTAGCTGAGCTGGGGATGTTGAGACCAAACCCAGTAATAGGTTTCATCGTTGGTCATCGGAATTACCGATGACAGAAACATCTTTGCCAAAAGACTGATTGCCCAGAGGGGCCAAAACCTTTTCAACAAAACTCCTTTTGTCTATGGATAAGAGAGTTTTATTGGCTTCCCAATTGTTCCAGGTACGCCTCGATCACGGCCGTTGACAATCACATTGACGGCTCCACCGTCTGAGATCTCGAGATTGATTTTGGATTTACTTTTGAATACGTGAATTTCATCCGTGGCGAGATTTAATGTTTCCCACTTTCCATCCGACAAAGAAAAACGGACAGAAATTTTATTTAAAGCCTCGAGAATGACCTCGATAGAACGCACATTTTTATTTTGTGTCGTGGTGGTTACAGAGGTCGCAACGGCGGCCAAAGATGTCGTGGTTATCCGAGTAGAAGTACTTGTTTTTGACGTCGTTGTGGTTTTCAAGGTGGTCGTCGTAAGAGTTGTTGTCGAGATCTTAGCATGCGTCGTTGATGTTGAGGTGTGGATGGTGGTCGACGGATGGAGAGAGGTTGAAGAGTGCAAAGAGGTCGAAGTAACAGTACTAGAGCTAGATACCGGAGTGGCCATGGACATCGGCGCTTCGTCTTGCAGAGTGGTACTGGTAGAAAGACTTGATGTCGTGGTCAAATTGAGTCGAGAAACGTCACTCAATTCTTGTTCGAGATGATCGCGTTCAATATGAGACTCTTTTTGGTACTTGTCGATCATCTTTGCTACAAAGGCGATCATGACTAGAATAACCAGTGTTCCAATGATTTGATAGACTCGACTGTTGTTTTGTTTTGCGATCAGGTGGTCTTCTTTGACCAGACGAGGGCCATCATTTTTAGGAACTGTTGGACTGGTGGGCGAACTCCCACTTGCGGAAGAAGTTCGAGCGCTTTCTCCTGAGTTTGGTTCTTCTGGTTTGGTCGATCCGTATTCGTTCTGAAATAATTCAAGAGCAAGAGCGATATCAATTCGTAGATATTGAGCATAGGAACGGATAAACCCCCGAAGAAATGTTTTTGCCGGCAGATGAGTTTGGTCCCCGTCTTCGATGGCCTTAAGTATTTTCGGATTGATCTTTAAGCTGAGGCCGATCTCATGCAGGGTCAGGCCTCTTTTTTCTCTTTCTGATTTCAGTAGTTGCCCAAGATTTTCCATAAAACCCTTTTTATTTGCGAATAGTTTCCAACATTATTTTTGATTTATCTACGTAAGCCCCATTGGGATAGAGTTTAATCAGTTCTTCAAAACGAGCCACTGCTTTGTCTTTCTGTCCCATGGCATAGTAGGTCAGCGCACTGTAATAGTGAGGTTCATCAAATTGAGTTCGTTGACAAAAACCGACGGCGCGATCTAAAGCCGCAGCTGCACGTGCCTTGTCTTTCAGCTCATACAGACTTCTGCCGTAATATGAATTGGCCAAGCAGTTGTCGCGTTGATAATCGATCGCTTTTAGAAAATGAGTTTTTGCCTCGGCAAATTTACCTTGTTTAAAGTACGCTAGGCCCAAGTTGATCATTGGTTTTTCTGGAGAGGTGTAAGTCAGATCTTCAGCCGCACTTTTGGCTTCTTTGATTGCCTCATCAAGTTGACCCTTTTCAATCAGCAGTCGAGCAAGATTATTTCTGGCATCAGTGTAGTCTGATTTCTGATCAAGGGCCTTTCGAATATGTTTTTCCGAGAGGTCATAACGATTTCGTACAAAATAGGCGAGACCAAGATTGTTTTGAATAACAGGGTTATCGCCGTCTAGATCTTCGGCGGTCAGCAATTCTTGCAGAGCTTGAGGGTAGTTTCCGCTATTGAGCTGAGAAGTTCCGATTTGCAAATGCAAGTCTGCCATCCGTGAGTCTTCAGACTTGATTGACGCACAGCCAGAGAGCCCAAGGATCAATAAAAAGAGGAGTAATGATCTTCCCACATTATCCAGGATATCAGCGGCTTAACGAGAGTCAATGACAAGCTCGGCAAGAACTTCAATGTGATCTGTCTGAGGAAACATATCGAAGGCCTGAAGACGACCTATTTTCCAATTTTTAAGTAATGTGAGATCTCGCGCAAGTGTGCTCGGATTGCAGCTGATGTAGTAAATTTTTTTGAGGTTTTGTGGGGCTAATGAATGAATCACTTGATCAGCACATCCAACGCGTGGCGGGTCAAGAATGGCGATGGAATCGTCTTGAAGAATCACTCTTTTGAGAAAGGCCCCGACATCGGAACAAAAAAATTGGACTCGTTTAGGGCTCAGGTTCATTTCTAGAATTCTTCGTTTCGCATCTTTGACAGATTTTTCGCTGAGTTCAACGGAGTGGACTGTAGATCGTCGAAATTGATCCAACAGAGGAAAGGTAAAGTTTCCTGCTCCCGCATAGAAATCATAGATCTTTTCAGATGGATCTTCAGAGATCCATTGCTTCAATGTGGATGTTAAATTGATGTTCTGTGCCTGATTAACCTGGGAAAAACCTAGACCTTCCGTTGGACCTGAGTCAGAGAGGGAGCTCTCCACTTGATTTTCAGTGTTTAAAAAGAGCTCCACTTTGGGCGCAGGTTGTTTTTTTTCTGAAAGAGATTTTTTCAAGTCCGAAAATTGAGCCGTGAGTCGGTCATCACAGATCAAACAGTCCTCAAGATCAATGATGGTATGACTTTTTCGTTCATAAAAGCCGAGCCGCTGGCCATCAAATTTAAGTTGAATTCGATTTCGATAGTGGAAGGGTGTGGGGCTGGGAACAATGGGCAGAATCTCGGTGTCCGTGGTTAGATTTTTCTTTAATTGCTCCAAAACCAAGTTCTGTTTTTGTCGCAGTTGTTCTTCATAGGAAATATGCTGCAAGTTGCAGCCACCACAACGTCCATAGACAGGACAAGGGGGTGTAACTCGCTCGGGCCCCGGGGACAAAATTTCTTGAATTTCAGCCGTCCGAAAATTCTTCTTCTCGTCGGTCACTCGGACCATCAAGCGGTCACCAGGGGCAGAGAAGGGAATGAAATAAACGAGACCATCTTTGCGGGCAATGCCCTGGCCACCGAAGGCAATTTTTTCGACGGTGACCTCAATGGGCTCGTGACTTGATGTCATTAATTATTGGATATCACAGGTTACAAATTTCGTGCTGATCAAAAAAGATGGCCAGTTCACGAGTCGCTGAGGCAGGACTGTCTGAACCATGAACAGCGTTTTCCCCCATGCTGTCGCCATGTTTTGCTCGAATGGTGCCAGGAGCGGCCTTTTTTGGGTCTGTCGCGCCCATGATCTCGCGATTTTTTAAAACGGCATTTTCACCCGCCAAGCAAAGCAGCATTACTGGACCCGATGTCATAAAGGAAACCAGTTCACCAAAAAATGGACGCTCTTTGTGTTCGGCATAAAAAAGCTCACATTTATCCTTGGAGAGAATTGTCATTTTGGCGGCGGCAATTGTCAGACCGCTCGTCTCAAATTTTTCGATAATGTCTCCAATGACATTTTTTTTAACAGCATTGGGTTTAATGATTGAGAATGTTTTTTCCATGGCCATCGTCCACCTCTATTTCAGTTGTGATTTAAGTGTTTTGCCCATATCTGCCGGAGATCTGGCAATTTTGCAACCAGCAGCTTCAAGAGCCTCAAATTTAGCTTCGGCTGTCCCTTTTCCGCCACTGATAATGGCGCCAGCATGACCCATGCGTTTTCCTTTGGGGGCAGATGCTCCAGCAATAAACACCGTAATAGGCTTTTTAAACTCTTTTTTAATGTATTCCGCAGCTTCTTCTTCGGCGGAACCACCAATTTCACCGATCATAATGACCGCATCAGTATTTGGATCCGCATTGAAAAGCTTTAGAACATCGATAAAATTGGTGCCGTTCACTGGGTCTCCGCCGATGCCTACGCAGCTGCTTTGTCCAAGTCCAACCTGGGTCAGCTGATGGACGGCTTCATAGGTTAAGGTTCCAGATCGGGACAGAACCCCAATTCTTCCTGGTTTGTGGATGTGGCCTGGCATGATGCCGATTTTACATTCACCCGGAGTGATCACGCCGGGACAATTTGGGCCAATGAGACGAGTTCTTTTGCCATCCATAAAACGGCGAACTTTGACCATATCCAAGACTGGAATTCCTTCTGTAATACAAATAACCAGATCAAGATCGGCATCCACGGCCTCCAGAATGGAATCAGCTGCAAATGGAGGGGGTACAAAAACCATTGAAACGTTGCAACCAGTTGCCTTTTTGGCATCACGGACCGTATTGAAGACTGGAAGGTTTAAGTGTTTGGTTCCGCCCTTACCCGGAGTTACGCCACCGACCAACTTGGTGCCATAAGCCAGACATTGCTCCGAGTGAAAAGACCCCTGAGCGCCGGTAATTCCCTGGCAGATGACACGGGTTTCTTTGTTGACCAAAATAGACATTATTTACCCCCTCGAACAGCAGCGACAATTTTTTGGGCTGCATCAGTCAGATCATCGGCCGGCGTGATGTTGAGGCCACTTTCCCGCAACATTTTTTTACCCAAATCAACATTGGTTCCTTCAAGACGAACAACCAGGGGAACTCGAATGCCAACTTCTTTGGAAGCAGCGATGACACCCTCGGCGA
>PEZR01000112.1:10394-18302 GCA_002773975.1 Bdellovibrio sp. CG10_big_fil_rev_8_21_14_0_10_47_8
AAGGCCGCAGTGACCTTTTCCTTGTTGGCGCCCCCTCCGACATCTAAAAAGTTGGCTGGAGACTCGCCGTGAAGTTTAATAATATCCAAGGTGGCCATCGCGAGGCCGGCCCCGTTAACCAGACAGCCGATGTTTCCATCCAATTTAATGAACGCGAGGTCATATTTTGAGGCTTCGATTTCAGTGGGTTCTTCTTCGTTGAGATCTCTGTATTCTAGAATATCCTTGTGTCGGTAGAGAGCATTTGAATCAAAATTCATCTTGGCGTCCAAGGCCAAAATATCTCCCCCTTGGGTAAGAACCAGGGGATTGATTTCAGCAATCGAACAATCGCATTCAACAAAAGCACGATAAAGTCCGTTAAAGAATTGAGTGGCTTTCCCGAGGTTCGCAACTGGAATTCCAATAGCAAAGGCAAGCTCTCGGGCCTGAAAGGGCATCAAGCCAGTGACTGGATCAATATCGACCTTAACAATAGCCTCAGGGTTTTTTGCCGCGACTTCCTCGATGTCCATACCACCTTCGGAGGAAGCCATCATCGCAACATGGCCTGTCGTTCGATCGACCAGGCAGGCGACATAGTATTCCTTGGCAATCTGGCAACCCTGTTCAATCAGAACCTTTTGAACCTTCTTGCCCTCGGGGCCAGTTTGGTGGGTGACGAGTGTCATGCCAATAATTTTTTTCGAAAGATCGCGAACCTCATCAAGGGACTTTGCGACTTTAACACCGCCGCCTTTGCCTCGGCCTCCGGCGTGAATTTGGGCCTTAACAACCCAAACATTTCCACCGATACTCTCGGCAGCCTTAACAGCCTCATCGGCATTAAAGGCTACTTTTCCCTGCAAGGTCGCTACTCCATACTTTCGCAAAACTTCTTTTGCCTGATACTCGTGAATATTCATGGTGCTCTCTCTCTAATATTTAGATTTGTATGCTGTTCAAACCATCGACCAAAGCCTTGACGGCGCCGACAGATTTTTCAAACTCAGCTTGTTCATCTGCATTCAGCTTAAATTGAACGATTCCTTCCATTCCTTTGCCGCCAAGCTTACAGACTACGCCAACAAATAAACCGTTGATTCCATATTCGCCGTTGAGTTCAACAGCACAGGGAACGAGACGCTTTTGATCCTTCAAAATCGCTTCGGCCATTTCGACGGCACCAGCAGACGGAGCATAGTAAGCAGAGCCTGTTTTAAGAAGTCCACCGATTTCAGCGCCAGCCTGTTTTGTCCTGGCAACGATCGCATTGATTTTGTCTGCTGAAAGAAGCTCGTTCAAAGGAACTCCACCTACAGATGACAAACGCGGAAGAGGAACCATGGCATCACCATGATTTCCAATAACGATTCCGGTAACGTCTTTAACAGAGACCTTGAGTTCGTCGGCAATAAAGGTGCGAAAACGAGAAGAGTCCAGGGCCCCGCCCATCCCGATCACACGCTCACGTGGAAATCCCAGACATTTTTTTGCGTGAACAGCCATTGCATCCATGGGATTACAAACCACAATCACAATTGAGTTTGGAGCATATTTTTTGATTCCCTCACAGCACTCTTTAACGATCTTGCCGTTGATGCCGAGAAGTTCATCACGGCTCATCCCAGGTTTTCGTGGCATCCCAGCGGTCAAAATGACCACATCAGAGTCAGCGATATCGGCATAGTTCGAAGTTCCGGTAACTGTGGAATCAAATTTATAGACAGGCGAAGCCTGCAAAAGGTCCAGGGCCTTTCCCTTGGCTGTGCCTTCGTTGATATCCAGTACGACAACGTCGCCCAATTCTTTAGAGGCTGCCCAGTGCGCGCACGTTGATCCAACAAAACCTGCGCCAATGACGGTGATTTTTTTTCTTTTGTGAGCCATAGATTCTCCTGTTTTAGTTTCGACTAAGTCGATCGAGAGGGTTTTTTCCTGTCAATGCTCGATCATTCAAACTTAAATCATCAGCATAGACAAGATTTCCCAGACAATTTCAGGACTCTAGAGCATGGCGTTGTTTGTGGCGATTCGCTGCTGTGAAACTTGCGCGCGCGTCGATATTGCGGTGACAATCAAAGCGTGGGGGAACCTTCAATGAAAGCAATGATCACCGGTCTTATTCTCAATATATTTCTAACCGCCAATGTATGGGCGGGCTCTGCTGTGCTCATCGAAGAGGGTAGGCCGTCGTCGACAGGCTCTGTTCAAGAAACACGCATTCGACCCTTATCCCAACGGCATCAAGTCGTTATGGAAGACGATGGGGAAGTGTTTGGTTCTTCTTTAGAGTTGCGGACGAAAAGGAGAATGGGTGTTGGCGCAGAATTGGCCGGCAATCTGGGCCTGGCCGGTTTTTTAGTTGAACTAAACCTGACTCCAACCAATTCAGTGATCACCGGTTTTGGCGGAGGTCCAGGATATGGATCCTTTCAGCTTCAGTGGCGCCATTTTTTAGCGGATTCGACGATGAGTCCTTATGCTGGCATCGGGTATGCTCGCTGGTATAATGCATCCAGTAGCCAAGGAAATCTTGAAAGAAGCACGCCGTCTGTTTTGGGATCTCGGTTTTTATCAGATGAGCAGAAGAGCACCGGACAGTTTGCTCTGGATTTTTTAACCCCACACATTGGTCTTCAATACAGTCAGTTGCATGGGGAGTATACAGGCCTGTCCTTTTTTCTTGAGGTGACCTTGCTGTCAAAGTTGTCTGGAGGATCGGCAGCGGTTGGTGGTCTAGGCTCTATCTTTTACTTCTAGATTTGATCTAATGAAAGAAAACGAGTTCTGAAAATAAAAAACCCCCGGTTTTGCCGAGGGTTTTTTATATCCTATTACAGGATCGAAGAAACTACTTCTTCTTAGTAGCTTTCTTCTTAGTGGCTTTTTTAGTCGCCTTTTTAGTTGCTTTTTTAGCAGCCTTTTTTGTCGCTTTTGCTTTTTTCTTTGCCATATGCTCCTCCTAGAATGGATTCCCTTTACGGGATGCAAAGTTGTTGTTCTTCTAACCCTCTTGTTTTCTTCTTTCCACTTCAAATTCTTTTACAAACTTGAAACAAAAAGAAGACTTCTTACTTCAAGTGTTCCCAATGTGACTTCTATCGTCAATAAAAATTTTTTTCTTGAGCACTTTTTTTGCGTGTGAGGTCCAATCGGGAGGTTTTCTTATGATGATTTGGCTCTTTCAAACAATCTTCGGACTGCTGGTCGCCCACCGAACACTGATTTTGATCGAAGGACTTCACCTTGTCGGCAAAAAAAATTCTCAACGAATAAATTGGGCTGTTCTTGGGGGTGCGTCCGTCGTCTTTCTTTCGCTCCACGAGCACATTTCCTGGATTTTTTTTCTCACGATGCTGATCTTTTTTGGACCATGGATGATGGCCATGCTTGTTCAAAAAAATCGAGAAAAGATGGTAAGAACCGCTATGGTTCCCGTTTTGGACCATGTCGTTTTATCGATGAGGTCTGGAAAAGGATTCCGAACGGCACTTTTTCTCTATTCTGAGACGGCGCCACGTCATCTAAGTATGATTTTGAAGGACTTTCTGAGTTCTCTTCAATACCAGAAACACTTGAAGGTCTCTTCGGACCGCAGAATTCAGTTCTTTTTTTACGAACTTGCGCAGATTGATCAGTGTTTGCATAAGCCAATTGATCGTCTTAAGGCCCTGAGACACCGATTAATGATCGAAGATTCATTTCGACGGAAGTCGAGGCAGGCTGTTCTTCAAGTTAAGATGCAATCGGGGATTATCACGGGCCTCTACTTGCTATTGTTGGTCTATGTTCACTACGAATTTGGACTTTCTCAGCAGAGGTCACTGGTATTTTGTTCGTCTGGCCTTTTTCTGCTGGGATTTATTTGGGTTCATCGAATTGGAAAGAGGTATCAATGGAAACTTTAGCGCCACCCATCGAACTTTTAATGGAAGTTCGGTTTGGTCTAGAAAAAGGAACATCGTTAAAGACAACACTTCAGAATTACACGCAACAGGACGCCTCAAGCCCTTGGTATCAACAGATTCGACTTTGGCTTCAACTATTGGAATTGGGGCGTAGCCCTTTGCCTGCCGTATCTCAGATGTCTCCGTTGAGAAGACAGTGTTTTGAGCTATTGGAGATGGGTTTAAGGGGAGAACCGATATATCAACAGATCTGTTTGCTCGAGACCGATCTCCATGAGCTAGCTGCCTTAGAAATCGAGGAGTTTGTCGCAACTTTACCGATAAAGTCTCTGATTCCTCTTCTATTCTTGCAATTTCCGGCCTTCTTAGCGCTGCTGCTGGGGCCATTTCTGAGTCAGTTGCTCGCAAATTGAATGACACTGCTGGATAAAGTTGATCCAAGGGTCTCCTCTCGATAGATTGTCAGGATTAAAGAGGGTGACATGAAAAAAGTAGATATTGCTTCGTTGGAGCTTCTGATAGAGGAGCTCACTAAGGAAAAACCAAATCAAAGTCAGATCAAGAAGCTCATGGCGGCAAATGGGATGGACTATGTCTCGGATCCTATACAGCAAATGAGCCTGGTTTTAGCTCTGATGTCGAAAATGACCAGTCATCTGATCGAGAAAAAGGAAAAAAAGGCGGAGCTGTTATGAAAAATGTCTATTCAAACATTATTGATGCTATCGGAAATACTCCTTTGATTCGGATGAATCGCGTGGTCGGGGAGACTCCTCATACATTTTGGGCCAAGGTGGAATATTTCAATCCCGGCGGGAGTGTTAAAGATCGAATTGCCGTGGAAATTTTAGATCAGGCGGAAAAAAAGGGATTGTTGAAGCCGGGAGGCACCATAGTCGAGGCCACATCTGGAAATACTGGTTTGGGATTGGCGATGGTGGCAGCAGTTCGCGGGTATCGTTGTATTTTTGTGATGCCAGATAAAATTTCAGAAGAAAAGCGGGCGATCTTGCGAGCATATGGCGCCGAAGTGATCATCACCCCATCCGCTGTTGAGCTGGAAGATCCGCGCAGCTATTGGTCAGTGACCAAACGATTGACCGAAGAGACCCCCAATTCATTTTGCACCAATCAGTACCACAATCCTGACAATCCACATCGTCATTACCACTCAACGGGTCCGGAAATTTGGCAACAAACAGATGGCAAGACCGATGTTTTTGTCGCGGGTGCGGGAACCGGCGGAACAATTTCAGGTGTTGGACGCTATTTAAAGGAAAAGAATAAAGACACAAAAATCGTGTTGGCTGATCCGGTGGGCAGTGTCTTGTGTGATGTTTATAAACATCAAAAAATTGTGATTCCACCCAAGCCCTACAAAGTAGAGGGCGTCGGTGAGGACATGGGGCCAGAGAGTCCACTTTTTCCCAAGAATATTCATTTCAATGTCGTTGATCAGGCAATTTCGATTGATGATAAGACGGCTTTTCAAATGACCCGAAAAATTATCTCGCAAGAAGGCCTTTGTGTTGGACCATCGTCCGGAATGGCCTTGGCTGCCGCCATGGAATACTCCAAATCTCTGACGAAGCCGTCTCAGATCGTTGTTTTATTTCCTGATGGTGGGCGCGCGTACATGAGCAAAGTTTTTAATGATCAATGGATGAAAGAGAACGGACTTTTATGAAATCAATGACAACAGATCTTGGATTTTCCACACGAGCTATTCACGCTGGGCAATCGCCCGATCCCACGACGGGCGCAATTATGACGCCGGTTTATTTAACCTCAACTTATGTGCAAGAGTCTCCGGGACGCCATAAAGGGTGGGAATACAGTCGGACACACAATCCTACGCGCAGAGCTTTTGAGGACTGCTTGGCCAGTCTTGAGGGCGGCACCCATGGATTTGCGTTTTCATCGGGCTGTGCCGCGACCACTACGGTCTTGCATCTTTTAAAGAGTGGGGATCATGTTATCGCTGGCGATGACATGTATGGCGGGACTTTTCGTTTATTTGACAAAGTCTTACAACATCATGGGCTCAACTTCAGTTATATCGATTTAACCAATCCAGAAAATTTTGTAAAAGCGATCCGGCCCGAGACAAAAATGATTTGGTTGGAAACCCCGACTAATCCGACTCTAAAGTTAGTCGATATCAAACGAATTTCGGCAGAGGCAAAAAAGCACGGAATTTTGGTGGCGGTGGACAATACATTTATGAGCCCTTATTTTCAGCGGCCACTTTCTCTGGGGGCTGATATTGTTGTGCACTCGGTGACCAAATATATTGGTGGTCATTCAGATGTGGTGGGGGGAGCAGCTGTTACCAATCGAGCCGAGATTGCGGAAAAAATTCAGTTCTTAACCAACTCAATGGGTGGAATTCAGGCAACATTTGATGCCTTTTTATGTTTACGGAGTTTAAAAACATTGCCGTTGCGGATGAAAGCCCATGAAAGCAATGCGATGGCGATCGCCAAATTTTTAGAGTCCCATCCCAAGGTTCAAAAGGTCATCTATCCCGGTCTCTCATCACACCCTCAACATGCCTTAGCCAAAGAGCAGATGTTGGGAATGGGTGGAATGATCACTTTTCACATCAAAGGTGGAATGGATGCAGCCAGAACCTTTCTGGAAAATGTGCAGATTTTTGCACTTGCTGAAAGTTTAGGCGGTGTTGAATCCCTGGTTGAACACCCTGCAATCATGACGCACGCTAGCGTTCCGGCTGAGACAAGAAAAGCTCTAGGCATTGATGACAGCTTGATTCGTTTGAGTGTTGGAGTCGAAGATCTCGAGGACTTGATGCGTGATTTGAAGACCGCTTTTGAAAAGGTCTGATTGACACCGATCTCGTTTGTTAGGTAACTAAATGTTCATTTTTCCAATGACCGGCTTGGTAGCTCAGTAGGTAGAGCAGCGGACTGAAAATCCGTGTGTCGGCGGTTCAATTCCGTCCCAAGCCACCATTTTCATTGGATTCTTTGATTTCCGCTCACGCTAAATTGCGTCACATTTCTCGCCTATTTCAAAGAAATAAAACTGAGCTGACGCCCGGATTGATCTTTATCCCTGCGGTAGGAATGGTAGGTCGGATCCTTTACGGTGTCTTTGTATTCGAAGAAGACATTTTCTAAGGGAATTTGGCAGGCTTCGATCTGAGACTTCAGGATCTCGTTGAGATTGACCAGGGATTTGTCCTCGGAAATTGCCGTCCAACAATGATTTGTGTCCCAGGTATCGGCACTTTTTAACAACAGATCTCGGACTTCATTTTGAACTTCGAAACTCGTGGTTTGGATATGGGGACCAACAAAAACCAACAGAGTTCTAGGATTACAACCGAGGCGAATTAATGACTTGGCAGTGTTTTGAAAAATCCGATTCTCGATTCCCCTCCACCCTGCGTGAATTGAGGCGACCCATCGGGGCTTGGTGGATGTAATCATGATGGGAATACAATCCGCGGTCGAGATGCACAGGCCCAGATGAGTTTCGTTGGAATAATGGGCATCGGCCTCGGCTGAAAAATCGATGGAGTGAGGGGATGAATGAACAAGTTTCGGCCCATGAACTTGTTTGATTCGTTTGAAACGAATCTCAGGGAAGTTCGTTTTGAGAGATTCAATCTGTGAGTCGCGATTTCCAAAAAGAAGAACAAAGGAATCCGTTTCAATCAAAGTACCGAGCGGATGATCGCTAATATTCATGTGCTTTTCCCAAACAGGGTCTTTTGAATTTCTTGAAAATCTGGCCAATCCACCGAGAATGACATCTCTTCGCCCGTCTTGGGATGTACAAATCCAAGTTCAGCGGCATGTAAAGCACAACGGGGCGCTGCCTGCAGAAGCCCTTGAAGCTGTGCGCCGGGGACGGCTTTGATTTTTCGAGGAGAACCATAGAGCTCATCCCCTAAAATAGGGCAACCTGCCTCGGACAGATGAACCCGAATTTGATGAGTTCGACCGGTCTCAAGCTTTAATTGGAGATAGGAAATACTGGTGGGGTGGGT
>PEZR01000112.1:18310-19336 GCA_002773975.1 Bdellovibrio sp. CG10_big_fil_rev_8_21_14_0_10_47_8
CTTTAAAGTGAGTGATCGCCCATTTCCCGAATCTCGGGTTGTCGATTTTTTCCGTGATGATTTTTCTTTCTGAGTTTAAAACACTGGCGTACTTTTTCCGATGAGTAGGGTGTCGGGCCAGATAGCTTTGAATCACGCCTTGTTGTTTTCTGGGGACGCCGAGGCAAATCGCATAATAGATTCGGTGAATTGTTCGGTCACGAAACTGTTTTGAGAGTTTCTCTTGGGTCTCATCATTTTTTGCAACAACGAGAATGCCACTGGTGTCTCGATCCAAGCGATGCACAATTCCAGGACGATCTTCGCCGAACTTCATGGAGAGATCTTGAGTATGAGCGACCAGAGCATTGACCAAAGTGTCATCGGAATGCCCTGCCGCTGGATGGACCACTAGGCCTGGCGGCTTATTGAGTACAATCAAACTTGAGTCCTCAAATAAAATATCTAACTTCATTTCAAGAGGCTTAATTTCTGAGGACTTGGCCTCGGGAAACGAAATTTGTATTTGGTCATTTGGCTGGACCTGATATGAGGCTTTTTGATTCTTGCCATTGACCAGGATATGTCCAGAGTCAATCAGCTGTTCTGCTCGGGAGCGCGATTGAATTTCAGGCAAGAAGCTGAGCGCCTTATCAAGGCGTTGATAGTGCATTTGTGGCAAAAGATCGATGACGGTATATTTCTTATTTTCCAAGGCTATCTTTGTACAACTTCATATAGGAATCGCAAACTTTTTTCTCTTCTAAAGAGAGAACTTTGCATATTTGAACAACGTATCCACGAACAAAGACAGGGGCCGGTAGATTTTTTGAATCGATCTTCTCTAAGGCATTGATGTAATAAGCACTGATTTTGGTGATTTCACTCATGCGCTCGAGGGGGATTTTTTTATACTCGCGAACTTTTTTTAGAAATTCTCCGGACCAGACAGTCTGTTCTTTGATTTCATCTTCAATGGCTTGGCTTTTTTCATAAGAAATTTTTTCATTCGTTTTTTTCGGTTGCAGATGAAATTGAGTTTTGCTT
>PEZR01000112.1:19386-20157 GCA_002773975.1 Bdellovibrio sp. CG10_big_fil_rev_8_21_14_0_10_47_8
ACCCAATTGAGACAGAGGTTCTCCCAGATCTAAGTCCGATAAGAGTGACTCGGTCTCCCTGGTCGACGGCCTTGAGAATTTTTTTTGATCCAATGACTATTTTCTCTCCCTTTGGGGCGAGAATATTTCGGGACTGTCCGACTTCCATGGTGAGGGCAAATAAAGGAGGAGCCAGGTGAATAAAAAAGAGAAGGAGGGCAATGAAAGTTGACTTCATAAGGCGTTTCATTGCAAAGCCGGATGACTGCGGACAGGGCAAAAAATCAATTGTGGACGTGGGTCTTGTCCGGGAATCGGAGCCCGCGAATGATTTAAGCCGAACCATCTTGTAGAAAGGAAATTCTAATAAATTATCCGAGGGTGAAGCTGACTGTGACCTTTTTGTCTTCAGAGGTGAATTTAAGCTTTGATCCCAGGCTCTTTAGCACAGCTTGGCTCACGGAGAGGCCGAGGCCTGTTCCTTTGGAGTGATGGAGAGAATTTTCGTTAAGGTTAAATGGCTTTAGAATTTGCTCGATCACGTCGGATTTGAGATGGGGACCTTCATTTGAAATGGCCACTAAGGTTTCTGTGCCCTCCGTCTTGGCTGAGATCTCAATCTCCGAGTCCTTATCTCCAAATTGAATGGCATTTTCTATCAACCGAGTAACAACCCCAGCAATCAAATTTGAATCCGATCGCACCACTAATGGGGAGAGTTTTATCTTTATTTTTTGGTTCTTCTTTTTGAGAGCGTCTTTAAACTTGGGAAGAACCTGTTCGATCGCCTCA
>PEZR01000056.1:0-2683 GCA_002773975.1 Bdellovibrio sp. CG10_big_fil_rev_8_21_14_0_10_47_8
TCTGAACCTTGAATTGAACGATTCTATGAATGCATTTTGAATCGGCTTTCCCGGCTGAATATATTCTATCTCAATTTTTCTGTTGTGTGCCCAGGCCAGAAATTCCCTGGACGTCATTTCTGGTCCGTTGTCGCATCGAAGTTTGGCCGGCAAGTTTTCTAGCGATTCAAAAAATTGGATCATGTCTTTCGATGTGATCGAGTAATCTGCAAAAATTCCTGGCGTTCGCTTGGAGCAATCATCGACAATCGTTAGAGATTTTAGTTTTCGATCAGTCTCCGTTCGATCACTAACAAAATCAAAAGACCAGATCTCGTTTGGCTTTGTTGCTGATTCAAATCTGACTCTGGTCACGGCCATCATTTTCTTCCGCCTTCGTTTGTTGAGCTGAAGTCCCAAGCTCCTGTAAACCCGCTCGGTGCGGCTTTTGGCTCTGACTGTGCCTTCGCGCTTGAGTAAATAGTGAAGCCTTGGCAGGCCAAATCTGCGATGATTGCGAGCCAAGAACTGCATGCGCTCAATCAAATGAGAATCATCTCTTGGCTTTGGTTTATATCTGGCTGTTGACCTTTGCAGGCCCAAAACTTTTGAAGCACGGCGCTCGCTGATCTGATGTCGTTCAACTAAGTGCAGAGCCGCCAATCTTCTGGCTTTGGGCCCTACCACTTTTTTGAGTTAACATCCTTGAGCATGACGATATCAAGCGTGAGGTCTGCGACGATGCGCTTGAGCTTATTATTTTCCATCTCAAGCTCTCGCATCTTCTTGGCTTCAGAAACCGTGAGGTCTCCAAATTTTTTCTTCCAGTGGTAAAGAGTTTGGATGCTGATACCCATCTCTCTTGAGAGATCTTTTGACATCATGCCGTTTTTTAATCTCGTCAGTGCTTTGACAATTTGTTCTTCCGTGAACCGCTTCTTCATGTGCTCTCCTTATGTCTAGTTTGACACACGGATGAACAGGGTCAACTTGGATCAGTTTTGGCAGGTACCCTCAAGAGCTATCATCATCTGCAGACAGAATTTGAAAAGTCTCATCCCAAAGACACTGTTATTGGGGTCTTAGAAAACTCAGGAAATAGTCATGTCGCCAAAGAGTTAGCCATTCGAAAGGCCCAGCAGACTCCAAATGTTTCCCAATTGGTAGCGAACCTGCAAGAGGTCAAGGCTCTTCGGTTCAATCAGCCATTGTTTGGTCCACGTCCGGACTTTGTTATTCGAGAGGGCGCAATGGCGATTGTCATTGAAAACCGAGGGGTGGAGCATGGTGCATAGTGAACTGGAAGATCAACAGAACTCAATGGTGCTATCGCGAGTGGGGCTACTCTCAGGGCTCAGAGGCAATGCTTCGGCACTAGGAGCTTTGGCGCGCATTATGAACCCCAAATCTTTTCCAGATGGGCATCAATTGATTTCAGAGGGTGAGCTGGGGGATGAATTCTATGTTTTGCTCGAAGGTCAGGTGAGCATTTACAAGCGGACGCTCGAGGGGGATATTTTTAAAGTGGTCATTCTGAAGTCAGAAATGACTCCGGCCCTTGGCGAGGCCGGCTTGATCGAGCCTGAGCCGCGGTCAGCGACGGTGAAATGCGATGGCCCTTGCAAGTTTTTGGTATTGAAGAGGGATGACTTTGCTCGGTTTGGAGAGCAACACCCGCAGTGGGCTTTGCCAATCTTGCAGAAGTTAGCTTTGAATTTGATGGGAAATTTGCGCAAGACCAGCAATGATTTGATGTTGCTTCATAAGGCTCTAATGAACGAGATCAGAGCCTGATTTTTTACATGATGACGGTGATGTCGACGAAGAATGTGGATCCATTCGAAAGATTGAAGGGAATTACCAAGGTCGCTCCACTGTGATGTTTCGAGATGGTAAAGGTCCCTTGAATGACAGAGGGGATTGCCATTTCAAACGCATAGCCCATTTGATTGAGTGTCGTTTTGGCAGTCCCATAAATTTGATTGGTCATCTCGCCAACGGCATCGGTGACAGAGGCGTTGATTTCGGTATTTTTTTCTCCGAGCATATTTTCAACGATTTGAAAGATGGCCTCTTTGGAAAATGAGATGGACATTGTCCCCTTCATTTGCCCAAAGACCATCCCAACCATACCAGCGACATCGCCCTTGGCCTGAAACTGAGTTTCGACCGTTGGTTTCCCAACGACGACCTGAGTGGACGCCATCAACGACGTTGTTTTGATCACGCCGTCTACAAAAGCGCTAACAAAGCGTTTGTCGAGCAGGGGATTGACTGGTTGCAAATTTTCGGCGCCCATGGAGACCTCGTGGTGGTGTGTAATGACCTAAGCTGCGTGAGAGCCAGAGTGCTTTGTCCAGATCTTTTCCAGTTTGCCTTTTAAGGTTTGGGCGTTAAATGGTTTTACCACATAGTCCGACACGCCGGCTTTGGCAGCCTCAACGATATTTTTCTGTTCAGACTCAGCCGTGACCAACATAAAGGGAAGGACCTTTAAACTAGGGTCTGCTTTGCAGGCCTTTAAAAGGTCGATGCCAGCCATTCCAGGCATATTCCAATCAGAAATTACAAATTCAAAGGGGTTGCCGGCTGATTTGGCGGACTGGAGCTTTTCAAACGCGGGTTTGCCGTCGTCAGCCTCTTCCACGTTGGTGTAGCCTAGCTCTGTCAGGACTTTCTTGATAATTTTACGCATTGTCGCAAA
>PEZR01000056.1:2722-10300 GCA_002773975.1 Bdellovibrio sp. CG10_big_fil_rev_8_21_14_0_10_47_8
CGGTTCTCTCCTGGCCCTGAGGCCCGTCAAAAAGGAACGTTTTCATTAAGCCCACCTAATATTTCGGTCTAGTTTTAAAAAAACTGGAGCCCAAATTCGTTGATTTGCCCAAACTTTACTGACAGACTTTAAGACAGGAACCAATGTCTTGGATTGGGACAAGAGTCTGTGAGCAAAGGAATGTTTTACAGACTGAAGTTCGGGAAAACACGAAATCGACAGGCCTTCGGGCGGATCGGTTTCAACGAACTGAGTTTATCCAAGCGCTGGACCGCGGTCCCCAAAAATTTCTGGGGGCAGGCTTTTAGTGCGAGTTTTGTTGCAAGTAAATGGGGAACAGAAAAAGTAACAAATGATTAACCAAGACTTCTGAATAGGGAGTCTTAAATTAAAAGGAAGGGAGCACGGATGCTCAGAGATGTCCTAATACAAAAAGGTCTGTCGAACAGAGAAGCTGAGGTTGCAGAACTGGTTTCTAAAGGTTTGTCGAACAAGGAAGTTGCAAACCAATTGTTCGTCACAGAGAAGACGGTGAAGTTTCACCTCACAAATATCTACAAAAAAATGAGCGTGAAATCACGCGCACAATTGATTGTTTGGTGTTTGCCACACCTTGGATTCGTCGAGAACGAAGTTCGAAGCGAGCCCACAGTTCAGGCTGCCAATGGTTTTACCAACGCAGCGGCGCCACAAACAATTCCAGCTGGAAACGCAACAGTTGGTGGAGCGACTCCGACAATTATCCCCGGACGAACCAATGATCTTGGTGGCGGCGGCGGTAATCGCGGTGGAAACTCTGACGTCGGAATGGGCGTTTAGTTTAAAATAAGAAGGGTCATCACGGTCAATGCAAACCAGTCTAAAAACTGCAGCTGCTTCTGAAGTCGTGATGACCCAGTTAGTTTTACCTAGCCATACTAACGCCCTCGACACAATTTTCGGGGGCGTTATTATGTCATGGATCGATATCTGCGCAGCGATCGCTGCTCAAAGACACTCACGAAAAGTTGTTGTCACCGCCTCGATGGATCAAATGAGTTTTGTAGCGCCGGTAAAAAAGGGTTGGGTGGTAAACCTCAGGGCCCGAGTTAATTTCGTCGCAAAAACTTCGATGGAAGTCGGTGTTCGAGTCGATGCCGAAAACCCCAAAACCGGAGAGACTTTTCACACGGCGACAGCCTATCTGACTTTTGTGGCGTTGGGTGATGATGGTAAGCCCTCATCAGTGCCACCGTTGGTGACGGACACCCCCGAAGACAAACGACGTTTCCAAGAAGCTGAAAGCCGCCGCCAAATTCGCCTCGCGAATAAGAAACGATAGATTTCAAAAGACCCAGCGACAATAGATCTTAGAAGGTTCCGTTAATTCCAAGCTCCATGCCGGATTCTTTAAGGTCAACGCTGACATCATTAATTTTGCCTGATTGGTTCATTTAGGGCGGACGATCGAATATAGGTGCAAAAGGACAGGCTGGAAGAGTGGGGACTTCGCATTTATTTCGAGGGCAATCATCGACAGCGAGAGCTTGGCTACGGTGAGCGGGTGCTTTATCTGAAAAGATGGAATGAGTATCTTTATCGCCTGAAGGCTAAAAGGGCTTTGCCTCGGGAGTGACTCTGTCAGCCCGGCCGGTCAACCCAGTCAGTCAACCAACCCAGCAGCTACTTCACTAAATAATCTTTCCAGCGATTGATCAAAGCTGGAGTCATTTGTGCGTAACAAATGGTGCCTTCGGTGGCGGATTCTTTGCGCACGATCTTGGTTTCTCGGGACAGGTCATAGATTTTGTATTCTTGCTGTTTTGGGAAATACAGTTCGATGTCGGTTTGCATTTCATTGACGGCTTCGGCCATCATTTTTTTCAGTTGGTCCAGGCCTTGACCCGTGAGGGCCGAGACAAAAACTCGGGGATAATGTCGGACCTGAAATTGTCTTTCCAGCGGGGCGACATCGACCTTGTTAAAGACGTGGATCAGTTTTTTGTCTTCCCACTGGAACTCTTTCATTAACTGTTCCACGACTTCGATCTGGCGATTCATATTGGGGCTGGATAAATCCACGACGTGCAAGAGCACGTCGGCCTCAGCGCTTTCTTCAAGTGTTGCTTTAAAGGCTTCGATCAACTGGGTGGGAAGTTTTCGAATAAACCCCACTGTGTCAGTGACCACCGCAGGAGGTCCCTCGGGCAGAAACACTTTTCTGGTCGTGGGGTCTAGGGTGGCAAAGACCTGATTTTTCGCCAAAGTCTGTGCGCCAGTGAGTCGATTTAAGATCGAGCTTTTTCCCGAGTTCGTATAACCGATCAATGCAAAGCTTGGAATTTCATGTCGGCGCCGGGAGCTTCTGTGCTGAGCGCGATTTTTTCTGACACCTTCAAGTTTCTTTTTAATCAAAGACACTCGGTCGCGAATTCGACGGCGATCATTCTCAAGGGCGGTTTCGCCTGGGCCCCTGGTTCCAATTCCGCCGCCAAGACGAGAAAGAGATCCCATCCAGGCATCAATCATTCTCGGCAACTGGTCCAGCATCTGCGCAAGCTCAACCTGCAGTTTTCCTTCGTAGGTCTGCGCTCGGAGGGCAAAGATGTCCAAAATCAATTGATTGCGATCCAAGATTTTACAGCCAATTCCAGTTTCCAAGTTTCGAGCTTGTACACCCGACAGTTGGTGATCCATGACCACCAAGGTGGCTTGAGATTCTTGCACCATCTGTTTGATTTCATCGACTTTTCCGGAGCCAATCAGCGTTGCTGGATTCCATTGTGCCAAGGTTTGAATGACCGAGCCCACGACCTCGCCGCCCGCGGCAGAGACCAGCTCTTCAAGTTCCAATAGATTTTCTTTAATTTCTGAGGTGGCTTCTGATTTGAGGCCGACTCCGATGACGATGGCTCGATCTGAGGTTTTAATTTGTGCTTTATTCAGATAGCAAAGCCTCCTCTACCTAAAATTGTAGCAAAACAGAGGCTTTTGTCTAGGAGAAAATTCTGAACACCTTAAGGCTTACTTCTTCTTTCTTCTCTCCGTCAGATATTGAGCTTCTAGCGCCGTCAGAACCACCGAGTTGACGATGGCATCCACCGTGGTGGTTCTCTGTAAAACGTTGGCTGAGCGTCGAATGCCCATCAAAAAAGGCCCAATCACTTCGCCTCTTCCCAGCTGTTGCAGAAGCTTATAGGAAATATTTGAAGATTCTAAGTTAGGGAAAATCAAAATATTGGCGTCTCCTTTAAGGTCACTAAACGGAAAAATTCGGCTGAGAATTTCAGAGTTCACGGCTGTATCGGCCTGCATTTCTCCATCCACCATCAGATCTGGGCGCGCTTCTTTGATCAGTTCTGTAGCTCTTCTCATTTTTGATGGAGAGCCTGGCTCGTTGCCAAAATTAGAATAGCTGAGCATCGCAATACGAGGTTCGACGTTGAAGTATTCAGCGACCCGGGCGCATTGAAGAGCGATGGTTGCTAGCTGCTCAGCGGAAGGGTCAATATTCACGGTGGTATCGGCCAAGATCAAAAAACGATCTTCAAGCAAAACCAAGTTGCATCCGCAAGGAACTGCATCCCGGGCGACGCCAATGGTTTGCAGGATAGGTCGAACGGCCTCTCCAAATTTGATCGAAGATCCAGTCACAAGGCCATCGGCATCGCCTTGTTCCACCATCATGGCGGCAAAGTAGTTCGGATCGGCCATCAAACGCTCAGCTTCGCGAGCTGTAACGCCTTTTCGTTGGCGTCGAAGATACAGATCTTCAGCATATTTTTTGAAATTTGCATGGTTGGACGGGTGAATCACGGGAATTTCATTGAGAATCGGAAGATCTAGCGCCCGAATTTTTTCTTTCACTCGTTCTGGATAGCCCAAGATTATCGGTTCACAGATCTTTTCTTCGACGATGATTTGTAAAGCCTTTAGAATTTTGGTGGAAGACCCCTCGGGGAATACAATTTTCGGAAGCTGTCCATCGTTGGCCGCCGCATTGGCTCGAACTTTGTGAATCACCGAGCGAATGAAAACTTTCTCTGGACCTTGATAGGCCTCAAGAGTGTCTCGGTAGGCATTGAAGTCTTCAATTCTTTTTTGCGCAACGCCAGAATCCATCGCGGCCTTCGCGACAGCCGGAGCAACCCACAAGAGGACTCGTGGATCAAAAGGTTTTGGAATCAGGTAGTCTGCCCCAAATTTAAAATTTTTGCCACCGTACGCAGCAGAGACTCTTTCTGGCACGTCTTCTTGGGCCAGCTTCGAAAGAGCTTGAACTGCGGCCAGCTTCATCTCTTCATTGATCTGAGTGGCGCGGGTATCTAGGGCACCTCGGAAAATTGAAGGAAAGCCGAGCACATTGTTGACCTGGTTTGGGTAATCCGATCGGCCAGTTGCAATAATCGCGTCAGGTCTAGCCGCGCGAGCTTGGTCGGGCTCAATTTCAGGGTCAGGATTTGCCATTGCGAAAATAATAGGATTCTTTGCCATGGGCATGATCATTTCTGGGGTCAGTGCTCCTGCTACACTGAGACCGATAAAGACATCGGCGCCGACAAGGGCTTGGGACAGATTGCGAGCTTCGGTTTCAACTGCGAAAAATTCTTTATGTTTGTTCATGCCCTCTTTGCGGCCCTTGTAAATCGGGCCAGAGCTATCACACATGAGGAGGTTCTCTTTACGAACGCCCAGCGATAAAAAGATGTTCGAACAAGCTACGGCAGCGGCGCCCGCACCATTAACGACGATGCGGATGTCAGAAAGTTTTCGCTGAGTCACTTTGCAGGCGTTCAGCAAGGCGGCTCCGGAAATAATGGCAGTCCCATGCTGATCATCATGGAAAACCGGGATTTTCATTTCTTTCTTCAGTCGCTCTTCGATTTCAAAGCATTCAGGGGCCTTGATGTCCTCGAGATTAACTCCTCCAAATGTTGGCTCTAGAGCTTTGACCGTCGAGATAAAGGACTCGACATCCAGTGCATTGAGTTCGATGTCAAAGACATCAATGCCCGCAAACTGTTTGAACAAAAGGCCCTTTCCCTCCATGACGGGTTTTGAGGCTAGGGGGCCGATGTTTCCTAGGCCAAGTACAGCAGTGCCGTTTGAGATGACCGCAACCAAGTTTCCCTTGGCTGTGTAGTCATAAACTTTTGATGGATCCTTTGCGATCACTCGGCATGGAACCGCGACCCCTGGGGAGTAAGCTAGACTCAAGGCTTTTTCAGTGTTGGTGGGCTTGCTGGCGATGACTTCAATTTTTCCAGGTTTCCCTTTGGAGTGAAAGTCGAGAGCCTCTTGTTCGGCCGGAGTAAAAACAGTTGGTTTCTGTGACATAAAAGTTCCCTCATGAGTCAATGGCTATCAAACTAGAGCCCAGAGTCTAAAATGTCATTTGTTTTGCAATCCGTCATTGTTCGTAGGGAGTTATTCTCAAACGAGAAAATTAGCTTTAGACTATGAAGCGAAGTTAGAATCGAAGTTTGGAAAAAGTTTTCTCATGGAAGGAGAAAAGATGGCCAGCGCTCGTGATGTCGTCATTGTCGAGGGAGTTCGCACCCCCTTTGCTAAGTCAGGTACGAAACTCAAAAAAATTCATCCCGTAGAGATGGGTAAGGTTGCCATGCGAGAGCTGATCGCAAGGACCAACTTGGATGTCAATGTGGTGGATGAGGTCATCATCGGAAATACCGGGAATCCGGTGGATTCTGTCAATATATCTCGAGTGGTTGCTCTCAATGCGGGACTGCCGCTCAAGACCTCGGCCTACACGGTGCACCGCAACTGTGCTTCGGCGATGGAGAGTCTTTCTCATGGATACGAGAAAATTCGTTCGGGCACTATGGACGTCGTGATCGCCGGTGGAACCGAGAACATGTCGCAGATGCCTACTTTGTTGCCAGAAAAAATTCAGGCGATCTTTGATAAGTTGTTTTTAGCCAAGGGGCCTTCGCAGGCCTTGCCTCTGCTTTTTGAGCTGTTTAAGGCGGACATGAAGCAGATCAAAGCTTTGCTGACCTCGAACATGAGAGATCAGTACTTTCCAGTCATTTCGGTGATGCAGGGCCTGACGGATCCCTTTGTTGGCATAAATATGGGGCAAACTGCTGAAATTTTAGCCAAGGAATGGGGGCTCTCTCGCGAAGCCCAAGATCGATTTGCGTTGGGGTCTCACCAAAAAGCGGTGGCCGCCACCAAAGAAGGTCGGTTGAGACCTGAGATCGCGCCCTTTTTGTTGTCACCAGAGTACAAAGAAACTCTGTTGGATGATCAGGGGCCCAGAGACGGGCAGAGCATGGAGGCGCTGGGGAAACTTAAACCCTTCTTCGATAAACGAACGGGATCGATTACGGCAGGAAACAGCTGTCCCATCACAGATGGTGCCGCTGTCATTTTATTGATGAGTCGCGAGAAGGCCCAGGCTTTGGGCTACAAACCTTTGGCAAAAATTCGCGGATACGGATTCGCAGGTCTTGAGCCCGAAAGAATGGGATTGGGGCCCGTGTATTCGACGCCCGTGGCGCTGAAACGAGCCGGTTTGACCATGAAAGATATTGGATTGGTCGAGTTGAATGAAGCTTTTGCGGCCCAGGTGCTGTCTTGCCAAAGAGCTTTTGATTCAGATCAGTTCGCCAAAGAAAAATTGGGACTGTCATCAAAAGTTGGTGAAGTTCGGGATGAGATCATAAACGTCAATGGCGGAGCGATTGCTCTTGGGCATCCTGTGGGCGCCACGGGGACAAGATTGGTTCTGACGCTGGTGAAAGAAATGAAACGAAGAAATGTGCAATTTGGTCTGGCAACACTTTGTATCGGTGGCGGTCAAGGTGGATCTATGGTTGTGGAGGCAGAAGCATGAGCATTCAAGAGTCGATCCGCATTGTTCCCCAAGGCGATATCGCCATTGTCGAATTCGACATGGTTGGTGAAAAGATTAACAAATTCAATACGCCCATGATGGTCCGGTTGAGAGAAGTCATCGCGGAGCTGCAAAAATCCAAATACAAAGCGGTGATTTTTAAATCGAATAAAAATAAAATTTTTATCGCCGGTGCGGACATCGAAGAAATCAAAGCGATGAACACCAAAGAGCAGTACGACAAGGCCGTGTCACAAGGTCAGCAGATTTTTAATGATCTGGAAGATCTTCCAATGCCAACAATCGCGGCGGTAAGTGGCGCCTGCGCTGGCGGCGGTTGTGAATTCATTATGGCCTGTGATTATCGATTGGCATCTGATGAGTCCTCGACACGGATTGGGCTTCCGGAAACAAAGTTGGGAATCATCCCAGGCTTCGGTGGCTGTGTGCGCATGCCGCGTATTTTAGGTTTAGCCAATGCCTTGGATATTATTCTTGCTGGTAAATTGGTAAACAGCCAAAAGGCTTTGAAAATTGGCCTCGTCGATCAGGTCGTGCATCCGGCAATCTTGATGGAACAGGCGGTAAAGATGGCGCAGGGGCTGATCAAAGATGGCGGAAAAAAACGTCGAAAAACTTTTGAGCCAAAGGGTCTGGTACCAAAACTTTTGGAAAGCGTTGGCAAGGGCGTGATTTTTTCTCAAGCCAAAAAAGGCGTGATGAAAATGACACATGGGCAT
>PEZR01000056.1:10341-15898 GCA_002773975.1 Bdellovibrio sp. CG10_big_fil_rev_8_21_14_0_10_47_8
TGATTCACGTCTTTTACCTGACTGAGATGGTAAAAAAACAAAACGGTGTTGTCGGTGTAGAGGTCAAAGCCAAAGAAGTTCACCACATGGGGATTTTGGGGGCTGGCACTATGGGTGGGGGCATCGCTTATGTTGCGGCTGACAAGGGGATCGAAGTTCGTATGAAGGACGTGAACTATGATGCCATCGGAAAGGGTTTAAAACACGCCCGAGACCTTTGGTTCAAAGAGATGAAACGAAAACGCATCAACAAGTATGAGCTTCAACAAAAAATGGACCGCGTGACTGGAACTATTGATTACAGTGGATTCCAAACCTTGGATGTGGTCGTTGAGGCCATCGTTGAAGACATGGAAATTAAGAAAAAGGTTATCGCCGAGACTGCTAAAAATATGCGTCCCGATGCGATCATCGCAACGAACACTTCTTCCTTGAGCGTGACCGAGATGGCTCAGGGGCATCCGCGGCCGGAATATTTTGCGGGAATGCATTTTTTCAATCCTGTGCACAAGATGCCGTTGGTTGAGGTCATTCGTGGTGAAAAAACCAATGATGAAACCATCGCGACGATTTTTGAGCTTTCAAAACGCATCGGCAAAATGCCGGTGGTGGTGAGGGACGGCCCAGGATTTTTAGTGAACAGATTGCTTCTGCCCTATATGGGAGAGGCCGCTTTTCTTTTGCAAGAGGGGATGGAGATCGCAAAGGTGGATAGAGCTTTTGTGAAAACATTTGGCATGCCGATGGGGCCTTTTGCATTGATGGACGAGGTCGGGCTGGATGTTTGTGTGAAGGTGTTAAAGATCTTTAAAAAATCCTTCGGCGCTCGAATCGAAATGGCGTCGTGTATGGACAAGCTTGAAAAATCGGGACGTCTGGGCAAAAAGAATGGCAAAGGTTTCTATCACTATGATGCCACCGGAAAACGTTTGGACGTGGATACGAGCGTTTATGCGGATCTGGGATTGTCATCACCAACAAGCCCTCTGACGGACAAAGAGTGTCTGGAGCGGGGAGTGTTCGCCATGGTGAACGAATGTGCTTTGGCTTTGGTCGAAGACCGAATTGTGGAAACGCCCCATGAGGTCGACCTTGCGATGATTATGGGAACTGGATTCCCGCCTTTTCGCGGAGGTTTGTTGAAGTACGCAGACTCCATCGGCACGCAATACATCGTCGATCAACTCGAGGTGTATGCCGCGAAGAGTGCTGCTCGCTTGAAACCAAGTACACCACTCCGAAATATGGCAAAGACCCAGCGAAAGTTCTACGCGAACTGAGGCGGGGCTTTGCCTCGCGAGTGAGTGATTCTAGACTCGAATTTGTCGAAACTTTTGACAGCCCAGGAACAAATCAGGGCTCCGTCATGGACTTGTCTCAGATCGAGACAATGATCTCGATCCTATTCGTTCTGAGTTGGTCCAGAGCTTGGATTAGTATCTGGTATCACGAAGGAGCGAGTTATGAAACTCTCAAGAATGCAAATGTTGATTCCCGTTTTAGCCATTGCTATGACCATGTCTGCCTGTGGTCGTAAGAATGATGACAGTGCGACCTCAGTGACTGCCGCCAGGGGTGCACGCTCAGGCGATGCCTCCGGTCTTACCGGGATGTCGACTCAGAATTATACTCAAGGACAAGCTTTTGTTGTCTCTAACGATCCTAACTTTAGTGAGATAGTCAAAGTTCTTGCCTCGGCCACAGTTAACCCTCAAGAAATTGGTGTTACCGACAATCAACGTGGTGTGGTGTTGGCCGGAGTGGTTAGATACAACCCGAACACTGGGACGCTGGTGCCGACAAACTCAATGCTGATTCTAGAAATTACGGACTCAAATGTTTCTGGTGATATCCCACCAATCTTGATCAAGGTGCCTGCGACTCAGTTGCAGGCCAATGGGAATAATGTCCAGCTGACTTTTGCAGACTCTTACGGCTCCATTCGCATCGTTGGAGCGGTGAGCGGCAACACGTTCTCTGGCTCTGTTAGCTTTCAGAACAACCAAGCTGGCTATATGGGACAAACCAGTGGCACTTTGGGAACATTCAATATTCCATTTAATTCTTTCTTTACCAGCTACTAACGCTGAAAGTTAAAGACGGAAATCCATTGATCTTAACCCCTGCATTGAATTGAATGAAGTTCATCAGCAGGGGTTTTTTCGTGTCCTATCGTTTTCAATTTGATGAAACAGTTTTGAACTCCGTCGTCGGCGGACATTCAGCGATTGATATGCCGAAGCTACACATCCATAGTCGCGAAGAGGCCAATGCCTTCATGTTGGGTTATGGCTTCAATGCGGACAACAGCGAAGACCTCGAGA
The DNA here is from genome assembly GCA_002773975.1 of Bdellovibrio sp. CG10_big_fil_rev_8_21_14_0_10_47_8. Taxonomy (GTDB): domain Bacteria; phylum Bdellovibrionota; class Bdellovibrionia; order Bdellovibrionales; family Bdellovibrionaceae; genus 21-14-0-10-47-8. The sequence continues at coordinate 12,666 of PEZR01000056.1, forward strand.
AGCTCTGGTATTTCCATCGTCGAGCCCTGGTTCTCATTCAAGAGAAATTGGGATTTCAGCCGCAGCAGGTGCCCGAAGTTCTGCGAGACCCCAAGCTTCTTGAGGATCCCAGGAACATTTTGATTTATGCCAGCTCTGCGGATATTCAGCACAAAAACTTACAAAAGTGGGCTTGTGCGTTGCTTCGATGCATGCATGTTTTTGTGCATGCGGAGAACGACTTGTTCTCTTCTTTTTCGGAAGATATTCAAAAGCAGATTCTAGCGCCTTTTCAAAATTGTATTTTTCATGATGGCACCACGGGCACTACCTTTTTGAAAAGACCTCAGGACACGCTTTCACCCCAACTGCCCGAAGTTGAAGATGGTGGAGCTTTGGCTCTTTTGGGGTTTGAAGTGAAGCCCTTCAAAACGTCTTCGAGCACGGTGATCAAGCTTCTGGCAAAACCAGATGCTTTGGCGATGAGGGTCTTTGATAAACTTGGAGTGCGTTTTGTGACGCGGTCTATGTTTGATACCTTTCGTGTCGTGCGTTTTTTGGTGGAAGAAGGTTTGATTAGTTTTGCGCATATTATGCCGGACCAGTCGTCGAACAATTTGTATCCAGTTGGACTTTTTTTAAAAGCAGCAGCAGAGCTAGCACCCAAGGCTCATGAATATTCAGATGAACAAATCAATCGATTTTTTATTGATTATCTGGAAAAAAATCGCGATCAAGCGGACTTTTTACGCAAGGAGAATCTCTTTTCCGGCGAAGATTATCGATTTATTAAATTTATTGCCCGCAAATTGATTCGAATTGAAATTCCAGGTGCGACTAACAAGTTTTCATTTTTTTATCCCTATGAAGTCCAGATTGTGGATCAAGAGTCTCATTCTAAAATAAATTCGGGCCCTTCTCACCATCTTGCCTATAAAGAAAGACAACAACAGGCAGCGCGAATCCGGCTTCTTCCGGAGTTGGGATGAGAATCCTTTCGGCTCTTCGATCGGTCATCGGCATTTTTGTGTTTATTCCATGGACGGTCTTCTGGAGCATTGCCATGATCTCGGCCACTTTTTTCAGGGCTCATCGTTCCATCGAAGACAAGATCATTGGGCGTTGGTGCCGTGGGGTGCTCGCTATCTTTGGCGTGAAGGTAAAAACCCGAGGCATGGATTTGATTCCATCAGGGGCCTGCCTTTTTCTATTCAACCACACCAGTTTTTTCGATATTTTCTCGATGGCCGCCGTTTATCCTCATTTTCGTTTTGGAGCAAAGATCGAATTATTTTCGATTCCTTTTTTTGGCAAAGCGATGGAGAGGGCGGGTGTTTTGCCCATTGAAAGAGCTCGCCGCGAAAAGGTTTTCAGGGTTTATTCTCAGGCCGAAGAACGAACAGCTCGAGGAGAAAAATTTGCTTTGGCCCCTGAGGGGAGCCGCAATTCAGAAGAGAGGCTGTTACCCTTCAAGTCAGGTCCTTTTATTTTTGCCATTGATTCAAAAATGCCCATTGTTCCAGTGGTGATCAAGGGCGCCAATGAGGTTCTTGGAAAGGGACAGTTTCTACCCAATTTTAAGCGTTGGGGTGGTGAAATTTCGATTGAGTTTCTTCCGGCTATTCCAACCAAAGACTTTACTCAAGAAACTCGCTCAGAGCTCCAACAGGTAACCAGAAAAGCGATGCTTCCTTTTTTTTCAGGGTCCCCTGAATAAAGACGGGTGATCAGATCTTTTAAAAATCAAATTTGGTGATGGGGTCAAAATCAGAACGAGCTGCAACCCGAACTCGGCCGAGATCGGTTTCTAATTCTACTTCAAGAATTCCGGGGCGAGGGCTGGCAAGGCCGCTGATTTTTAAATTTTTGGCAGGTCTTTTTTGTTTTTGCTCGATCATATGAGCCAATTGATCCCAGCGAAAATAAGGAGAAAATGTTTTTCCCAAATCAAAACTTCTTTCGTTTCCGACATAGAGCACCGAGTTGTTATCAATCAAGACGGGGAGATTGTGGTTTTGAAACTTGGAGAGCTGACGCCAGCTTTTACCATCCAAGGACATGAAAACTCCCTGGGCAGAGACCAGGCCCAGCTTCGGATTTTTTGGATGAAAAGCCACTGCCACGACTTCTCTTTTTAGCAAGGACTCAAAACTCAGGGTGGACACCTCTGCCGAAGTTTCGGCTTTAGAGCTGATCTTTGTGTCGCCTGCAAAATTCTTTTTCCAATACACAGGTCCATGATCTGGCAAGCGACTCAGGGCCCAGGGATCACCATCGATCTTCAAGATTTTCAAGTTTTGACGAAGCAGCAGGTGTTGGTCATCGTCGCTGACCAATGAAATGCCGAGATCTGATTTCGCAGTCATGGACACAATCTGACTCAGGGGGATCTTTCGATTGTCTTTGGTGATCATGTCGCTGCCCTGGCGATAAAGCACTGGAATATTATGGGAGCTAGTTTTCGTCCTGATGTTGTTGGCAAAGTCATACTTAAGAAGCAGGTTGCTGATATCCACCCAGCCAGTGAGTCCGCCCAGACTGGGTGCACGAATTTGAACCCAGGTGTCATCGAATCCTTTTATTTCAAGCCGTGACAGAGCCGGCAAACTCGACAACGTATTGCTTTTCCAAGAGGCTGATTCGTGAATCGAGGTGGTGATCAAGGTCAAAGCGGAGTTTTGACTTAACGAAGACTCGCGAGCCAAAGCGGAGGCCTTAACCCAAAATTGCCGATGGGCTTTTTCGACTAAATATAGCTGTTCGGTTTTGTCCTGAACCCAGTACTTTTCGAGTGCAGTTCGAGAGGCCTCGCCAGATGGAAAGGGGCTTTGCGGAGTTCGATAGAATTTAATTCCGGGATTGCTAGCTGCTTGAGCACAGTTCGACCTCGTTCCGAGCAGGGAACCACTCAAAAAAAGGATGAAAAGCAGAAGAGGTCGGAGCAAAACAAAAAAAATCATGCAGACCTCAGTTTGCAAGGCAAAAAACCAGCTCTCAAGGCCAGAAAGTGCTTTCTTTGCTCCTCTTCAACTGGGGATTGCGATAGACTGTGTTTGCATCATGAACAGGCGGACTCATCAGCTTTTTTCCTTTGTTATTCAGTCGCTCATCCAGAGCAGAGCTTTCATTTTACGAGGGCTGTTGGCAAGCCTAGCCCTTGGTCCCGCCTGCTCCGCGGCTTGGGGCGAAAGCATGGGGACTTTTCGGTTTTCTGATTTCTCGCTGTCCCCTAGGGGGGTCGTTGAAGAGCCCAG
>PEZR01000056.1:15919-16183 GCA_002773975.1 Bdellovibrio sp. CG10_big_fil_rev_8_21_14_0_10_47_8
CATTTGGTATACACCCAGAACAGAGCGGCTTGAAATGGTGATGGCCTCGGTCACGGCCAGGTCAAAATGGCTGGATCTTCGCGCCGGTCTTCTGCCGATTCCCAATGGTTATGAGGGCGCATTTCCTGAGTGGGAGTGGAGTCTTCCGGCCACAAAAGTTCGCCGACAAAACTGGTTTGCCCGTCGGGATTTCGGCCTGCAGCTTCAAGCACAGACAGCGCCTTTCACCACCAGTCTAACAGTTCATAACGGCGAATCGGGTGC
>PEZR01000005.1:0-3022 GCA_002773975.1 Bdellovibrio sp. CG10_big_fil_rev_8_21_14_0_10_47_8
TGTTTGTCGGATTGATGGCCTTGTCAGACGAAATCAGCACAAAGCGGTCAACGCGGTGTTTGGCCGCCATGCTTGCCACATTCTGCGTGCCCAAAACATTTGTACGAATGGCTTCGACCGGGTTGAACTCCATCAAAGGCACATGTTTATAGGCCGCCGCATGAAAGACCACTTCAGGACGATAAGTTTCAAAGACATGTGAGAGTTTCTGTCGATGACGAACATCGCCAATGATCGGAACAATCTTAAGATCAGGGAATTCGTTGCTCAGAGCCATTTCCAACTCATAAAGAAAGAGTTCGGTCATCTCGAACAGAATCAGAGATTTGGGCTGAAACTTGGCGATCTGTCGGCAAAGTTCGGATCCAATGGAGCCGCCCGCGCCGGTGACCAAAATACTTTTATCTTTAACCATGGCACTCATACGATGAATGTCTAAGTCATGGGCTTTACGGCCCAAAAGGTCCTCAGGCTGAACGTTACGAAGAATTTTTGTTGAAACATGGCCATGAAGAACATCGGCCATTCGAGGCAGAATTTTTAACTGGATTTCTTTATCCAGGCTACGGCAAATCTGAGTGATATGTCGAATCTCCTCCTGGCTGGCAGAGGGCATCGCAATAATCAAATTTTGTACGTCGTAGGCTGAGATCAACTGCGACAATTGATTGATGGGGCCATAGATGTTGACCCCTCGGATAGATTTACCGATTTTGCTGGGCTGGTCATCCACAAAGCCGACGACCTTTAAGGCCAGACTCGTGTCATGAGATATCTCGCGAAGCAAGCGCTCTCCAGCAACACCCGCGCCCAAAATAAAGGTGCGTTGGTAGGATTCGTGAGACATTTCTTTGAGTTTCTGAATGGCGCCATCTTTGACCATACGGTAAGCCAGTCGCCCGACATTGAGGCCAAAAAGCAACAAGAACCAGTCTAAGATGAAGGTGGTTACTTTGACTCCGTCAGGGTGGCCAAGGAGAGATGTGAAAAAGAAGGACAAAGGCACGGCCAAAGAAGCCCCACGTGCTATCCGAGTGAGATCGGGAATGCTGGAAAAACGAAGCATGGCCCGATAAACCCCAAAGACCCAAAAAGTCAGAAACTGAACTGCGACCAGAACACTAAAAAATGACAGGGCCTGAGATGGTTCCGAGAAAAGCCGTGGTAACGCCGATGGATCCAAGAGCATCGCCGCCAGGGAAAAGGCAGCAATCACGATCAAAATGTCGTGGATCATAACTGCCAATGTGCGCAACGAAACTCTTTGCATAGGCTTTCTTTGGTTGAAGGCGTCACCGTACCAAATCTTGGATCAGAGTACCAACGATTTTGTTGTCTTCATAGGCAGTAAAGTGTCAGTGATTTCTGTTGCTTGCGTGAAAATGGATGTAGGCCATGCTGATGTAAAACAGAACGTTAATGGGAAATTTGTAAATGAGAGTGTTCATGAAGCTGAAATAGATGCTGGAAAAGAAAATTAAGCTCCAAATCAAAATGTCCTTGTCGAGCTTCTGAGCGTTGCCGAGCCGAAGCCTCCTGAAAAGCTTTAGGTGGGTCAAAATCCAAGCAAAGTAGAGCCCACAAAAAATGATTCCCCAGTTGGTGACCGCAGAGGCCCAGGTTGATTCAATCCGCTCATAGGCCGCCGTTTTTCGGTTTCCAATTAGGCAGGAGAGAGGATCATCTGAACAGAGTTCAAAAGGGCGGAGATTGCTTTTAATTCGGCCCCGATAAGACCGATGCTGGCAGGCGGCATCCTGACAGAACACGGACTGGTAAAGCTGTTCAAATTTATTCTCGGCGACGGACGAGGCTTCGGGTTGAATCTGCTCCACAACCTTATTGGTGAGCAAAACCAACGCGACCACTGTTCCGATGAAAATGGTCAGCATTTTTTGATGAGCTTTCCAGTAGACATAACAGTGCCTTCGATATTGCCAGAGGACTGTCAGGCCGCCCAACAAAAACCCAATAAGAGCGCTAAACGAACTCATGTATTGGATCAGCGGCACTAAGAGAGCCAAGCAGAAAATAGACAGGAATTTTCTTTCAAGCATGACAACCGAGGACAATCCCCAGCACAAAATAAGAGTATTGATAATGGGGTCCCCAAAAAGACCCGTTGGTCGATCTACGGTGGCACTTTTCCAAATCTGCAGATAGCTAAGGGCAACGCTGATCGTGAAAATCGCAATCAGGATAGGTCGGATTGAGATCTTAACTCCAGCTCGAAAGAGTCCCAACAGAACTGGGTAAAATAAGAGCGGAACAAGGACATTTCTGAAGTAATGCTGAGCAAACGTGGGCAGATCTTTATTCAGAGTATATTGAAGAAGACCAATGAAAAGTCCCCAAAACCAGAGGGACCAAAACAGGCGTTTATTGGGAAAGTGGATGAGCCCCCAAAAACCAAAAAAGACTAGAAAACCAAAGGTAATAAAATCTCGCACAAGAACGAGACCTACTGGAGCTGCGGGAGTAGGTCCTACGGTGACCCCCATCAGGTAGTAAAACTTGGCGCAAAGCAAAAGAAAAATACCAACGCTAGCCAGGCGAGACAGGGTGGGTATTGATAAAAGAGAGCTGAGTTTTTCCAGATTTGATTTCAAATTCACCTATGAGGACTGGCCTGCTTGTTGTGCCTTAAATCTACAATGGCTGAAAGTTAGGGGTCAAATATTCTTGGTTCTCCAAGATCTGCAAATCATCGGTGGATAAAATTCCCTTTCTTTGTCCGAAGAAAGTGACATCAACGATCATTTCAAGTAGGTCTTCAAGGGCAACAATCAACAATCAGACGAATGAGTGGGTCAGTGAAAAAGGCATTAATTACGGGTGTGACAGGTCAGGATGGAGCCTATTTGGCTGAGTTTCTAGTGGGCAAAGGGTACGAGGTCCATGGTATCAAACGTCGGACATCGCTCTTTAATACGGATCGCATTGACCACTTAATCGATCAACCCCAGGAGCGCCGGCAGAATTTTATCCTTCATCACGGGGACATGACAGATTCCAGCAGCTT
>PEZR01000005.1:3075-30062 GCA_002773975.1 Bdellovibrio sp. CG10_big_fil_rev_8_21_14_0_10_47_8
AAAGTCACGTTGCTGTATCCTTCGAAGAGCCAGAATACACGGCAAACTCGGATGCCTTGGGCGCCCTGAGGATTTTAGAAGCTATTCGAATCTTGGGTCTCGAAAAAAAGACTCGGTACTATCAAGCTTCAACATCTGAACTGTACGGCTTGGTGCAAGAATCCCCTCAAAAAGAGACCACTCCGTTTTATCCGCGAAGTCCCTATGCTGTGGCCAAGCTGTATGCTTATTGGATCACCGTCAATTATCGTGAGGCCTATGGCATTTACGCCTGCAACGGAATTCTATTTAATCACGAGAGCCCCGTTAGGGGGGAAACATTTGTTACCCGAAAAATCACGATGGGTTTGGCTCGAATTAAAATGGGCGTTCAAGATTGTTTATATCTTGGAAATATCGACGCCAAAAGGGACTGGGGTCACGCTCGGGATTATGTCGAAATGCAGTGGCTGATGTTGCAACAAGAAAAGCCTGAGGACTTTGTGATCGCAACGGGAAAACAGTACAGCGTGAGAGACTTTATTGAGAAAGTTGCGCAAGAGCTAGGTATGAAGCTGTCATGGTCTGGGTCAGGGGTTAAGGAACAAGCTACAGATCAAAATGGAAAAGTCGTTGTGCGCATTGATCCCAGATATTTCCGACCAACCGAAGTGGAAACTTTGCTTGGGGATGCCTCCAAGGCCAAAGAAAAACTGGGATGGGTTCCGAAGACCTCTTTCGATGCCTTGGTCAAAGAGATGACGGCCGCTGATCTTAAGATGGCGCAAAAAGAGAGCCAGCAATGAAAATTCTAGTGACAGGTGGCCGAGGGATGGTCGGTCGCAACTTGGTCGAGGCTTTGAAGAACAAGGACCATCAGGTTGTTGCACCCTCGCGTTCGGAGTTGGACTTAACGGACTATAAACAGGTCGAAGCGTATATTCGCTCGGAACGTCCTGACATGATTGTCCAGACCGCTGGGCGAGTCGGTGGTATCGAGGCCAACATGAATCATCCCGTGGCGTTTTTCTTGGAAAACTGGGACATCAATCGCAATATCATATGGAGCGCACGACAGGGTGGAATCAAAAAAATGATCAACCTTGGCAGTTCATGCATGTATCCCAAGGATGTAGAGGGAGAACTTGTCGAAGAGATGATTTTGTCTGGGCCATTGGAACCAACAAACGAGGGCTATGCAATTGCAAAGTCAGCGGCCGCAAGATTTTGTGCGTACATTGCTCAGGAAGATCCAGAGTATAGATACAAAACAATTGTTCCCTGCAATTTATACGGTCGACATGATAAATTCGATCCACAGGTATCTCATTTGCTGCCGGCGATTGTTGATAAAATTCACAAGGCCATTGAAAGCGGTAGCAACGAAGTCTCTATATGGGGCACTGGCGAAGCTCGGCGCGAATTTCTTTTTGCAGGTGATTTAGCAGATTTGATTATTTATAGCCTCGAAAATTTTGAACGAATGCCCATGGTTATGAACGCAGGACCAGACGAGGACATGAGCATCAATTCCTATTACCAAATAGCGGCCGAAGTGATGGGATTCCGTGGTCAATTCGTCCATGATTTGTCCAAGCCAGTGGGGATGAAGCAAAAGAAGGTATCTACAGAAAAGTTAAAGAAATTTGGTTGGAAGCCCAAAACCGATTTGCGTCGGGGAATTGCGCTGACCTATGAGTTCTACAAACAAAGTCTGGCTGAAAAAACTTTGCGTTAAGACTTTTCATTCCAGCAAGTTTTAAAATAGTTCAAAATAAAAGCCAAGCAGATGCTGCCAAAGATACTCAGGACTAAAAACATCACTATAAATATCAGAGATTTGCGAGACAGTGATTTTTCACTGACAATAACGTCACCGATCAACCTGGTCGTATAGGTATGGCGAGAATCCAGTTGATCCTCCAACAGAAGAGAGTCTCGCTTAAGTTTTTTGAGATCTTGCACTTTATTCTGTAAAACAAGAAAGTGAATCAGATCAGCGGTTCCTCCGCCTTGGGCTTTCTGATCAAACGCCTTTTTTATCTTCTCAAGAGAGGCCTCTATTTGTTGAATGCTCGCCGCCAAGAGTTCTTCCTGAGATTTAAGTCGTCGAACATGCCGATCAAAGAGGGCAGAGTGTTGTTTTTCAATGTGGCCAAACTGCGCGAGCACTAGGTCGTGGGCCAGCTCCGGAGATGTTGCAGATGTTTTAATTTCGAGGAGATCTAAACTCTTAGTTGAGGAAATTTTTAAACTTCCAAGATAAAGATTTTCAGCCCGAGGATCATTGGGGGGAGGTTGTATTTGTTGAAAAGCTTCGCTTGCAAACGAAGAACTCGTCATTTTTAAGACAACATTTGTAGGAGACTCTATGAGCTGCGCTGAAGCGGGCCCATTTCCGTTATTTGGATTCCATATTTGACCAATTTGAAAAGTAACGATTGCTTCCCATAAATTTTGTCGAAAAGATAAAAATACGCCGGCACCCAGCATGGCGACCAAAGAAATCCCAAGAATCAGAAATTTATAGCGTTGAATGACCAACCATTTTTCTTGAAGTGTCATATCGTCGAAGTGTTTATTTTTGATCAAAATACCATCCTTAGAAAATAAGTATCTTTCAATGCTATACAATAAATTGAGGAAGATGCAAAATAATAGCTGTTAGGCCCCCCAGGAAGTCAGACCCAGTATTGAAGGGAACCTTGATGAGCAGAAAACTAGTGATTACGGGATCCACAGGGTTCGTGGGCAGACATTTCTTAAAGAGGCTCAATAATGAATTTGAGGTTCAGACCCTAGATCTAAGGAAACAAAATGTTTCTGAACTTGATTTTTCTGGGGTTGACGCAATTCTCCACCTGGCGGCATTGGTTCATCAGATGAGGGGCGCGCCCCCTGACGCTTATTTTCAAGTGAACACGATTTTAACAAGAGACCTTGCGCTGGCGGCTAAAAATGCCGGCGTTAAACATTTTGTTTTTATGAGTACGGCTCATGTATTCAATGATCAAAGCTCACTGGAAAATAAACCAATTGCCTATGACGAGAACTCACCATGCCTTCCCATTGGCCCTTATGCCAAGAGCAAATGGCAGGCCGAAAACATTCTGCGAGAGCTGGAGGACCCATCCTTCGTTGTTTCAATTGTTCGTCCACCATTGATCTATGGACCCGGAGCAAAGGGAAATTTGGTGAGCTTGGCCAAGCTGGTAAAAATAGCGCCTTGCTTGCCATTTCTATTTGATACAAATCAGAGAAGTTTGGTGGGCATTGATAATCTGACAGATTTTCTATTCCAAGTTCTTGAAAAAAAAACGAGTGGGACATTTCTTCCTCAGGATGAGAAACCCGTCAGTCTTCGAGAAATGACGGAATACTTATCAGCGGCCCAACAGCGAAAAATAGTTCTATGTCGTCCACCGAAGATTTTTTTGAAAATGTTGTTTTGGCTACGGCCCCAGATCACCGGTCGCCTTTTTGGATCTCTAATTTTGAACTCTTCGAAGACAAATCGAGAATTGGGCTATCAACCACGGGTGTCCACCAAAGAGGGGTTCTCTTTGATGATGAACGAAAAAAACCTATGAAGATAAAATCGCCCGAAGACCCTTCTCGAGGTTCATTTTGGGATGAAAGTTTAAATGTTTCACGGCTTTTGAGCAGTCCAAGTTGAACCGAATTTCCCCCGCTCGCACCGGGTCTCGCCACTGTTGTTCAAGTTGAACAGTCCCTTTTCCGGCGACCTTCACGCATGCCAGGGCAATTTCTTCCATTGAATAGAGAGTCCCACCGGCAATATTAAAAATTCCGGTGACATTTTTTTCGATGGCCTCGAAGCAGGCCCACGCGAGGTCTTCGCTGAAGATCAGGTCGGTTCTATCATCGTGAGGAGGATAGACGGTGATCGTTTTGTCTTGGGCGGCGGTATCAAGCTGCTGCATGATCAATTTATTGTGTTCAAGACCAGGTCCGTAGACCGATGAGGGGCGTAAACAACAGTACGTCAAATCGTTAATTTGCTCTAGGGCCCGCTCTGCTAAAAGTTTGCTATAGCCATAGTAGCCACCAACCCCGGAATTTCCCAAGGGGGAGTCTTCAGAAATTTTTTGGGAATTCACCTTTTCATAAACGGTGGCGCCAGAAATGAAAATCATTTTTTTTGACCGTGAAGCACACCACTGTCCTAGAAGCTCGGTAAACCGCACATTAATATCAAAAATAGTGTCGTCGGTCATTTTTCGTGAGGCCGCTGGGACTGCGGCTGCGGCATGAATGACAACAGCCACGTCTCCAAGAAGTGTATCCAGCTGCTCGAAAGTTCTCACTACCCGGAAGTCCGCCAAACGCAATTTTTCCTGGGAAATCTGCGGCGACGAGATGTCTCCGCGACGAATAGCCACAAAGTCTAAGCTTCGATTCTGGGCTTCTTTGACAAGAGCCCGACCAACCATTCCGCCAGCGCCAGTGATGCCGACTAGTACCATGTTCTGACAATTCCTCGAGAACTCTGATCAGAAAGAAGTTGTTCAGCGGAGACCCCGTCAATAAAAACCTCTTCCAAATAGCGCATGGCTACTCCGCTTTGAATTTGAGGTTGTTCCAAGACTTCATTGAAAAGATAGTTTCTAACCACCATGTCTGGTTCATTGAACCCATAGTGGGCGCGCACCGCCGTCGTTCCAGAAAAGCGGGCATTGAATTCAAAAGGAATTGGTCCTTTGGGGCCGATCATTAACTGAACGTTCAGCGAACCCATAAAGGGCAACTTTTCGCCGATTTCAAGCAACAGGGAGTTCAGTTCTTGAAATGGTGCGACCTCGATCATCCAAGAACTTCCACCGCGCAACGTTCTTCGCGCCGTAAAGGGCCCCAGCAATTGCCCCTCTTTGGTTTTAAAGATGCTGCAGGTGTACTCGGCATCCAGTTGATCACGAGGGGTCGCTATCATTTCTTGCAGAATTGGTCGAGGGGTCGTTGGAAAATGCGCGATAAGGTCTTGTTCATTTTTTACAACATGGACATGTCGGCTGGAGGTGCCAGTTCGAGTTTTAAGTACCAGGGGATAACCCATATCAGTTGCGATCTTCAGGGCTTCATCCATATTCGAAACAATGTGTGTTTGGGGGCAGCGAATCCCTGCGTTTTTCAAAAACTCATAGGTCAACCACTTGTCGTTGGAAAGTTTCACGGTTTCGTGAGGCGAGGCCACAATGATAGCCTTGGTTTTGCTTTCAAGCACAGTTCGGTTTTTAGAAAAAAAGTCGAGGTCAAATTCTGATCCGACCAGAACCATATCAATATGGCCATGGTTCAAGACATCGATCATTTCTTCAAGAGAGTTTGGCGACTCCACCCGTGGAATCATCAGAGATTCATCACTCCGAAAAAGACCCGAGTTAAGTGGATGAACGTCACCCATAATCAAGCGTAGAGATCTTTTTGACAGTCGCAGAGATTTTAAGATGCCCTGACCCACGCCACTGCCAGCACCTGTAATTAAGATACGGGGATCTGCCATGAGGACTCCTTTCCTTGGAGGACTCGCTGAATCCTGGCCACTTCATGAAGGTTATGGGCATTGGAACCTAATGAAATCATCGCACCAAACTCTTTGCACCAAGCATAGATTTGCCAGGGTTCAGGGTGATAGTGTGGGTTGATCTCTACGGCCACAGATTGGTCGGCAGCTTTTTGAATTAATTTTTTAAAGAGATCCGCTGGTGGCGCTGCTTTAAATCGCCGGTAAGACATGCCAAAGGGATGACCTAAGATATCCACCCGTGGATTTTCTAGAACGGCCATCGACAGACGAAATTCTCGATCGATGGCTTGTTCAGAGGTCAGCCCCCCCGAGTTTCCTTTGATGCTACCCGTTTCCCCAGGAAAACGGTGAACACTGGCCATCACAAGGTCAACGGTGTTGTAAATTTCATCACTGAGATCAAGCTCTCCAGAAAAATCAGCTACCTTTGACTCCACACCCACCAAAGCAAGGCATTGATCATGCGGAAGGCTTCTCACCGTTTGGGCAAATTCTTGAAACCAGGGACCGCTGCTTTTGCGTGCGTGTTCCGAAAATAAAATCGCGCGCAAACCTTGAGAAATGGCCTGGGCATGCATTTCTTCCACAGAGCTTTCCCCATCGGTGAACTTGGTATGCATATGAAAGTCATAAGGAACGATATTGGAGGCGGTTGTGCTCTGCATTTCCAAAATATATGGGCTAATCATTGAATCAATTCATCCTCTGTGAAATTTCGTTCAGCAACCCGCCCCAGATAAGACCAATACTCAAAAGGACTGATGCCGTTTCCAGGTCTTTTTACACCAAGGTTATTTTCTGAAAAGACCTCTCCGGCGCGAATGTCCTTGATGGCAATCAAACTTTTACGAACGATGGCCTTATTTTTTTGTTCAGAGAGGGCCGGCCTTTTTTCCGTGCTGCCCATGGCTACATCAACGTCTCGGATTGCTTTGACCATGTCCCTGAGTTCGTTGGGCTCAAGGCTGGCGGCATGATCAGGGCCCGTCATTTTTCGGTCTAAGGTAAAGTGTTTTTCAATAATCGAAGCGCCCATTGCTACCGCTGCAATAGGAACCACGATCCCTTGAGTATGGTCAGAGTATCCGGTCGGCAAATGAAAATGGTCTCTCATTGTGATCATTGCCCGTAGGTTCACGTCTTTGAGAGGAGCCGGGTAGTCTGTCGTGCAATGTAGGAGGGTGACGCGCTCTCGCAAGAGACGCTGTCCTTCATCGGACTGAAAAGCGTTCGTAAAGCTTTCTTTCGAAGGTCCCTTGGAAGACTTGGGGGACTCCACCAGTCCAAAGGCAATGGCTTCCAAGGCATGACGGACTTCGTCCAACGTGCTCATTCCTGTAGAGACGACCAGAGGCAAACCTGACTGAGCGCTTTTTATCAGATAGGGGGCATTGGTAATTTCGCCGGAAGGCAGTTTTAATCTAGAGACACCAAGATCATTGGCCAACAGATCAATGCTGCCCATATCAAAGGGTGTTGAAAGAAACTCAATTCCGAGTTTGAGGCAACGATCTTTGATTTTTTTAAAGTCGGCCAAAGACAATTGCCAGCGTCTTACCATATCCAGTTGGGATTCAAGCTTCTGAGTATTAACAACCTGATAATCGCACTGTGGTGCAAATTTGCTGACGACGTCTTCAGCTTTGAAGGTTTGAAATTTTACCGAGTCTGCGCCGGATTGTTTAGCGGCTTCGACGAGTTCGAGCGCTAGATCCAAACTTCCGTTATGATTGATGCCAGCTTCCGCAATGATATAGGTTTCACTCATGGGCCAATTCTCCCTTTCTAGGCTTTACCACGACCAGGGGACACGCGAAACAAGATCCTTTAAAAACATCTGCTGTTATGCTGTTAAAGATCAAAGAATTTCTTTTTTAAAAGAGCCTGGGGGTCCTTAATTTTTTTGAGCTGATCCTTAATTTTTTGGCTTGCGGTGCCATCCCCAAAGAGATTTTCCGTCGCCGAACAATCTTTTACGAGAGCTTCACGAACGGCCTTTTCGATGGCTTCCTCCGTGGGGGGGCAATTGATAATGGAGCTAGACTGAATGCGACCCCGCTGTCGATCTCCAATATTTACTGTAGGTTTCTTCAAAAAAGGCGCCTCGTACAAGGCACTCGAGGAATTTCCGACGACGGCGTCGACCTGTGACATTGTACTGAGATAACGAACTTGTCCCAGTGATGTATAAGCTTTGGCGTTTGGCCGGGTGGCTACAAATTCATCAACCATAGAGATTAGAATTCTTCCGTCGGTGTCTGCGTTAGGCTTTGTAAAAATTAAACCAACATCTGGCCCCAGTCTGTCCAGGGCATTCAGTAGCTCTTGGAATTGGCCAGCTGAGGTTTGGGTTTCCAGAGTCACCGGGTGAAAAGTGATCAAAATATTCTGCCGTTGCCAAGAGTAGCCCATCGATTCGGACAGTTGATCCCGCGACCACATTTGCAATCGTTTGATATAGTCGACACCCACGTGACCGACATGGAAAATATGTTCTGGATTTTCGCCGAGCTGGCGAACTCGTTTTGCAGAGACAGCGCTATTGGTGAAATGTAAATGGGACATTTTCGTCAGGCTATGACGGATAGCTTCGTCAACAACGCCCTCTGTTGAATCCCCGCCGGAAATATGGGCAATAGGGATGCGGGCAACCAGTGCAGCTTGAGCCAGAGCCAGGAGTTCAAACCGATCACCCAGCACCAACAGGATATCTGGTCGTAGCCGATCGAGAGCTTCAGAATACCCAATGGTGCCGAGGCCCATTGATTTCGCAATTCCAATCGGGGAATCGCTGGACAAAAGCATCTCGACTTTGGCATCCAGCTGAAAACCGTCGGCTTCGATGGTCTTGTAGGTCAAGCCAAACTCGGGTGACAAATGCATTCCAGTTACTAGGACCTGCAATTGCAATTCGGGATCACCTTGGATTTCTTTCATGACCCAATAAAGCAATCCATATTCAGCGCGAGTGCCAGTGGCCACGAGAATGCGACGTTGTCGCGGGGATTTTGAAGTTGGGTTTGTGTTTGTCGGATTCAAATTGGAACTCCCCTTTTTTTAACTGAGACTATTTGTTTGGGCCATTTTTCGAAAGCTGGGGCTGGACTCGAGAAGCTGTTCATAAGTTCCCTGTGCAACCACCTGGCCCAAATCCATTTGAACGATGAGGTCGCAACGTCGAACGGTGCTCAGTCGATGGGCAATCAAAACAATGGTGAGGTCTCTATCGAGGGCCTCAATCGCCGCCATCACTGATTCTTCAGTGGCGTTGTCCAGGGCGCTCGTCGCCTCGTCAAAAACAAGGACTGAAGCTTGTTTATAAAGAGCACGCGCAATTCCAATTCTTTGTCTTTGTCCCCCTGAAAGCCGAATTCCCCTTTCGCCAACAAAACTTTGGTAAGAGCCGGGCCGACTTTCGATGAATTCAGCAATTTGAGCTCTTTGTGCCGCCTGACGAACACGATCATGATCAATCAATTCTTTACGAACGCCAAAGGCAATATTTTCCGCGATGGTGGCATCTGCCAAATAGATACTTTGGGGGACGTGAGCAATTGTTCTCTGCCAGGCACGAATTCTTTCGACTCGATGGTCATTGTCATGGAGAGGGTGCTCATCCACCAAAATTTCTCCGGAGCTTGGTTTTAAAAGACCCATCATCAAATCCAGCGCTGTGCTCTTCCCGCTTCCGGTCGCGCCGACGAATCCAATCCGAGCTCCTTTTGGAAGATTCAAGTTGAGGCCTTTCAAAATCAAAGGGCCATCAGCCCCATAACGAAAGGTGACTTCATGAAAGCGAATCGATTGATGAAAAGCCAAGGGTGGGGGTGACTGAAATATTGCATCCGGAGGCAGCGGCTGTTCGAGAAGCTCAATGGTATCCTGGAGAGAAGCATAGTTTCCAGAAATGCTCGCCCAAGCACTGTAACCTTGTTGCAGGGCTGGAAGCAGTCTTTGAGCTCCAAGGGCCAGCGCCCCCAATACCGGGAGGGCCGATGCAATGCCGGCGCCTTGTTGACTCAAAACATAGGCTAAAATCGCAATCATCGTCATGCCCAGAGCTTCCATGGCAAAACGAGGAAAGCCTGAAATAAAAAGATTGCTTCCGCGAGCTGTTCTTAAGGGCTCATCCGCTCGCCGATAGACTTCGCAAAACACGGGTTGTGTCGCATCTAAAAGGATATCTCGAATTCCACCCAGACCTTCTTGTAGGGCCTTGATCACATTGGTTTGATCTTGGGAAATGCTTTGGCTATTTTGTCGCAGTCGTTGGCGTGTGATTCGACTAATGATCACATAAGTAAAGCCAAAGCTGACGATGGCGATAAGGGCCACTTTCCAGTCAATTGCCAGTAGGGCCGTAGTGATCGTTACCAACATGACGATCGAACTGAGAAGCATCATCATCTGATAAAGAGAAGCTACAGAATTGGTCACCTTTTCGGTGATTCCACCAATGATTGAGCTGCTGTTTCGAGACATATGGACGTGATAAGGTTGATAAAGTGTGCGCCGGTAGACTTCGTTACTGAGGTCAGCGCCTGCAGTGAAAGCCAAACGAGTGCTGATCCACAGAAGAAAAATGCGCAGCCCTCCAACAATCAGTGCCGTGGTCGCAAACAGGATTGTTAAAGGCAATGTCAGTTGTTGTGCGGAGGTGATATTTAAGGCATGGGCGAACTCAGAGACATAGGGGCGCTGAAAGATCAGATCTGGTGCAGTCAATATTGCCAGAAATGGCATGATGGCACCCATACTCACAACTTCAGCAAAGGCACTGATGACCATTACAACCACAACTAAAACAAATTGTCTTTGTCTCTTCTTGCCAAGATGTTGCCAAAGCCGAGCAAATAACTTCGCCACCTTGGGTGATGAAATTTTTTTGCTCTTGGAAGGATTGATCATAAAATGCGATTCCTGTCGCTAGAATATTTTGGCAGTTTTATCTGATCAGTTGGAGAGTAGAGACGTTGGCAAAATAATTCCGCCGAACTTTGTATTGGCGTTTCAAGTTTTTTTGTAAGAAGCGAAGGTTGTGCAATCGCCCATCGACAATAATTTTTGACCCTGCGTAGAGGGACCATTCATAAAGCAAGATATCGGCTTGAACCATAAATCTCAGAGCGCTCATTGAAAGGCCATGAACGTCACCTTCGACGGAGCGAGGGTCGGGGCCATCGAGATAAATAAGGCTGGGACTGGCATTTGGTAATTTGTCAAAAAAGGAACAAGCTTGCCCATCAAAGTTGGTCAGGCGGGGCGTAGAGACCATTACCTCTGCGTATTCACTGAGATTTAATTCTTTAAGAGCATTTTGGACCAAGGTTGCCCACTTCGCATCGGCCTCCACAGCGTAGACCTTGTGTTTGGGTCCATTTTTTCGTTGTTGAATGGCATAGGCCATGACGATGGTGCTGATCCCGCTACCGAATTCTACTACGTCCTGGCCATCTTTCTGAGAAACATGGCCATAGAGATACAAAGAATCCCGCTTCTTGTGTCCGGACAAAAAGAACTCATAGTCCTTGTTCTGGTCCAATCGACCATACCGAGAAAGCAATTCTTCCAGACCAGTTTTGCGAAATTTCCGTTCAACCAGGGAATTTATGAACAGAGTTCCGCGGCCATTGGAATCCGACGTGATTTTTAGTTTTGTGAGAACTACGACGGGATCATAACGCAGAAAAACAAAGAACTTTCTTAGAAGACGGAACATTAAAACCTACTCTCGAATTATTTAAGAAAGAAATCGCAGCTAATAGGAATCTTGTCAATGAAACAGCCCGGTTGAGTATCACCCGAGGGAACCGGCATTGTCCTAATGACTTACGGCGTCGTGCAAAGCGGATGTGTTCAAGAAAAAAATGCGATAACAAAAACGGCATTCACTGATGAGCGGAGATATTATGGCGAGATGGAAAGAAGCTCTGGTCTCACGACAAACTTCAATTCGCGAAGCAATTCAAATTCTGGATAAAAGCGCTCTACAGATTGTTTTGGTGGTGGACGAGAACCAACGCCTTTTGGGAACCATTACCGATGGTGATGTTCGTCGCGGTATTTTAAGAGGTTTGGAACTGAGTCAGTCTGTTCAAGAAGTGATGAATCCGAACCCTACGGTGATTCGTTCCGAAGATGACCGAGAGACCATTTTGGCCACCATGAGAAGCCGCGGCATTCACCACATGCCCCTCGTTGACGACGATGGCCGACTGGTTGGCTTAGATACTCTAGATGAGTTGCTTCAGCCGCAACGGAAGGACAACCCTGTGGTGTTGATGGCTGGTGGCTTGGGAACTCGGTTGCGTCCGTTGACCGCGGATTGTCCCAAACCAATGATTCATGTTGGTAATAAGCCTTTGCTGGAAACCATCATTGAAAACTTTTTGTCCTATGGATTTCATCGATTTTACATTTCGGTAAATTATAAGGCTGATGTGGTGAAGTCATATTTTGAAGATGGTTCTAAGTGGGGCGCCAATATTCAATATTTGCATGAAACACATAGCCTCGGAACGGCTGGCGCATTGAGTTTGCTGCCAGAAACGCCGGAACTCCCCATGCTGGTCATGAATGGGGATGTGCTGACAAAGGTAAACTTTGCTCAACTTTTGAATTTTCATTCCAAAAAACAGGCCATGGGAACAATGTGTGTGCGGGAATATGACTTTCAAGTGCCCTACGGAGTCGTGGAAATTGATAAACACCGCATGTTGGGGATCACTGAAAAGCCCATTCAGAGATTTTTTGTTAATGCCGGGATCTATGTTCTTGATCCAGCGGCCCTGCAGTTTGTGGCGCAAAATACTTTTTTTGATATGCCGACCTTATTTGAGAAACTGATGGAGAAGAAAAAGGAAACGATTGTTTTTCCCGTTCGAGAATACTGGCTCGATATTGGACAGATGTCTGACTATGACCGCGCCAATGGCGAGTACAAGGAATTTTTCCCATGAAATCTTCTGTTGTTGCGTTGATTTGTGCGCGTGGGGGCTCTAAGGGTTTGCCCGGCAAAAACATTCGCCCCCTGGCAGGAAAACCTTTGATTGTTTGGGCCATTGAGCAAGCGCGTGCGGTTTCTCGGGTTCAAAGGGTTATTGTGTCTACAGATTCCGAGGAAATTGCAGAGATTGCGCGGGGAGCAGGGGCAGAGGTTCCATTTATGCGCCCTCCGGAATTGGCGAGGGATGACAGTCCCGAATGGCTGACCTGGCGTCATGCCATGAATTTCTTGAAAGAAACCGATGGCGCTTATCCAGATCGGTTTATCGTCGTTCCAGCGACGGCGCCCCTGCGGAGCGTTTCTGATCTTGAAAAGTGTTTAGACGAGTATGAAAAAGGCGGGGCGGATCTGGTGATTACCGTCACGGAAGCACATCGAAATCCTGCCTTCAATATGGTGAAGGTGCTCGAAGATGGATGCGTTGGACTGGTGATGCCTCAGAGTTTGATCAGTCGCCGTCAAGATGCCCCTAAGGTCTATGACGTGACCACGGTGGCCTATGTTGCTCGTCCAGAGTTTGTTATTCACAAGAACAGTTTGTTCGAAGGAAAAGTTCGTCATGTGTGTATTCCTGCCGAACGAGCTTTGGATATCGATACCCCCTTGGATTTTAAAATTGCAGAATGTCTAATGGCACATCGATGAACAACGAGCGGTTGCCAATTTTGGTGGTGTGCAATTCACGCCATCATTCAAAAACACAGATTCATTTGGCAGAATCATTGGCAGATCGAGATTCCAGAATATCTGTTTTTGTCCTTTGTGAGGCGGCCGACATTGACTGGTTTAAAAAGACAGTTTCTAGCCAAAACACTCAGGTCCTATCAATTGATCAGGAAGCTCCAGTCGCCGAGAGGAATTTTTCTGTTGTTAAAGAGAAATCTCTTTCTGAAAAAATGTTTTCTTTGGCCTTAAAGCTCAACCAGAGGCTCACCAGATCTTCAAAATTTCTTCAACAGT
Source organism: Bdellovibrio sp. CG10_big_fil_rev_8_21_14_0_10_47_8 (assembly GCA_002773975.1). Lineage (GTDB taxonomy): Bacteria > Bdellovibrionota > Bdellovibrionia > Bdellovibrionales > Bdellovibrionaceae > 21-14-0-10-47-8. The sequence continues at coordinate 16,566 of PEZR01000005.1, forward strand.
TTGCAAGGCTTGTTCGAGAAAGCTCATTGATCTGTCTTTGGAGACAAAGACGAAATCGAAAATTTTTTGTTGGAAGGATGAAAAAAGTCGACAAAATATTCAGTCAAATTCATCCCTCAGTGGTGTTTTCTTTCGGTGATCGTCACTTGGATATTGAGGCCGCAGTCCTGATGGTGGCGCACGCACAGGACATTCCTGTGATCTGTCCCTATTGCACTTATCATGGGGTGGAGGGACTATTGAAGATCCGACAGCTTCAAGGGGAGCCCAAGCGGTGGTGGCCATTCTCAGTTTATCGAACAATCGTTGGCTGGTATCTTCCCGGACAGGTCAGACAGGGATATTTCTATCAACCCCCAAGCATCACCATGGCTGTTCATTCCTTGGGAGGTCTGTCTAAAAACCCATGGGTTTTTGGGAATGGATTGTCCGATGTTGTTTGTGTTGACAACGAGTTCACCGAAAAAAGGTATTTGGCAGAAGGTGTTCCATCAGCAAAACTGCGTGTTGTCGGCGACGTTTCTTATGATGTTATCTTTGAGCAGTTTGTACGTAAAGAGAAGCTTCGGCAGGAGATTGCTCAAGAGTACGGCTTGGACGCCGCTAAAAAAACTTTGATTTTTGCCCTTCCACAATTTGCGGAACAAGGTGTTATGGGTTGGGACCAACACTGGCAGGAGATTCGTCTTTTGACCCAACAAGCTGTCGATAGTGGCTTCAATGTTTTGATTTCTTTGCACCCACGGGTCAATCCCCAGGAGTATGAATTTTTAGAGAGAGATTTCGCAGTTCATGTCTCTCGACGTCCGATGAAGGAAATTTTGCCGGTGGGGGATGTCTTTTTAGCGATCAACTCGAGCACTGTTTTTTGGGCTGTTTTGTGTGGCATCCCGTCGGTGATTATTGATGCTTATGGCCTGAGTTCAGTCCCCTTTGAACATCTAAAAACAGTTCGACTGGTGAATGATCCACACCGCTTGAGCTCAGAAATCATAAGAGCTGTCGAAGAGGGCTTGCAACATCAGGAGAACCTCAAAGAGGACTGGAAAAACCTTTCTCGGGAAAAGGTTTTTGATGGTAAGGTCACCGAGCGATATTACGATATTGTAACAAAAGGAACTTCACGTGTGCGGAATCCTTGGCGCAGTCCCGGCAATTGAGAAAAATAGGTTTCATAAAGCCTTGGGCTCTTTGGCACATCGGGGTCCCGATGGGGACGGAGTATGGCAGGACGGTGGGCATGCGATATTGGGCCATCGTCGTTTGGCCATCATCGACGTCAGCAATTTGGCATCCCAGCCAATGCAGTATCGTGGTCGGTACAATCTTGTTTTCAATGGAGAGATTTACAATTTTTTAGAAATTCGGCGGGAACTTGAGGCTCGGGGGCATCGGTTTGTTAGCCACTCGGACACCGAAGTTTTGCTGGCGGCTTTTGCGGAGTGGGGTCCTCAGTGCTTGCAGAAATTCAATGGAATGTGGGCCTTCGCTATCTGGGACAGCCTTGAGAAGAAGCTTTTTCTGTCTCGCGATCGACTGGGAAAGAAGCCTTTGTATTATGCTCATGTCGGCGGACAGTTGATTTTTGGATCAGAGCAAAAGGCAATTTTGCCTTTTCTGCCAAGGGTTCGACCGTCGGCGAACTTTGAATCTTTGTGCAACAATGCCTATGCCTATGAAGCAACGGAAGAAACTTTATTTGAAGGGGTTCGCCGATTTCCCGCGGCTCACTATGCTTGGTTGCAGGGGGACCGACTGGTTAAAACACAGTATTGGTCCGTCATCGAAAGTTCAACGATGGTGCCGTCGTCATATGATCAACAAGTCGAACAGTTGCGGGAATTATTGGTGGACTCGTGTCGGATTCGAATGCGAGCCGACGTTCCGATCGGCACAGGATTAAGTGGCGGTGTGGACTCTAGCGCGGTGGCAGCGGCCTTGTCCGAAGCGATGAAGAGGTCCAATAAAGAAGGGGCCGCCAGCAATTGGCAGAATTCCTTTGTCGCCAGTTTTCCGGGAACTGTGATGGACGAAAGCACTCAGGCAGAGCAGGTTGCAAAGCATCTAGGGATTCAACACACCAAGGTGATCATTCAACCAGAGCAATACGCAACCCAATTGGAGAGACTGGTTTACATGATGGAGGACATCCACGAGGTTAACCCCATCCCACATATTGCCTTGTATCGGGAGATGCGAGCAAAGGGAGTCCTAGTCACCTTGGATGGGCATGGTGGGGACGAGCTTTTTTGTGGGTATGAGTCCTCGATTTTACATGCTCTGCCCGAGACCCTTGGAAGCTGCTCTGCGGCGCGCTCTGTGCTTCAGACCTACCATGACTGTCACCCTCAGAATCAGTATTTTCGCGGTATGACAAAAAATCAGATTGCTTGGTATCTCTTCAAAGCCAAGGGGCGAATGATTTTACAAGAGGGTCTGTTGTCTGAGCATCGACTAAAATCCCACTTTGGTGCTTTGAACGCCCATTTGTTTGAGCTCAGTTTTCGGACGGTTTTTCCGACGCTGCTTCGGAATTACGATCGATATTCAATGATCAACGGGGTGGAGATTCGTATGCCCTTGATTGATCATCGCATTGTCAGCTTTGCGTTCTCGATTCCTTGGCAATCCAAGCTAAAAAATGGCTTCACAAAAAGCCTACTTCGTGATGCTGTGTCCCCTTGGCTTCCCCCAGAGATTGTGCGGAGAAAGACGAAGATCGGCTTTGCTCCACCCATTCAGGACTGGATGCGAGGACCCCTGAGGACATATTTGATGGACGAGATCGAGTCCAAGTCTTTCAGAGAGGCCAACCTCATTTCAGCCGAAGAGCTGGGGCCTAAAATCAAAAGTTTGGTTGACGGAGAAAATCGACCAATTTTGTATGAAGCTGAACAGACGTGGAAGCAGTTCAATATTTACTTGTGGGAAAAGGCTTTTATTCAAAATCAGTTATGGAAAATTTAAAACCAAAGGTCATTTTTTTCGCACCGATCCTAGAATACCCTCCAGCCGGGGGCCCACAAATGAGCGTCACCAATGCCGTGAAAGCTCTCAGTGAAGTTTCACAGCTTCACATTATCACCACTGTTCCAGAAAGTCGTCTGGGCCCAGAGGCACAGGCCTTTTTTAAAAGCAAATCCCACGCCTTGGTGTTTGCACCCTCAAGCACCTTTAATTCAAATCATCCCCTGGGAGATCGTATTCTTCGCAAGGTGCGAAGACTGATTTCCCCGTTGCTTGCTTTGGCAGATGTGCGATTTACCGTTGAATATGCTAGAAAATATCAAATTGAAATCTTCTGGGTGGATCGTGTTTTAGAATACACTTTCTATGTTTTTCAACAGCTGCGACGAAAAGAGCCCCGGGCTTATGTCATCGGCGATACCTGCTCGGTCTATTCTCGTTTTGTTCTTCGTGAGTTGCCATTGATCAAGAACCCCATTCGTCGCTGGTGGGTGGAGCAACGGGGTCGAAAAAAGATCCAAGAAGAAAAAGAGCTGACAGAGTTCGCTAATGTTGTGACGGCTGTTTCAGAGCTCGATGCCGAGTATTTTCGTTCCATCGCCCCTCGTCCTCAGACAATTAAGTTGTTCTCTAACGTAGTTGATTTGTTGGATTACAAGACCCACGTGCCAGCCCCGGCCTCACTGCAAAAGCCCTATGTTTTATTGATGGGGGTGTTCGGTCATAAGAACAGTCCCATGGACCGTGCAGCGAAATGGTTGGTGGAAGAAATCATGCCGCTGGTTTTGTCTGAAGTTCCAGATGCACGTTTGTATATTGTGGGAAAAAATTCAGATCGGACTCTGGCACACTATCAAAGCCCATCCGTCGTTGTTACCGGTCGAGTGCCCTCGATGCTGCCGTATTTGCAGGGTGCTAGCGCAACACTTGTTCCTTTGATGTATGAGTCAGGAACTCGATTCAAAATTTTAGAGTCTGGAGCTGCGGCAATCCCCTGTATCTCGACAACACTGGGAGCCGAAGGCATTCGAGTGACAGACAAAGAAAATATCATCATCGCCGACAATACGGTGGATTTTGCGCGAGCTATTGTCGACATTTTTAAAAATCCTGAGGCAGCAAAGAGTCTGGGACAAAATCTACATACTTTGGTGAAAGATCAATATAGCATTGAAACTCAAAAAAGAGATGCGGACACCGTCCTTCAATTTCTTCATGGGACAGGAAAAAGTGCCCGCGATCCGGGTGCGGAGATGAATTCTCCGTGATTTCGGCGAAACCTTTTTCTTCTTCTAAACGCTATATTATTACCAATTTTGCCTATGGATTTGGCCCTTTTCTAAGAACAACAGAAATGGCCTTGGCGACGGCGGACCTGCTGAAAAAAGTCACGCAGCAGGATTTCAACATTATTGTGCCCTGGGTTTATGGCGAGCCTCAAAAGCGTATTTTGTTGGAAGAGTTTGGAGACGTTCTGCGCGAACGTCCTGATGCCATTTTGCTCGATAAACGAATTGGAGCGCAGCTTGAGCTCATCTTTTACGGGGAAAAAGGTTACGAGGAGTCGCTCAAGTATTTTTATCACAATCATGAACGCGTGACCGATGCGATCAATCAGTACATTGACAATGGAATTGTCGCCGAAAACATGGCCGGAGATCCGATCGATATCGCCAAGTCTGAGATTGCCATGTGTATCAGTCGGGCACCTCGAGTTTATTTTGATATTGAGCCTTCTTATTACACCAGCTTTGGTTACATTTCCGAGATTTTGGAACGCAGTTTGGGTGTGCCCGAGGTGGCTTGTGATCAGGAGCTTGCGGAGAATCTTATTCCTCTGTTCGTAGAGATCGAAAAAAAACATCGGCTTCATTTTATCGCTGAACCGGGGACCTTTAGTTACCTCGAGAATCGGCAGCCTCGATACAACACTGAAATTATGACCCCTCCGAATGCTCACCCCCCCAAAGATCCTGATTGTGTGGACGTGGAGCGAGGAATTTATGTGACGGTCACTGGAATTCCGGGTTTGGAGCGTTTATTCAACGAGGCTCAGCGTCTTGGATTTCGTTTTTATTCCAATAAGGCCAATTGTGTACCTGATTCTATTCGAGCGCTGCCTCACATCTTAAAGTGTCCAAATGTTGCCTTGCACTTTGCTCGGGCTGGTTGGGGTTCCATTTGGTATTCTCTTTTTTCAGATGTTCCCTTGGTTGTTCCCAAGTATGACAAATCGGACGACCCTGAAATCTATTTCAATAATCTATGTTTACAAAAGTTGGGGCTGGGAGTCATTTACGACCGGCAGCCTTTGCCGGAGCTCTTTAAGTACACTGACAGCTATCGTGCCGCAGCAGCGCGCGAGAAAAATCGCCTTCGGAGCGCCTATGGAACGATCAACGGTGTTCGATACACCGCTGAAAAAATTGTCGAAGATTATGTGCAGATGGAGCTGTCATTGCGTGGCCTTCGTGGGTCGAATCTATCGACGTCGTCACTGCTCAAACAATGAAATAGCTGGATAGTTTTTCCACGGTTATGTTAGAGTTTCCCTCTTAAATGATAGGTTAAGATTTAAGATAATTGGGGGGCCAGATGACCAAAATCATCGTTGAAATTTGCCAGAATCATAGCGGTAATCGGGAAACATTTGCCAAAATGATCGAGTCCGCAGCTCGGAGCGGAGCAGATTACGTTAAGATGCAGTCGATTTTCTCGGAAGATCTGACAATGAGGCCTCGCTTTGAAGACGGCGAAACCCTGGCCGACGGAACTGTGAAGACAATTAAGCGTCCCTATGGGGCCGAGAAATCAAGGCTTTCCAAGCTTGATTTGACCCTCCAAGATCATGATTTTTTTATCAGCAAGTGCAAAGAGCTCGGCGTGATTCCGATGACGACGATTTTTTCTCGCCATCGAATTCCGGAAATTGGGGCCTTGGCATGGCCAGAAAAAACCATCAAGGTTGCAAGTTATGATTGTGCAAGTTGGCCCATGCTGAAGGAGCTGGCGGCGCATTTTGACCGTTTCATTATTTCTACGGGTGCGATGGAGGATCAAGAGATCATAAAGACCGCCGAGTTGATGAAGAGTCTTGGAAAGGGGTTCACCTTTCTTCACTGTGTGACATGTTATCCAAATACCATGGAAATGTGCCATCTTTCGCGCATGGATTGGCTGAGGACACTCACTCCACTTGTCGGTTGGTCTGATCACAGCTTGGTCGAGCGAGATGGAATTACGGCCAGCAAGGTGGCCATCATGTTGGGTGCTGATTTTATTGAACGTCATTTTACTGTGAATACAAAAAATGAAACGAAAGATGATCCAATTTCCATTAATCCTGCTCAGCTTAAAGAGCTCAGTGATTTTCGACGGCTATCCAAAGATGAACAGAAACAGCAGATTGAAAAAAGCATTCCTGAATGGAAAACTCTTTTGGGGGAAAGTCGTCGTCGTCTGAGCCAGGCTGAACTCTTAAATCGAGACTACTATCGCGGTCGTTTTGCGAGCCCCGGTGGAAATGAAACCTGGGTTTATAACTGGGAAGAAAAGAATCTTTCCTAAGTGACCCCCGTTTTAAGAACGGGGATTTGGGTGTAGTGAAATCATGACAAGAATCGTATCGGCTCAAAAATCGTCAACATATTCTCACAAAGGGAAGTCCCTGAGGATTCTAGCGATTATTCCGGCTCGTGGTGGCTCCAAAGGAGTTCCAAGGAAAAATCTCCGACCCCTCGGAGGCGAGCCGCTTTTATATTATATGCTGAAGGCCGCAATGGAGGCACAGACCCTCACCAGAGTCGTAGTGTCTACTGAAGATGACGAAATCATGCAGGTCGCCGAAAGTCTTGCGGGGAAAAATGTTGTCATCCGACGACCACAAGAGCTCGCCCAGGACGTTTCGGCGGATGCGCCGATGCTTCAGCATGCTGTTCGTGAGGTTGAAAAGTTAGATGGAGTGACTTTTGACTATGTTGTGCAGCTTCATGCAACGACCCCATTTTTTACAGCCCAAGATATTGATCAGGCTTTGGGTCTTGTTTTGGCAGATCCTGCGGCAGATTCTGTGGTCAGTGTTTTTCAGGTAAATAGCTTTCACCCGTCCAAGCTAAAACAGATCTGCGGAAATCGATTGCAACAGTACGTCGAGCAGTTCGAAGAGAAAACAACATCCCGCCGCCAGGATTTTCATCCGGTTTACAAACGCAACGGTGGTCTTTATGCCACCAAACGAGAGGTCGTGATGAACTGGGGACGTGTATGGGGAGATCATGTTATTCCCTATGTGATGCCTGACTACAAATCTCTTGAGGTAGATTCGCCGATCGATTTTTTCTTGGCAGACCTGCTGATGAAGCACCTCAAAGGACATGCAAGTATTGAGGAGGCGATAAAATAATGATTGAACGTATTCAGCACTTAGATAAAGAACTAGCTTTGATTGTCCGACATTCTTTTCGTAAAGAGGGGATTGAATTCTTCACTCCGAATACCTATTCGCAACAAATAGGTTATATGAATCGTCCGACTGGGTATGTTATCGCACCCCATGTCCACAATGCTGTTCCTCGCGAAGTTCAGTTCACCAAAGAAGTTCTGTTGATAAAGAGCGGTCGCTTGCGAGTGGATTTCTATTCTGATTCTCAGGAATACCTGGAGAGCACGATTTTATTTGCGGGGGATATCATTTTGTTGGCCTTCGGAGGTCATGGTTTTGTGATGTTGGAGCCGACCGAAATTATTGAAGTGAAGCAGGGGCCTTACGCTGGAGATCAAGATAAGACCCGATTTGAACCAGTTGAGGACGCCAAGGTGAAATTGAGGAAGGGAAATTCCTGATGAGTTCAGTTTTTGATTCCTACGGCGCTTATTACGATCTTCTTTACGGTGATAAAAACTATGCTGCTGAAGTCGAGTATATTGATAATTTGCTTAAGCGGTATGGAAAAGACACTCGTCAAATTATTGAACTGGGAGCAGGGACCGGTATTCATGGGTCCCTTTTGGCAGAAAAAGGGTACAAAATAAATGGCATCGAATTGAGTTCTCAAATGGTTGCCAGAGCGAGAGTCTCGTCGGGATTTTCAATTCAACAGGGGGATATTCGCAGCTTACGTTTGAATCAGACTTTTGATGCGGCTATTTCTCTCTTTCATGTCTTGAGCTATCAAGTGACCAATGAAGATATCTTGGAGACTTTAAAGACGGCGCATCTTCATCTGAGACCGGGAGCTATTTTTATTTTTGATTTTTGGTATTCGCCGGCTGTTTATTCACAACGACCCGAAAGTCGCGTGAAAACGATGGAAAATGCTCAGGCAAAAATCACCCGATGGGCAGAGCCAAAAATCTATGCCAATGAAAATCGGGTTGATGTGCAATACAAAATTCATGCAGAAGAGATTCAGACCCGAAAAACCGATGAGTTTTTCGAGACTCATTCGATGCGGCACTTTTCTCTTCCAGAAATTGATCTGCTCGCGACGGCAACTGGTTTTGAGCGGATTCAAGCCGAGGAGTTTTTAACCGCGGCTGCGCCGAGTGAAAATACTTGGGGAGTTTGCGTAGTATTGAGGAGACGGCCATGAGCGAAGAATTTATTCCGGTCAATACTCCGCTGTTGAATGGCAACGAGGAAAAATATCTGTTGGATTGCATTCGCACCGGTTGGATCTCATCAGAAGGCCCATTGATCAAAAAATTTGAAGCACAGTTTTCGGCCCAGGTTGGAAGAAAACATGGCATCGCAGTCAGCAATGGCACGGCTGCCATCGATGCCGTCATAGAAGCTTTAAATTTGGGACCTGGGGATGAGGTTATCCTGCCCACATTCACAATTATCTCTTGTATCTCTCAGATCGTTCGTTCCGGTGCCAAACCGGTCTTAGTGGACAGTGACCCGGTCACATGGAACATGGACGTGGCGCAGGTAGAGGAAAAAATTACTCCCAGAACCAAGGCGATCATGCTGGTTCATATTTATGGTTTACCAGTAGATATGGATCCGCTTTTAGCTTTGGCAAAGAAACATGGATTGAAGGTGATCGAGGACGCAGCAGAAATGCACGGACAAACCTACAAAGGAAAGCCTTGTGGAAGTTTTGGCGACATCAGTATTTTCAGTTTCTATCCGAACAAACACATCACTACGGGAGAGGGTGGAATGATCGTTACTGACGACGATCAGCTGGCAGAGGATTGTCGCAGTCTGCGCAACCTCTGTTTCCAACCTCAAAAACGCTTCGTGCACGAGAGGCTTGGTTGGAATCTACGGATGACGAACATTCAAGCTGCCTTGGGCGTAGCCCAGTTGGAGCGGCTCGATGAGTTTATAAAATTGAAACGAAAAATGGGATTATTATATACTGAGCTATTTTCAGGTCGGTTGCCGGATGTGCAGTTGCCTCTTGCTAAAACAAGTTATGCGGAAAACATCTACTGGGTTTATGGTCTCGTGGTGGATGAAAAGAGGGGTTTCGATGCCGAAGAGATTATTCGAAGACTGGGGGCAAAGGGTGTTGGATGTCGACCTTTTTTCTATCCCATGCACCAGCAGCCAGTATTAAAGAGGATGGGTCTTTTTGAGAATGAAAGTTACCCTGTCGCTGAGAGAATTTCAAAACAAGGATTTTATATTCCCAGCGGTTTGGCGCTGACGGAGCAACAAATACACCGCGTGGCGGATGTCGTGATGAAAGAGTTAACATGAACACCAATTCAATCAGTGAAAAGATAAAACAGCTCATTAGAACAAAGTGGATACTCCGTTTTGTTCTTTTTCCATTTGTGCGGCCAAAGCGTTTTATGGATGAGTTCGTTTGGGCGTTGTGTGATTTTTGGACCTTTCGAAGTTCGATTAAAAACTATTTGAGTTTTTTACGTCGCGACCCACCGTCAGCTGAAAATAAACCTGGCCTTTTGATTGTTGCGGGTCGGGGAATGAACACTCAGTGGTGCCAATTGTGGGCTGTGCTGGGGGCTGTATTTGCAAATCGCACTCATCGTGTTTTTGTCCTCACATCTAGAAATCAACCCATGTTGAATCTGTATTTTCGTATCTTTGGTTTTGATTTTATTTTTCTAGAAGACCTAAAGATCTCCACCGTCATTGTTCCTCAGTCAGCCCTTGATCAAATCAATGGGCTAGAGTCCTTTATGGATTTCAAGACCTTTAAACTGGACGGCGCTCCTTTGGGGTCGATGGCAATGTCGACATATAGTCGCACCAAAGTGACAGGCGTCATCGATATTCAGGATGCTCAGACGCGGGAAGAAGTTCGAGCTTGGTTGGTCTTTATCTATCAATCTGTTGTGGCTTCCAAACAGCTGTATCAAAAGAACAACATTGATATGCTCTTCTTCACTGAAGTGTTTATGGAAGAATATGGGGCTTTCTACTATGGAGCATTGGACATGGGCCTGAATGTCATCCGCTTCGCTGGAACGGTCCGAGACAATGCGGTGATAGTCCAGCATTTGACCAAGGAAAGTGACCGAACTCACCATGCGGCGGTGACATCACAGAGTTGGAGCCAGATTGTGGATGCTCCAGACTCCAAACAAATTGATCTTGAATTGGAACGAAATTTTCTGGATCGGTATGGGGATGTTTGGGCCATGTCGACACGCAATCAACCCAACACAAAAATTGTCGACCCTAAAGTTGCCAGAGCAGAGTTGGGGATTCCCTCGGATCGAAAAATGGGGGTTATTTTTAGTCATATTTTGTACGACACACTCTTTTTTATCGGAGAGGATCTGTTCCCCAGTTATGCGGATTGGTTTGTAGAAAGCGTAAAGGCCGCCTGTGCTAATCCAAATATTGAATGGTTTGTTAAAGTTCATCCTTCCAATTTGTGGCGCGGAGAGCTTGAGCAGTTCTTCGGTGGGAAATACGAAGAAGTTCGATTGATCGAGAGATTTGTTGGTCCCTTACCCAAACACGTTCACATGGTTTACCCAGACACACCCTATAGCCCATATACCTGGCTTCAGATGACTGATTATGGAATCACTGTTCGTGGTACGTCAGGAATTGAGCTGGGTGCTTTGGGAAAAACTGTGATCACGGCGGGGAGCGGTCGATATGAAAAAATCGGTTTCACGGTCAACCCAAGGACCTCTGCCGAATACATGGAGTTATTAAAGTCACTGCCGAAGGCTCCGGAGCCCAGTATTGAGCAAAAACGTCTCGGAGTTAAGTTTGCCTATATGACATTTTGTATGAAGCCGTTTACCTTGGACTTTCTGAAACCAGTACCAAAATTCGGAAAAACTCGAATATTCGGAACTGATGATTTGGTCTATCGGGGAAATTTTCCAGAATCCATGACCGAATTGCCGGCTTCCGTGGAAAGATTTTTTCGTTGGAGTTTTAACAAAGAATCTGTCGATTTTTTAAACGATTGGCCCGTTCAACCTAAGGAGTTTCACCATGGCGCTGTTTCAACATCAAATCTTTGATGAACGCAGAATGAATGGAAAAAAAATTCTGGATATCGGTTGCGGCCGTCATAAGTTGCCCGGAGCCGTGGGCGTAGATCAGTTGGCAGTTCCTGGTGTCGATGTAGTGACGGACTTAAATAAAGCTCTTCCATTCAAAGACGGTGAATTCGAGGTCGTCCATTCTAACCAGGTTTTAGAGCACATTCCGAATTTGATCGGCCTGATGGAAGAAATGCATCGAGTTCTTGCTCCGGGTGGAATGCTCGTGGCCCATGTACCCTATTTTCGATCAAGTTGGGCGGCCATCGATCCTACTCATGTTCGGCAGTTCACGATCAATTCTTTGGACTATTTCGCACAGGGAACATTTATGAATGAGGGTTATCGATTTTCGGACGTTCGGTACTCTTCAATTGAAATATACCTGGATGGAAACTATCCGAAGTCGATATTTCGATGGTTTTTTACAAAACTAGCATTGCGCTTTCCAAACCGATTTGAAAATACGTTCCTGTCGTTTTTATACCCGTTTCAAACACTCACCTTTGTTCTAAGGAAATAGAAATATATCAGCCAAAGTTATATTCGTCGGATATGCCAAGGTGAGTAGATATTCATTGAATATTTCCGTTCACTCCATAGAAATATTGTGGAGTACGGATCCTGTTTTGAGTCTAGGAGAGCTCCTTCAAAACAAATTTAACCCGATCGATCACAAAATTTTGTTCGTCACTGGTCATACCAGTTGAGCAGGGGAGGGTGAGAATTTGACTCCAAATTCTGTCACTCACATTCATATCTGTTCGTGGGGCTTCGGCATAGGGCGCCTGTAGGTGGGTAGGTCGCCAAAATGTTCTGGCAGCAACCCCCTCAGCAACGAGCTTCTGACAGACTACCCTTGTATCCATTTCTGAATTCAACAAAACTCCGGGAAACCAGCAGGCGCTTTGGGACCACGTTGGTGATGGAAACATTTCAACGCCGCCAAGGGATCTAAAGCCCTCGCGGTAGTTTCGATCGATTTGACGTTTTCTTTCTAGAAAAAAATCAAATTGCTCCATCTGAGCACAGCCAAGAGCAGCTTCGATATTGCACATACGGAAATTGAATCCGACGGCATCATGAACGTAGTCGGCTCCAACCCTTGCCGTGGTGGCCAGATGTTTCGCGCGGGCGAGCAGATCTTTATCATTGCCGATCACCATGCCACCGGATCCGGTGGTGATGGTTTTGTTGCCATTGAAACTCAACGTAGAAAGCGTCGCTAAGCCACCGATCTCTTTACCCTTGTAGGTCGCCCCCAGGGCCGCGGCGGCATCCGCCACAACAGGCAGGTCATATTTCTTGGCGATGGCACAGATTGGATCCATGTCCGCACAGAGACCCAAAGTGTAGACCGGAAGAATACAAGAGATACGGCGTCCAGATTTTTTGTGAACTAATTTTCCCGATGCGAAGACAGCTTCCGCGCTCAGAGCTTCTTCCAATTTCTGAGGACAGAGGGTCCAACTTTCCGGAGAGACATCAATGAGCCAGGGAGTGGCGCCCGTGTGGCTGATTGCATTTGCAGTCGCAATAAATGTGAATGATGGAGTGATGACCAAATCATCACGTTGGACGCCGAGGGTCGTCAGAGCCAGCTGTATTGCCGTTGTTCCAGAAGAAGTAGAAACCCCCAAGGATGATTGTGAACGAGCAGCAACCATATTTTCAAATCGATCGACGAAAGGGCCAACGGAGGAAACAAAATTTGTCCGAATACATTCGATCAAATATTTTTCTTCATTTCCAGAGAGATTAGGGATGGCCAGAGGGATCATTTTTTATAACCCTTTGGAGAAATAATGGGTTTGGTACCAATCATATGTTTTTTGAATACCTTGGGCCAAAGTGGTTTGCGCAGAAAATCCGACCAAACGATCAGTCAGGGACATATCTGGAGCTCGTCGTGACGGAGATCCTGGTTGAGCTTCCAGCTCCTTTAGGGGAGCTGACTTTTTAACGATGGATAGGACCGCTTCGCCGACTTCGCTCATGGAGACTTCGGGAGCCTGGCGTCCTAAGTTGAGAACTTGGTTTTTA
>PEZR01000005.1:30123-37298 GCA_002773975.1 Bdellovibrio sp. CG10_big_fil_rev_8_21_14_0_10_47_8
TTCGGCGGTGGGTCGCAGAAAAAATCTCCAGAGGAGCTTCTGTTCCAAGGGACAAAGATTTTTTTAGCAATTCTGGAATGACGTGATTCATCCCCATGCGTGGGCCATAAACATTGTGAGGGCGAACGACGGTGTAAGGCAATCCAGAGTGAATCATCATCGCTTCGCCATAGATTTTAGAAAGCATATAAGATGTTCTGGGGTGTTGAAGATCAGTCAATGCCAGCGGTGTGGGTTCAGGGGTTGGAATTGCCAATTGAAAATGAGCCAAGGTTCCGGCGTAGACCTCGCTGGTTGAGGTAAAGAAAAACCGGTTCAATTTTTTCATTTTCTGAGAGTGTTTAATCATATTGTCGAGCAGAGCCACGTTTTCAGTGAGAACTCGGTAGGGGGCTTTTAGCACGTTGGCGACGCCGATGATTGCAGCAAAGTGAAATACGACTTCATAATCGAGGTCCAAATTTTCAACTGATTTTCGATCTAAAAGATTGATATCGATGAGGCGAGACTGGGAGCTTTTCAAAAAAGCATCAAGTTCGCTGTCATTTTGTCCGCGGCTGAAGTTATCTGCCAAATCAATTTGATGTCCAAGTTCAAACAAAGCCTTGGCTAGATGGAGGCCGATAAATCCAGCCCCCCCAGTGATCAGAATTTTCATACCGAGAGTCCCCTTCCGATACATCGAAGATTATATCCTTGAGTTAAGAGAGCATTGACCTGGGCATCAGAAAGCACCCGATTGGCGTCAAAAATAAGAATGTCATTTTTGGGCCAACGGCTGAAATTGAGGTTGGCATATTCCTGGTGTTGGACAGCCAAAACCAGCGCGTCAAATTGTTGGTGATAAGGAATCTCTGCCGTGACAGGCAGGCCCTCAAGGGATTCTTTGACCAGGGGATCGTGAATGACAATCTCCGCCCCCTCTTCAGCTAATTTTTTTACAAAGATAGACGAAGGAGAGTGTCTAAGGTCTGCAACGTCTTGACGATAGCTTGCTCCCAAAAGAAGAATTTTTTTGTTCTTAAAAGATCCAAGAATTTTCCGAAGAGCATCTACGGTCACAAAGGGCATTGCTTGATTGGCCTGGACGGCCATTGAGTTAAAGGGAAACTGTAAATCAGGCCTTTGAAACAATTGATGCGCTGAAAATTGAGCGAAAAGAGGATCCTTCGTCAGACAATACCCACCAACTCCAAATCCAGGCTGGCGTATATTGCTGTGGGTGGGGCGCATGCGAATCGCATCGATTACCTGAAATAAATCAACATCGATGTTCTCGGCAAAACGGCTCCACTCTTCCATAAAAGCGATTGTCATTGCCCGATAGCTATTCTCTAAAATTTTCCCCATTTCAGAGGATTCGGTATTTTTCAATCGCGACAGAGGAAATTCGTCGACATTGATAATTGTATTCAAAAAAGTTTCACAAGCATCGGCGGCTCGTTTGTCTATGCCTGAATAAACTCTCCAAAAATTTTTAATAGAGGTCAGATAGTTTTTTCCTGGCATCACTCGCTCGTAAGAATGCGCCAACATGATGGCATCCGAAGGGAGCCCCCGACGAGTCAGTTCTTCGGACAATACCGGCTGAATGATTTTGCGACAAGTTCCCGGTGGTACTGTGGTCTCGACGATGACGAGGCTGCCAGGCTTTAGATGCTGACCGAGTGTTTTTGCGGCCTGTACCATTCCACGGAAGTTCACCTGTGGATTTTGAATCGATTGCATATCGACATCGAGATGAACCGCCATAAGAACGATATCTGCATCGTCGTAGGAATTTTCCGAGGTAGAAGCTGTCAGATTTTTTAGCTCTAGGGCTTCAGAGAAGGCCTGCTGCATTTCCTGATCAGTACTTTCAATAGGCATTTGCCCGCGTTGAATTTGTGCAACAATTTCTTGGCCACGTTCTGTCGGAAGCTCGACACCGGTCACCTGATAGAGGACCTCGCCCTTTTTTGACCGGGCACTTGCGACCGCGATGGCAGAGGCCATCCCCACGAATCCTAAACCTTGAATACAAACTTTTTTGGGCATCAAACCGGTGGTCATTGACTAGTTCCTCTTTTCCATGGCGAAACGACTTTCGGGTCTCCATGTTTCCAGCAGTTTTGCTGGAATTTTCAAAAACAACAGTGGAAGACTGGTCCACATCTGGTGAGACCGACAGGCTTGAACAATTTCTCGGTTGAGGGTCCAGGTGCTAGAAAGTCCGCGCGTGCTCAAGCCCCCTGCGCGCATTCGAATCACGGGCCGTTGCAAATAAACGTAGGTGGCCTTTCCTGTATAGAGCAAACGAACGAGCATTTCAAAATCTGAAGCAATTTTGTATTTCAATGAGAACAGACCGAGCTTTTCATACCACTCACGTTTTATAAAAAATGTCGTGTGAGCTGGCATCCACCCAAATCGGAACGAACCTGGGGTCCATCGACTCGAGTCATAATATCGACGAATTTTCTGTGGATCAACGGGATCCACAATGATCAAATCAGCAAAGACAGAATCAGTTCCAGCTTGTGTCATGGCGTTGACCAAATCTGACACAGCTTTTGAATCAATATAAAAATCATCCGAGTTCAGTAAGCCAACAATATCACCCGTCGCTAATTTTAAGCCCTTATTCATGGCATCGTAGATGCCGCCGTCTTTTTCTGAAATAAAATGAGCGATACGATCCTCGTAACGCCGGATGATTTCCACGGTGTTGTCCTTGGATTTTCCGTCGATGACGATGTATTCGATATTCGGGTAATCCTGAGACAAGACCGATTCAATGGTATCCGCAATGGTCGAGGCGCTGTTGTAACAGACGGTAATAATTGAAACTTTAGGATTTGCGCTCATAGAAATCCTTTACAATGAATGGGGACTCTTCAGCAAGATCTCTTGCAGTTTTTTGGCAAAGGCCGGTAGCCCCCATCTTTGAGCCTTCTCAAGTCCCCGTTGGGAAAGCTCGTGGCACAATTGATCGTCGCTCCACAGGCGCTTCATGGTCGAAGCGATGTCAGACTCAGAATTTGGATCAAACAGCAATGCTGCATCGCCCACCTGTTCAGGCATCCCATAGATCCCGGAAACAGCCGTAGGGCAGCCGCAGGCAAAGGCCTCGAGTGGAGGTATATTTGTGGGCCCAAAGAAAGTGGGCATCATCATGGCTCTGGCTCGACGGTAGAATCCGACCAGATCCTGGTCCGGAACATATTCCTGAAAGGTCACGTGATCCAACATTCCCATTTTTTCTGCGTGGGCGTACACCTCGGAATAGGCCTTATTTTTCATTCCTGTAAACACCAAATGAATGTCAGGATAATCGCTCCTCAGGGCCGCAGCCGCACTGATGAGACGTTGGTGATTTTTATGGGCCCAAAATTGGGCTGGATAAAAAATAAACTTTTTTGGTAAAGGGTATTTTTGATCAAAATTCCAAAGATCCTGACTGTTAACAATGTGTCCGGGCGCGATGTAGGGGAGGACCTGAATCTTCTCCAATTCCGTTCCGTAAGATTCATGAACATGCATTTTGCCGACCTCCGAGTCCACCAAAACGGTGCGGGCCCACTGGGTTAGCTGGCTGAAACGGTGATCTCGAATATTGCCCCGCCGAAGTCTTGAGACCTCTGGAAAAGAAGATTCATATCGATGCATAAGATCATGCACTGTTGCTACGACCGGAACTTTCACCTGATAAGAGAGAGCATCCTGAGCTGGAAAAATCCAAAGGTCACAATCAAGTTTTGCCAGTTGCCAAACGACGGGACTTAAAATGTGCGATAGGAATCTAGAAAATGATCCAGGAATTTTAAGTGCCATCAGAACATTGGATAGATTCAAAGACCATCGGCCACACTTCATCTGAACATTTTTGAAGGGATAGCTCAGTAATTTTTTCTCCCAGTTGTGTGATAGATAGGCGACACATACTTCGTGTCCATTGGACTGCATTTCTCGCAGGGCCTCGAGCAGAGATTCTGCATATTGAAACATTCCTCCGGCATTGGGCTCCACGCCCAGAAAAATACCAATCTTCATTGTTCCACCCGTTGGGCATTCTGAAGAACCCCCGCGAAGAGCCCTGTTAAAAGGAAAAACTGATAGTCATAATAAATATTTCCGCTGATCTGGATCTGAACCAATACAAAAAGCCACAGCGAGAAAATAATTTTTAAATTGTGGTGATCAGAGATTGCATGAATTTTTATAACATCGGCAAAACGGCGAAATAAAAGCCAAATCATCATCCCGAAAATGAAGAGACCAGACAATCCAAGATCGACCATGATCTGAGCAAAAATTGAGTGTGGGGATGCTAACTCTTCAGGTGATCCACAATATTGAAGACCAAAGTTTCCAGCGCCTATCCCCAGGAACAGAGCCTTACCCAACAAACGAAAGGCTTCACTCAGGAGGGTAGCGCGAGCCGTGATAGAGTCGCCCGATAGGACGCACTGACCGACAGAATCATCTGCCCCTAAAAGACGAGGTAAAAAGACCGCCTCATGGAGCAATACCATTCGAGATTCAGGAATAAAAAAGTAGCCCAGGCCAACGAAAACGATTCCTAAGCCAAGAAGACGAAAAATTTTTTTTGCCGAAAATTTTTGCCGTAAACCCAGAAAGGCGGCGCTAACGGCAAGAGCAGCAAGACTGCTACGGGAGCCGAGAATGAGTATAAGTAGCGGGATGACAATCAACCACCCCAATAATTTGTGGGAGCGGAGGTCCGCTGTCTTTTTTCCGAACTTCCAATACCACAAAGTAAAAAAGACCATCCACATTGAGCCAAAGTTAAGACCAATATTGTAGGCCGTGCTGACACCCTGATCTGAAATATCGCCACCGATCGGGAATAAACGAAGCCGATCCATCTCGGTAACCAAGGCTGGATTTCTTAGGACCTCAAAGGAGATCATTAAGAGATAGAGCGCAAACATGAATTTTAGACTTCCAACCAAAGACAAGTTCTCTTTTTGACCCAAGAGCCGCCCACAGAGATAGGGCATGACGATAATAATAGATAAACGGTTGGTGAAGTTATCTACGCTGCTTTCGCCAAAGACAAAAAAGCTGAGCACAAGGTAGAGAATAAAAACAAAAAATACCAAATCAAAAGAATAAAGACGGGTTTTTGGAAGGACTTTAATCGCCACTCATCCTGTGCAGGCATAGAGTAAAATCCATACCGGCCAAGATGGATTTGTTAATCCAAAATAATAGCTGCTGGCATTGAAGCCCAATTGTCCATAAAGAACAATTGATAGCAGCAAAGAAATTAGGATGGTCATTTCGCCTGACGTTCAAAGATCATCAATGTGTTGCCCTCTCTGCGCATGAAAACCTTGTCCAAAAACATTGTCATTGGCAAAAAGGGATACTGAAGCCATCTCAAAAACCAGGGTGTTGAAGCCCCTTCGCTTTTTCCATACAAACCAGTTATGCGGTTAAAAAGAGAAAAGACTTTTTGAGTAAAATACATGTTGATCACTTTAGTTTCGACCAATTTAAACCCATGGGATTCAAACATCTTTTGATAGAATTCGATCGGCCTTAACATGTAATCAGGTGAACCCTTTTCCTTTGGGGACGTATCTTCGAACAAATAGATCCGCTCACGCACGATTCGGGCAATGTCCTTGGTCAGTGATTTAAGTGATTCAACGCTGCTGTTGTGCTGAAGTACGGTAACTGTAAAAGCATAGTCAACACTCTGATCAGGAAGGGGAATGCTCCGGCCGTCAATGTGTACAAATTTTGTTTTAGCCTGTGCCGTCTCCATATTTTTTTTTGCTAACTCGAGCATTTTTTCTGAAATATCAACAGCTGTGATGGAAAGAGCTCCACCCTGGTCTAAGAGCTTTAGATTTAAACCAGAACCGCTTCCAACCTCCATAACATCTTTTTGACGAACGGGAATGCTGGTAAAGTATCCAAGGAATTTAGATCTGGCATATCGATCTAACACACTGTCGTAGCCGGCGAGTTGAGTTCCAGAGTCTCTGGTGGAAATAGCATTCGCGACATCATTCCAGTGGGTTCTTACATCATATTCCATAATTTTTCCTTTTTGATTTTACTAAGTTTTTCAAAGATAGAGGCAAATGATCAAAAAAAGATCGCGCCAGCCGATAGGTCAGCCATGAAAAAAAGCTCCGCAAGAGTGTGGCATTCAGTGGGTGGTGACGAAGATCCGTATTCGGGAATATTTCATATTCTGCTGGCAGTCCGAAACCAAGGTACTGTTCTATTTCCTTTGTCAGGTTTGAAAGCAAGGAAGGGTTCAGCAAAATCGGCTCCGCATTTTTCACTTCATTGTCGACCTGGAAGAACAAACTTTTGCGCAAATAGTTTGGGTCTTTGACTGGCTTAGCCCTGTGGATACCATAGGTATTGTAAATAATAATTGTACCCTTTGGTTTTTTGAAACTGACGACGCGTTCCTGGTAATTTTCCCGAATCTCCTCATCACTGTAATCGGAATAGGCCTTTTGCCCAGAAAACTCATGAGACCCAGCAATGTATTGAAACTCGCCGTCGTGGACATCATTGAGATAAACAATGAAAATGATTCCAGGAATATCAGCAATAGCTTTGTCGGTTTTATTGTCTGTGTGCCACTGCATATGATGGCCACCCATCGTTTCATAATAGCGCATGGCCTTGAGGCGAAACTTTGGACCAAGAATGCATTTGCTAATCTGGAGGACTTTGTCGTGGCAAACATAATCAACGAAGGCCTTCGAAACCGCCAGCATATGAGTCAGATAATACTGGCGTCCCATGTTTACACCATGGGCCCAATTTGAATTTAAGCCCGTTCGATTCTGAGCGACGGATTGTTCGACGGCCTGGACAAATTCGTCAGTCACCGCACGTTCAAAACTAAAATAACCATTGCGATTCAATTCGTCTGCGATGGTTTGAGAATCGATGCTTAAAAAAGATGGGCGAAAAATTTCCATGCGGTCAGTCGGTCCCCTGCCAGTGATGTGTGGGAGACTCGCCCCCTTCTGCCTTTTTAGGAGGCAACTATACGTCAGGGATAGCAGAGAAGTCGAGTTGAATTTGCCTCGTCAGGGCTCAGATTCTGTTTAGATGCACGGTCCCCAGGAGGCCTCGGGATTGAGCAGCTGGTACTCCTGACAATTGTTCTCAGGATGAATGATTTTATATAGTTT
>PEZR01000005.1:37322-37850 GCA_002773975.1 Bdellovibrio sp. CG10_big_fil_rev_8_21_14_0_10_47_8
CTCTAAGAACGCTTGGACATCCTCGCGGACCCGGGTCGACAACAAGATAAAATGGGTCGTTTGTCTGACGAAAACTCGGGACAGATATTTCAGTCCTTGGTCATAGTTAACATCAAAGTAGAACTCACTCAATTTTGGCAGATGCATCATAAGCTGGTAGTCCGAGGCAATCTGAATTCCCGTCCCTCCGTACTGCTTGGGAAAATAGTCAAAAAGAAAGTGGTTCAGGCTCGCGGCTCCGTCCATTTTTAGCTGCTCATTGTTGGATTTTTCGATCGCCCAGGCATAGGAATCACCATCGGGCGGGAGCGTTGACAACTGATAGAATCCACCTAGGAGTATAAAAATAAAAAAGATGGATGCGGCCAATGGTGTTCGAATCCAGGATGGAATGAAACGACCGGGACGGAGATTTCCCAATAACAACGGAATATTTTCCAATGCCGATTTGACTGCTCGTGGAGCTTGAGCCCAAAAACTCTGCACAAGGTGAAATAATTGTCGAAGACAGAATAAAAATCCCGCAGC
>PEZR01000005.1:37866-48161 GCA_002773975.1 Bdellovibrio sp. CG10_big_fil_rev_8_21_14_0_10_47_8
AGTGGCAAAAGCACGGCCAAGTTGCGGGTGTCATAGGAGGCGTAAAACGCCCAACTGAAATAAATCAACAAAAGAGGGAAGACAAAGAACCGATAGCGGGGACGACTGAGTCCGATCGTCATGAAGACCAGCAGGGGCCAGCCAATTTGTTCCACAACCATTTTTGTGGCACGCCACGGGCGCTCCCATAGAGACACTGGGATGACATTGTCATACATCAGATACACATCATTGGCGAGATTGCGGGAATGAAGGAACACATAGATATACCAGGGCAATGTGATCAGTGCGGTCAACAAACCCATCCCAATAAAAAGTTTAACTTTTTGGCGAGGAGGCATCGCAGGATTCATCAGAAGCCAGGCTATGGGGAACCCAGCGGCAACAAAAACCCCTGGCTGTTTCACGACGAAGGCTGTTGCGGTGACGGCCGTTAACAAAAAAAGAACTTTGAGGTAGTGAAGAGATGTCGGTGGGCCTGTGATCTTTCGAGACAGGGCCAGGCAATACACCCCAAGAATACTGAAATAAATAATGGCCATATCCGCGCCCCCTGCGAACAGGCAAAAATAATTGACCATGATTGGAATCAGATAAAATGGAATAGGGATTGCCAAAAGAATTTCGTCTTGGATCTGTTTGGAAAAAAGTGTTGCTAGCCGAATTGCCGCAATAGGAATCAATGTGGCGATGAAAATTGGAATCAATTTAGAAGCAAAAACGACCTCAGGTGTTCCGATCATTTGATAAATCAGGGATTGCAAATGTGGAATAACCTGGGGATAGGTCCAATATCCCGTTGGAAATGAACCCCGGTACCATGACAAAGCCCAGTGGTGCCAAGAGACAATTCCGTCCCAGTCCTGAAAGGTAGTCCCAAACTGCTGCCACCACAGACTGAACATGTTGAGGTGATTCATGACCAACAGAGAAACTAGAAGTGCCCAGATATTCAGGTTCCATCGGGTCCAAACAAGGTGATTAAGATCTTTGATGGAAAGCACTGGAAAGGGCCGTCGAGAGATCGACTTACGAAGAAAGGTCAATATCTGGGAACGATATAACAGAATCAGGACAAGAGCTTCGGCAAAAAAAACACCGAGGACGACGGTTTGTGTATAGGTGCCCACCAGAACAAGGGTAAAAATCAGAACATAATTGAAGAGAAAACTGACCGGAATTGCCAAAAGCCATCGATCAATGGTTGCAAAAGTTCGAATCCGTCCCGTAAAGATCAATCCAGGAAATAAAAATATCTGAAAAAGCGCTAAGGTCAGCAAAAAAAATAGCATCTTGTCCGAGTCCCCCTCACGTGACAAAACGCAGATTAAGGTCATCGGTTTCAATTGACAAGGGGAACACGGAAACTTTATTTGATTTACCTTCTAAAAACTTTGGGCTAAATGTTGGGCAGCGCACAAATTAAGATGAAATTCTCAGCGATCTTGTGAAGGAACTTATGAAACCAGCCCCCTCTGCAAATTCTCAGAACTACATTCGGAACTATGACAACGCGAATGGAGCCAAGAGTGGTCTCGTTGGATTTTTGATGGATCGGGGACACCGTATTCTTGAAGATTCATTGCCTGAAAATGCGAAGTCCGACGTCATTGTCGAGGTGGGGGCCGGGACTGGCCATCATTTTCCTCATGTTAAAAAAGCAAAGAGTTACTATTTAACCGATGCAAGTTCAGAGATGCTCGAGTTCGCAAAGAAAAACCTAGAAGGCCTTTCTGAAAATGTCATTTTTGAAAAGCAAGACGCCACCAAGTTAACTTATCCGGATCACTTTTGTGATCGGCTGATTGCTACTCACGTTTTGGAACACTTGATGGATCCAGTTAAAATATTGGCAGAATGGGATCGTGTTGTTAAGCCCGGTGGAATTCTTTCTTTCATTCTCCCCTGCGATCCTGGTTTATTGTGGAGATTCGGACGTCATTTTGGTCCTCGGAGAAAGGCCTTGGCTGCTGGGATTTCTTACGATTATGTGATGGCGGCTGAGCACGTGAACCACATCACAGGTCTGGTCACATTTATTCGTCATCATTTTGATCAAGTGAATGAAACTTGGTACCCCACGAGAATTCCCTGGTCCGACATTAATTTATTTTACATCTGTCATGTTCGAAAATGAATCTGCGAGATCGTTATCTGTTGTGACGACTCTGTAGGGCTTCCGTCGGTTGCAAGGTCATGTCAAAACTGAGGAATGCCAAAATTAGCTGAAGGCCCATGAGCAGAGCCGTGCTCGAGAGAACCACGGTGCCGGTGGATGTAAAGGTTTGATGAACCAGAGACCACCACCAATTGTATCCTCCATAGGTCAGACCAAAAACGACCAAAAAAAGACCAAATACAATTTCGATCGAGGCCAAATTGAAGTCGAGCAAAAAGTATCGATAGATCAGTCGTTTTAGAGCATTTCTGAGATGTTTTCCCGAAAACTCAAAGAGTGATTTAAAAGGACTTAGGTGACTGATTTCGTCGGCGTATCTGCTGGCCACGGGAATGTCGACGACTTTGGCTCCAACTAAGCCCAAGCGAAATAGAAAGTCAGACTCAAAAAAATAACGTTTGCTGATTTTTTCAAAAGGGATCAAGGACAATGCTGTTCTGTGAATCGCAGTATAACCATTGGTGGGGTCTAAAATTTTCCAATAGCCCGAAGACAACTTGTTCATAAAGGACAATCCGAGATTTCCAATCAAACGAATGAGAGGCATTTTTCTTAAGTCCTCGACCGAGGTAAATCGGTTGCCCTTGGTATAATCTGCCCTGCCGTCTAAAATAGGTTCCACGAATCGAGGAATATGTGACGGGTCCATTTGGCCGTCTCCATCCAATTTGACGAAGATCTCGGCGTCCTCAGCCAGCCCGTGTTTGTACCCAGTGCACATTGCGCCGCCGACACCTTGATTGTGTGTATGGCGAAGGACTTGGACCCGAGGATCTTTGCAATGGGCGGTAACATAATCGCCGGTATTTAGAGGGCACGAGTCATCGACCACAAAAATCGTAGAGACTAAAGGGGGGATTGCACTCAGAACGGTTAAGATCTGATCTTTGCACTTGTATGCTGGAATGATTACCGCGATTTTCATATTCTGTGGGCGTTTTATAACTTGTTGTGCGTCAATGCAAGAGGCATCAACAAAGGCGCTTTTCAGCGAAGATCATCTTGAAGGCGGCAAATGATCCGAGTAAATTGAAATACCCCCCATGTCGAAATTCGTTAAGTCCCTCCTTTCTTCTGTATTTTTCTCTCAAATGTGGGGATTGGTTCGTCTCTCGCGAAATAAAGTCATTTCTGAACAGGATTTTCCCCCAGCTCCGGCCAGTCTTGAGCCTACGACCAGCCCCAGTTTACCCTTGATTCGCATGGATCAGAAGCCTCTCCGATTCCTGTTTTCCTTGATCGGAGTCTATTGGAATCGCCTTGGTTGGGCCTATTTGTTTTGTTTTTTGTCGATGGCGTGCTCTCTGATCACACCCAACTTGATTCATCTGTTTATATCAAGATTGTCGTCGGCCCATGATCTGGGCGGAGATCTTATGGTGGGCGTGGCATTGGCTTCTTGTGGGATTTTTGTAGGTGTGGGATTCCAACACTATTTCTATCACACCTTGGCCACTGGCCAAATGATCACTGCCGATCTTAATCAGCTGTTGTTTTCACAGTCTTTGCGGTTGTCCCTGCAGGCGAGGGGAAAAAGTCAGGTTGGAGATATTGTCAATCATATGAGCAGTGATGCTGATACTGTTTCAGATTTTCCGATCATTCTTGGCGATTTGGCATGGGCGACCATAGTGACCCTGTCTGTGTCTGTTCTTCTTTTTGTCTATATCGGTTGGTCGGCGGCTCCGGCGTTGATGATTCTATTTCTATTGGTTCCGATGACTCAGAGAGTGGCAAAGAAATTCGTTAAATACGACGAACAGATGAGCCTGCAAAGAGATCGTCGAGTCACATTGATTAGTCAGATTTTACAATCCATTCGAGTTGTGAAGTATTTTTCATGGGAAAAAGCCGTTACAAAGGAAGTGCGGACAATTCGCGAAAATGAATTGTCGAGCCGAGAAAAACTGGCTCATGCCGAGGTGGTGTCTGGCGTTAGCTATTTGGCAGTCGGGAGTTTGGTTCTTTTTGTAGCGCTTTGGGTCCATGTTTTGCGTGGGCAGATTTTGGATGCAGCAACGATCTTTACCTGTCTTTCATTGTTTAGTCTTCTCGAAGAGCCGTTTGGGCATCTATCCCGACACTTTTCCAGACTCACGCAGGCGATAGTTTCCACCGCACGTATTCAAAAATTTCTGAAACAAGACAATATCGAGAGTTCTAGTTCTTTAGAGACGCCGACATCGGGAAATGACTTTGAGCTCGAAGATGTCAGCTTCTATCACGCGGACAAAACAGAGCCTGTGCTCAAGAATATTCATTTGACGATCCAGCGGGGACAGTCCGTCGCTATTGTCGGTCCAGTGGGTGCCGGCAAGTCATCGCTTCTTTACGGATTATTAGGAGAATGTCGAATCAGCCAGGGACAATTTCGCAAAAGAACAGATTTGTTCGGGGCCTATGTTCCTCAAGAGGCCTATATTGTGAATTCTTCGTTGCTGGAGAACCTAACCTTTGGGTCTCTTCAGGCAAGCCCTGAATTTTTGCGAAAATGTATTCATGCCTCTTGCTTGGATAAAGATATCCGCGATTTGCCAGCGGGCTTGAGAACCGAGATTGGCGAAAAGGGGGTCAATCTTTCCGGTGGGCAAAAACAGCGTGTCAGTCTGGCAAGGGCGGCACTGATTGAACCACAGGTTGTATTTTTGGATGACCCCTTGTCGGCTGTGGACGTTGAAACAGAAAAAATTCTCTGTGATCGTTTGCTATTTGGTCTGTGGGATAAAATCACTCGTATCGTAGTGACCCATCGCTTAGAAAGTCTGGGCCAGTTTGATCAAATCATCTTTCTAAAGGACGGTGAGATTAAAGCACAGGGAACATTGACGGAGCTTAAGAAAAATTCTGCTGAATTCATGGAATTTTATATTCAAACGGAAGACATTGGGGCGCATTCAAAGTTGGCCAGCTTATCGACAGGATCTGAAGCAGCCGTGGTCGACGACAACAGCCACAGCCGAATCACCGATGATGAAGAACGGGAAAAAGGGGTGGTTAAATCCACTGTCTATTGGGATTACATAAGCTCTTTGGGTGGAAAAAATCGGAAACGAAATTTGTTCCGTCTGGGGATTGGCGCCTTAGTGGCTGCGAGTATGCCTTTGTTGCAGAAGTGGTGGTTGGCTTTCTATTCGGATCATCAGGGCGATATCCAGGCCCAAAAGGCTTTGCTGATCTTTGGTGGCATCGGGATTTTAGTTCTGGTGACGCATTTTTTAAATCAGATTTTTTGGCTGAAACAGGGAATTGGTGCCGGTCGTGATATGCACGAACGAATGCTAAAAAGTATTTTGAAAGCGCCCATTCGTTTCTTTGACTCAACTCCGGTGGGTCGCATTTTGCAAAGATTTTCCAGAGACATCGAGTCTGTTGATATTTATCTTCAGTGGAGTTTTGATGCATTGACCGGATGTCTTTTGCAGGTTTTTATTTCTTTGATTCTTATCCTGGCCGTTTTACCCCCGATGTTGGTGATTATCTTCCCGGCGCTTTTTATCTATTATCGATTGCAACAAGACTACCGCCGCCCGGCTCGTGAAGCGAAACGTTTGGATTCTATCGCTCGTTCGCCACGCTACGCGCACTTTAAAGAAACTCTGCTGGGTCTGCCGGTGATTAGGGCCTTTCAGAGACAGGATTGGTTTCTCAGTCAGTTCTATGAACGACTTCGTCATAGCCAAAGAATGTTTTATGGTCATTACATGCTCAATCGGTGGTTTTCTTCGCGAATTCCCTTGGTTGGGGGACTGATTTCCATCAGCACTGTTTGTGGTGCCGCGGTCGCTGTCCGTGGTCATTGGTTAGAGCCCGGGATGGGGGGATTGATTACCATCTACTCTTTGTCTTTTTGGGCGCAG
This sequence comes from Bdellovibrio sp. CG10_big_fil_rev_8_21_14_0_10_47_8, assembly GCA_002773975.1. Classification (GTDB taxonomy): domain Bacteria; phylum Bdellovibrionota; class Bdellovibrionia; order Bdellovibrionales; family Bdellovibrionaceae; genus 21-14-0-10-47-8. The sequence goes on from PEZR01000005.1 coordinate 43,903, forward strand.
CTAAATTGGGGAGTCAGAATTTTTGCCGACATCGAGTCCCGAATGACCTCCGTTGAAAGGCTTAAGTTTTATTCGTCTCTTCCTTCGGAGGGTGGTACCGAGACCGCGGACCATATTCCACATCAATGGCCACGCCTGGGTCAGATTCGTTGGGAAAATGTTAAAGCACGGTATGCTGACCATCTACCTTGGGTATTGAAGGGCGTAAGTTTTGAAATTCCAGCCGGTAAAAAAGTGGGAATCATCGGGCGCACGGGGAGTGGCAAGAGTACTCTTTTTCAGGTGCTCTATCGATTTTTGGAAATTGACGAGGGTTCAATTTATTTGGATGGCGTTGATTTAAAGTCAGTTCCCCTGGAAAAATTAAGACGATCCTTGGCAATTGTTCCTCAGGATCCATCTTTGTTTTTAGGAACTTTGAAAAGCAATATTGATCGATACAGCGAATGTTCAGAGATTGAAATTTGGGAATCACTCAGAAAAACAGGCTTGGAAAAATTTGTGCGCACTCTGCCGCTGGGACTGGAAACCCCGGTGCAAGAAAATGGTGCGAATCTCAGCCAAGGTCAGCGTCAACTGCTTTGCCTGGCAAGAGCTTTGCTCATAAAAGCTAAAGTCATTTTGATGGATGAGGCGACGGCCAGCGTGGACGTGCAAACAGATCAAATGATTCAACGAGTGATTCGGGAGTCTCTCAAGGACACGACGATGCTCATCATTGCTCACCGCTTAGAAACGGTTCGTGATTGTGATCAGGTGATTGAAATGGCCGATGGACAGGTGCAAAGAATTTCACGCAGTTCTGATATCACCATTGATCTCAAATAAAAAAGGCGAGAGATCACCCTCGCCTTTTTTTAAAAACATGAAATTCAAAACTAGTAGCCGGTCACAAATCCCCAGAAAGCAGGACACTGACATGAAACACCGATGGGTGCCGCATAAGCCAGAGGGCAGTAGTAGGGACCACTTCGGCAAACCAAACCAAATGCCGGACCAGGGCCGGGATAAGGGTAAGGTTGTGGATATGGATAAGGGTGCGGATACGGCGCCGGCCATGGACGTGGACCAGGATAAGGGTAAGGTCCTCCATGTCTTGGGCCACCGGGGAATGGACCGGGGCGTGGGCCGTGACGAGGTCCACCTGGGCGGAGATCCATTGTCTCCATGTCGCCACCATTGAGGTCCGAGTTTAGATATTGAAGCTCAGCTTGTTCCTGCAAATACGCCAATTGTTCATCGGTCAAAGTTGCGGGATCCACGTTGGACAGATCAATCCCCTGATCCTGAGCATTGGCTCCAAGGCCAAAAAGCATCAAGGTGCTGATTATTAAAATATATTTTTTCATCGTCTTCCCTTCTTTGAGAGTTAGAATGTGCCTGTCTCGTAGAGCGAATGCGTCGTGAAATCAAGAGGAAAGAGGTGCCCAAAGGGACTTGGGCAAAAGTAACAAGCTCGGCCCACCTAGACGCTTCGCATTATTGCTCAATAGGGCTGTCGATCGGGCTTTTGCTGCCAAAGAAAAAAGACTTTATTGGCCTCTGTGCGCATCAGTTGAACCATTGGAATACTTCGATGCAGGGGGTTTTTGGCGATCTCCTGATAAATAAAGGCATCATTGAAATCGATGGCAGCGGCATCGGATTTGGTATTTGCATAAAATATTTTCGAGATTCGAGCCCAATAAATAGCGGCCAAACACATCGGACAGGGCTCACAGCTCGTATAGATTTCACAACCAGCAAGATCAAAGCTATCCAGATGGGCGCAAGCTTTGCGAATGGCTTCGACCTCAGCATGAGCGGTTGGATCTTTGTGAGAGGTCACACAATTCCAACCCTCACCGATAATTTTTCCGTCAAAAACAACAACAGCTCCAAAGGGGCCGCCGTGTCCGCTTTCCATATGAATTTGTGAGAGCTCAATCGCTCTTTGCATAAAGCCGGTTGCAGGAGTCATCGCCAAGCAGCCTACTGAAAACTTCTGGTCCTCTCAAGCAAAAAGATGAAGGTAAAACCTAGCTGAAACCAGCCATTGGTCGAGAAATTGTCGCCGGCGCCGCGAGTTATCCTCATGGCAGTCATAGAAATTTGTCGCTCCACTTTTGCGTCTCGGCTGTTAGCATTGTGTTTTAGGAGGGGAATTTGAGAAACACCATTTTTGTATCTGCCGCACTTTTATTGTTTTCACTGAACGTGGGTGCCCACGGGGCTCCAATTTCAGCTTATCAAGCTAAACCGGTCTTGGCGGACCTAGCTCTTTTGAAACAAGCACAAATTCCGGTTCTATATTCGAACCCTGAAACCGGCGTAGGATACGCAATTCTGACTCCGACTTCGGAGCAAAGGCTGTCGGAGCTCGCGCATGGATTGGGTCGCTGCGGTGGATTTGAATCCTTAGAGATGTCGGAGAATCCTTTGAATGAAGTGATTTCCAGCGTCCATTCAATGGCTTTGCAAAATAAAAAGGCAAATCTCTACTCGGCCGTCTCGATTCGCCAAGTTCAGTTTGAAAACAAGCCAGAGATCCAAAATGCGATCTCCCAATTAAGGTCAGATAATCTCAAGTCTTGGGTTCAGTGGATGTCCAACTTTCCAAGTCGTTACAACAAGGCGCAAGATCCCAACGTGCATGTTCGAGCCCTGGCTGAAAAACTGAACGCCCTGATTCAGGAAAAAAATATTCAAGGTGCCAGCGTTGATCTCATTGATCACAAATCAACAAAACAAAAATCAATCCGATTTCATCTCGAAGGATCGGTGCATCCGGATGAAATTATTGTCTTGGGTGGACATTTTGATTCAATCGCCCAGTATGGTTTTGGATCCAGAGCTCCCGGCGCCGACGACAATGCATCGGGTTCATCGAATCTCCTCGAAGTTCTCCGAGTTCTTTTAGGCCAGACTAGGCCCGAGAGAACTGTTGAATTTTTTTGGTACGCGGGTGAAGAGTCCGGTTTATTGGGTTCAGCGGAAATTGCAAAATCCTACAAGGAACAAAATAAAAATGTGATCGCAGCTCTGCAGTTGGACATGACCCTTTTTCCAGGTGCGGGTGCCACACGTTTTGGACTGATGACGGATTTTACGAGCCCTTGGTTGCGAGACGTATTGAAGGGGCTCAATGCTACCTATGTCGGAGCCGAGGCCATTGAGAGCCAGTGTGGATATGGCTGTTCGGACCATGCTTCTTGGCATCGACAAGGGTTTCCAGCCGTCATTCCTTTTGAAGCCACGATGGATACAATGAATCACAGCATTCATACTGAAAAAGATTTGATCACAGCAAGTTCTGATTTTGAGCATTCGCTCTTATTTTCTAAATTAGCCCTGGCTTTTGCTATGGAACTCGGAAACTCATCCAGCCAACAGCCGTTTTGAAAAAAGAGCATAATTTGTTGTCCTCAGATTCAAATCTGAGGACAACAAACTTGGAAAATTTCCCTTTTTCATCAGGCAGAAGACAAAAGAATTATAATCTGGCAATGCTCGACTCAGAGACTGAAAGAGCAGATAAATAAACGACAGACCCATGTTCCGAGCTTGAGGAAGAAAGCCAGCCGTTTTAATCAAGAGAGTTTTTGAATTTTCCGGCGATGAAAAATTTAAACAATATCCGACTAAATTTCCCGCCGGATCCATCGCCATCAATGAACTCTTTAAACAAACCTGAGAAAAAAACTGCTCATTGAAAACTCTTTTGAAAAGATCCATTGAAATTGGCACAAAGGCCGCATTGTCTTTGAAAATCTCGTTGGTCACGCGGTGGAAGGATGGAAGCATTTCTTTCCATAGATCAAATGACAAGGGCTGAAGTGTAAAGTTCAGTTTTTTTTCGATTCCATCAATATGCTCTGAATTTTTGGTGATCATCGTGCGGAGAGCTTCTTTGTCGTCTAAAAAACAGCTCTCAAAGAGTAGGTCTTGGACAAAATTCACTCTTAACAACGCATCCACATCTTGATTGGAATTATAGGGCTCTCCGCGAAAGGGTGGGCGTTTGAAATCATCCAATCGAAGTCGATAGTCAAAAAATGTGGAATAGTTGATCGGTCCATAGAGGATTTCGGCGCCTTGTCTTGTTGCCCAGGACTCGACTTTTTCAAACAGGACCGCGTGATCGCTGGCGGATCCCAAATGAAGAAAGCCAAAAGAAGCCGCCTTTTTTTGATTCCACCTTTGGTTGGGATGACACATGACAAAGACCTTGGAATCGCCAACATGAAGCTCCGTCGAGGCGGCCTCCAGAAGATAAGGCT
>PEZR01000005.1:48219-50050 GCA_002773975.1 Bdellovibrio sp. CG10_big_fil_rev_8_21_14_0_10_47_8
ATAGATCGAAACCAGGCCCGAGAGGTCTTGAGCCTTTTTAAGAAACGCCAAGCTGGGGGTGTTGGCAAAAGAGCGGAGACGTTTTTGATGGAACATATTTAAGAGGCTGCTGGGGATGGCCAGAAGAATTGTCGCCCATTGAGAAATGCCGGCCTGAAGGCAAATCAGAATCATCAAAAGGCTATTCAGGCAGCTGAGATTGAAAATTACGAGAGCGGTGGTTCCCTGACCCCAGGCCAGAGAAAAAGAGATCTCGCCCTTTTGGTCCTGTTCTGGGGTTTTATTTTTTCTGGATATTTCAAAAAGAAATCCACTGGCCAGCGAGAATAATAAAACAACCCCTGTTTTTACCGACAGCAAGGGGAGAGTTAGAGACTGAATGACAAAGATAAGCATCAACGGAGAGACCAGAAGATGAAGTGTGCTATAGAGAAGAATTCTTGGCCTTAACCAAGAACCCACAAAAAACTCTTTGAACATCAAGAACGTCCAGGTCAACACCAGAGCATAAAGAATATAGGTCTGAAGATCTTTAGCCAAGACAAAAACCACCAGGCAAACCTGAGCGCCATAGGCCAACCAACCCATCCACCGAATTTCTTGAAGTTGAATGATGCCCTTTTGGAGAGCCCGATCAGGGTAGAATATTTTATCGGATTCAAAATCTTTGTGCTCGTCGAGCACCCGCAAAATAAAAAAATGAAGGTAAATAAACAGAACGGCTGCAATGTCAGCAACCCCCCAAAGAACAAGAGGCGTAGATGTCAGAAACAATTTGGTCGATAACACCATGACTATGGCGGTGATCAGGTTGATGAGTGGAAATCGTTCTTTGGACCATATATTTAAGCGCTTAAAAAATGAAAGGATCATTGTTGGGCCTCGTTGACGGATCGGTAAATATGAAATCGATAGACGCCGGTGTTATCAGTGTTTTGAGCTTCCTGAGCCTCTTTTTTCTGAAGATAGGGCTCCAATTCGGCAGGCGTTGCCGGATGTTTCAAAAAGGACCTGGCAACACAGGCCACATTCTGCGATGGATCCACTTTTTTCTGGAGAGCTTCAAAAAACAGCGCCAGTTGTCGCGGGTCCAAATAGCTGATGACGTCGGAAACAGAGGCAAAGTCGAAATCCGATTCCATAGCCGTCACGAGGTCCGTATTTTCAAAAATGACTTTGCCCTGAAAATTTTGAACGGCGTTGATAACGTTGGTGTGGGTTTCAGCGGGCCAGCCTTCTGGGTAAGGAAGCGAACCAAGAAAGAGCATTTGTAAAAAGAAACTTTCGCGGGCGCGAATTTTTGAGAGAAGACTTTCAAAAGATTGAATCAGTATGGTTGCCAAGGACTCGGCGGACCGACCTCCGTTGAGCGCTCCTTTGTAAAGCATCCGATGAAAAACAAGGGGGCTTGCCACCAGCCGCAGAAAAAGACGAAGACGGATCGCTGGCCACTGTGTTTGCATGTAAATTTTCTGCTCTTCGAGTGTTTTAGTTTCAAAGAGTTCTGTGAAATCACAAAACGACAGAGACCGAAATATTTCGCCTAGACGAATTAAAAAATGCTCCCAACGGCCAATAAATAAAAAACCCCGGGGTGCCCAAAGATTTGCATTTTCGATCCAAGATTCTTTGATAGACGAAGGCAACGGGAGAGATTTCAGGGACTCAATACGCTTCTCCGCTGAAGTGGGACTATAACCAAGCAGTTCTAAAAATTGAGGCCGTGCTAAAAACTTGGCCGAAGCCCACCGAATTTGTGTCAACTCCAGTTGTCGTTGAGAAACATCGATGATTCGAATGCTGTTTATCCCAGAATGAACGAGTGGCAGAC
>PEZR01000005.1:50125-52196 GCA_002773975.1 Bdellovibrio sp. CG10_big_fil_rev_8_21_14_0_10_47_8
GCACAGCAAACTCTTTCTCTCTGGGGGCGGCAGGATATGATCTTCTCGCCGTTGGCGACGTGCTGTATGTGCTGACATCGGATGCTTCGTCCGAACTTCGTTCCTATAATATTTCTTCCCCCAGTACCTTCTCTTCTGCCGATCTCATCGATCAGGAGGGTATTCCCGCAGATGACCGTGCGCGGTCACTGGGTTACTTCAACGGGGCGCTCTTCGTGGGAGCCAGTGAAGACGGTCTGGCGGCTGAACTCTATTCGTTCAGTGCGTCCGGAGGCGTTCTCGCCCTCCTCGATTCTATGAATAACGCCGGAGGTTTCATGGACATTGAAGTCCACCAGGCCTACATCTACGCTGGGAGCACCCAGGATGTCGCGGAGCTGAGAGTGGTCGATGCGTTCGATCCGGCAAATCTGACTGATGCTCCGGGGGTAGGATACAACCTTACCGATGTTCACGATGGCAGTGCCATCGCTGTATTTGGGACTGCAGCCCTGCTCGGCCGGCTCGATGGGACAAGTATCGAAGAACTCATTCTCTTTGATATCTCAGAGAGCGTCGTACCATCACCGCCACCGGGGCCCTGGTACTACGAAGTGGGTGGCAATGCATCCGATATCGCGGTGGAACCGGGGGGACGGTATGTCTTCCTGGCAGCCAGCCACCCGGACAAGGAGCTGCAGGTTATCGATCCCCATCGTCTTTCGGGTGGTCTCCCCGCAGAGCTCACCTATTACGATAGTCCGAACGGAGCAGCGAGCGGCATATTCTACGATATGCTGAAAGACCGCGTATTTCTCGCTACAAACGATGCGTTCGAAATCATCCAACCCGGCCCATGAAGTACTCTTCACAGCATCGGGGGTACATCTTTCTTCTCAGCGTTCTGGTAGTTGGGACTATCTCTCTTGCAGTCACCGCATCAGTCCTTCTCCTCTCTACTTCCGCTGCGCGTACAGGGCTCTCGCTCAAGCACTCCAGCGAAGCACTCGCGCTCGCACAGGCATGTGCGGAACATGCTCTTCTTCAACTGCGGAGTGACAGCAGTTACGGCGGGAACGAACTGCTGGATCAGGGGAATGGGACATGCGAGATTCTTGCCGTTGGGGGGACAGGAAACGAGAACCGCACAATCTGCACGGAGGGGTTACGGGGGGATACGGCGCGGCGCATGGAAATTCTTGTCTCACGATTGCTCCCCAGTGTGACCATTACTTCCTGGCAAGAGGTGTCGCTGTTCACTTCCTGTAGTTACTAATATGCATCGAATATTCCGTGTCCGTTCCGGGACTTCGCTGGTTGAACTTCTGCTCTTTCTTGCGTTCTTCTCGCTGGTTTCAGGGGTAGTGGTAGCGCTGCTTTTTTCATCCAATGAACAACGGGTACGTCAGCAAACTATTGCGCTTGTTGATCAGACGGGTATTCAGCTGCTGCAGTCGATAACGCGGCGGGTCCGTCGTGCGGAACGAATCATTGACCCCCCGCAGGGGGAAACAGGTTCGCTCCTTTTCCTACAAATGGCTCAGGATGTGGAAAATCCCACTATCATTGCGCAGGGGAGCGGGGTGATTATGGTGGTGGAAGCAAATACAGTTCGTCCCATGACTGGTTCGGGGAATATCGTAGCAACAAATTTTCTTGTGCGGAATACATCGCCGGAGGACAGCCGACAGAGTGTCACTATTTCCTTCGTGCTCTCAAGAACCATTCCGTTGCCTACATTCCCAGAATTCTCCCGGACATTTGAAGCACTTGTGACATTATTTCCAGATGATAAGGAGGAAGGAGATTGCGGGTGTAGCTCCCCAGTGTGCAGTGGTAGTGGGAGCTACAGTTGGGGCTACTGTGAATCGGGTTCCTGTTCGGCGGTATCGGTTACTCTGTTGTGTGAGCCATAAGATATTGCGCATGTAGTCAAGGTAAACGTGCTACACATGGCCATTGTTTGGTACAATCAACTCCAATCAACGGATCGGAGTTTTTGTATGCCGGTCCTCCTTATTTCTTCCCAACCCTTCCCCTTTTCTTTCTATGAAACACCTTTCCCCCCGCATCACCCGCGCAGGGTTCACGC
>PEZR01000035.1:0-1512 GCA_002773975.1 Bdellovibrio sp. CG10_big_fil_rev_8_21_14_0_10_47_8
CAGACAAAAGAGCAAGTGAATCAAAGACTTCTTCAGTTGGCTAACGTGATGCTCCGACTGGACAATGAATGTTCCAAAGCTTACAAATAAAGGGAGTCTGAAAATTTATAAAAGGAAAGCAACATGAGTGTAGCAGCAGTTCGTCCTTTTTTCCGGACCACAATCGGGAAAAAGTACTTGATGGGTTTCACTGGTCTAGTTTGGGCAGGCTTCGTCCTGAGTCATATGGCTGGCAATCTTTTGATCCTCGTAGGGGCCGATGCCTACAACAAGTATGGCCATGCGATAGTCACCAGCGGGATACTTATTCCAGCAGAGATTGTTTTAGTACTTAGTTTCATGACTCACGTGACCTTGGCCATTTTGCTGACGCTGGAAAATCGAAAGGCCCGCGGATCAAGATATGCCGTCAGTGCTCGAGGGGAAAAGGCTGCAAGCCTGGCCTCACGAACGATGGCGGTACAGGGAAGTCTGATTCTAGTTTTTGTCATTCTGCATATTTCCACGTTCAAATATGGAACTTATTACGAAGTCGTTGTTGACGGAGTCAGAATGAGAGATTTGCATCGATTGGTGCTGGAAGTGTTTCAACAGCCTGGCTACGTTGCCTGGTATGCAGTTTGTCTGATTTTGTTGGGATTTCATCTGAGTCATGGTGTTGGTTCTGTTTTACAATCTTTTGGTTGGAAAAATGACCACTATGCTCCATGGATTCGACGAATAAGCTTAGTCTACGGCCTAGTGGTTGCCGCAGGCTTTCTTTCACAACCTCTTTACGCCTTCTTTATGGCAGGGTGATTTATGACACAACTTGATGGTAAAGTTCCTTCGGGACCAGTTGAGAGCATGTGGGAAGATTATAAGTTCGATATCAAACTGGTAAATCCCGCGAACAAAAGAAAACATTCGGTGATTGTCGTTGGCACTGGGCTGGCCGGAGCAAGCGCGGCGGCCTCCCTGGGGGAGCTTGGTTATAACGTAAAAGCATTTTGTGTCCACGAGAGCCCACGAAGAGCTCACTCCGTGGCGGCACAGGGCGGGATTAATGCGGCTAAAAATTATAAAAATGATGGCGACAGTGTGTATCGTCTTTTCTACGATACGGTAAAGGGCGGAGACTTCCGGGCACGAGAAGGAAATGTTTATCGTCTGGCACAAATCTCCGCAGAAATTATTGATCAGTGTGTAGCACAAGGGGTTCCATTGGCTCGCGAGTATGGCGGCCTGCTGGCAAATCGTTCTTTTGGTGGGGCTCAGGTCTCTCGAACGTTTTATGCCCGAGGACAAACGGGACAACAGCTTTTGCTCGGCGCCTATTCGGCGATGATGAGACAAGTAGACAAAAAACAAGTTGAGCTTTTTTCTCGTCGAGAGATGTTGGACGTTGTTATTATTGATGGAAAAGCACGAGGAATCATTACGCGAAATCTTTCCACAGGAGAGATTGAATCCCATGAAGCGGATGCCGTCGTTCTGGCGAGCGGTGGATATTCGAATGTATTCTTTTTGTCG
>PEZR01000035.1:1518-10123 GCA_002773975.1 Bdellovibrio sp. CG10_big_fil_rev_8_21_14_0_10_47_8
GCCATGGCTTGCGCGGTAACTGCGGCTTGGAAGGTTCATAAACGTGGCGCTTACTTTGCTAACCCCTGTTTCACGCAAATTCACCCAACCTGCATACCTGTTTCTGGTGAACTTCAGTCAAAACTGACATTGATGTCTGAGTCTCTGAGAAATGACGGGCGTGTATGGGTGCCAAAGAAGAAGGGCGACAAAAGAGCTCCGGCTCAAATTCCAGAAGACGAACGAGATTATTATCTCGAGCGAATATACCCAAGCTTTGGTAATTTGGCGCCTCGGGATGTGGCATCGAGACAGGCAAAATTTCGGGTGGACGAGGGGTATGGCGTCGGTCCCACAGGAATGGCCGTTTATTTGGATTTTAAGGATGCGATTCAGCGCTTGGGTCAAAAAGCCATTGAAGAGAGATACGGAAATCTTTTCGAGATGTACGCAAAAATTACGGGAGAAAATCCGTACGAGACACCAATGCGAATTTATCCTGCCCCTCACTACACCATGGGTGGGTTGTGGGTGGATTATAATTTAATGAGTACTATTCCAGGTCTTTTTGTTGCTGGAGAAGCCAACTTCTCTGATCATGGGGCGAATAGGCTGGGCGCTTCGGCGCTGATGCAGGGTTTGGCTGATGGGTATTTTGTCATTCCTTACACGCTCGGCAATTATATTGCTGGCACCAAGATGGAAAAGGTATCGAACACACATCAGGCATTTGCTGCAGCTAAAGGTCAGGTACAAGCAGAAATTCAAAAGCTAATGAATATTAAGGGCACACGAACTGTGGATAGCTTTCACAAGGAACTTGGGCGAATTATGTGGGAGCATTGTGGAATGTCTCGCAATGAAAAAGGTTTGAAAGAAGCTCTTCAGCTAATTCCAAAGTTGAGAGAAGAGTTTTGGAGTGATGTTCGAATTCCCGGAGAGGCGAATGGAATTAATACAGAACTTGAAAAAGCTGGGCGCGTAGCCGACTTTATGGAGCTTGGTGAGCTGATGTGCCGGGACGCCTTAGAAAGAAAAGAGTCCTGCGGAGGACACTTTCGAGACGAGTATCAAACGCCGGATAATGAGGCTCTGCGTGACGATGTTAATTTTTGTCATGTGGCTGCTTGGGAGTTCACAGGCGTTGGAAAGACTCCTTCACTCCACAAAGAAGAATTAAAATTTGAAAATGTGAAACTGGCAACTCGGTCCTACAAATAGAGGTTCATCATGGGAAGCGGAACTGGAAAAAATTTAAATCTGAAGTTGAAAGTTTGGCGGCAAAAATCCAGCAAGGATCAAGGTCATTTCGAGGAGCTTGATGCAGACCAGGTTTCTGAAGACGCCTCTTTTCTAGAGATGCTAGATCAGGTCAATGAAAAATTGGTGTTGCAGGGAAAAGAACCAATTGTTTTTGATCATGATTGTCGAGAAGGAATTTGTGGAAGCTGCGGATTTATGATCAATGGTGCCGCCCACGGCCCCATGACGGAGACCACTGTTTGTCAGCTTCATATGAGGAATTTTAAGGACGGAGAAACTCTCGTCATCGAACCATGGAGAGCAAAGGCCTTTCCCGTGATGAGAGACTTGATGGTAGATCGATCTGCCTTTGACCGAGTTATTTCATCCGGAGGATATATTTCCGTTGATACCGGAAATGCTCCTGATGCGAACGGATTGCCCATCCCCAAGCCGGACGCAGATGAAGCTTTTAGCTCTGCAACTTGTATTGGCTGTGGCGCTTGCGTGGCTTCTTGTAAAAATGCATCCGCGATGTTGTTTGTTGCAGCGAAAGTTTCTCACTTTGCCTTGCTCCCTCAGGGACAAGTGGAGAGAAACGAAAGAGTTTTAAATATGGTCACTCAAATGGACGAAGAGGGATTTGGCTCGTGTACAAACACGGGCGCTTGCTCGGCGTCTTGTCCCAAAGGCATCAGTCTCAGCAATATCGCTCGACTGAATCGCGAGCTGTTTGTAGCTAGCCTTGACCAAAAGAAAGCAGCGGAAGGGGACGGCGTCTAGCCTTTGTCCCGGTTTCCACACAGATCTTAGACGAGTAAACAAGATGTTTGTCCCCCAGACGTAGAAGACATTGTTTTTCTTGCCATCATTTTTTTGAATTCAACAGTGTTCCCGCGGATTGGTATCATCAAGAGGTTCCAATCATCACCACCCAAGGAGGGGAATATGGGGATTCTAGGAAGAATCACTGGCGGCGCCATTGTAGGCAGTTTATTTTTTGGATCTATTTCTGCAAGGGCTGTCAACGAACCCGAGTTTGTGCCGGGCGAATACGTCGTCTCTTTAAAAAGGGAAATTGGTCAATTTAATAAACAAGATTTGGAAGTGAGTTTAGGATCAAAGATCAAAGAAACGATTTTTGAGGACCGAATTGTGGTCGTTCAGCGATCGATGATTGAAACGGCGGAAAGTGCTGTAAAAACACTGAGTGAAAACCCATTGGTTCGTTTAGCTGAGCCAAACTATATCTATCGAATTAACAAAACTCCCAATGATCCAAGTTTTGGGAAACTCTGGGGCCTTAAGAATATCGGGCAAAGCGATGTTCGTGCCGGCGGGGTCGCCGGGGTCGATATCAATGTGGAAAAAGCCTGGGATATTACGACGGGCTCCAAAGATGTTTTGGTCGCAATTATTGACACTGGAATTGATTATGATCACCCAGATTTAAAAGAAAACATCTGGACCAATCAGGCGGAGGCCAACGGAAAGCCAGGCGTGGACGACGACAACAATGGAATTATAGACGACATTCACGGAGCCAATTTCGTCAACCCCAAGGCTCCTACCGGAAACCCAAAAGACGATCATATGCATGGGACCCATTGTGCTGGAACGATTGGTGCTCGTGGAGACGACGGACTAGGAATTGTTGGTGTTAATTGGAATGTTCGACTGATGCCGGTGAAATTTTTAGGAGCCGACGGCAGCGGAAGCCTGGATGGTGCCTTAAAGTCCATTGATTATGCCACGAAAATGGGAGCTAGAATTATGAGCAACTCCTGGGGCGGTGGAGGCGAATCTCAAACTCTAAAAGAGGCCATCCAGCGCGCGAACGCAGCAGGAGCTTTATTTGTGGCTGCCGCAGGGAATGACTATTCCAACAATGATACTCAGCCAAGCTATCCCGCCAGCTACAATGTGCCCAATGTCTTGGCGGTGGCTGCAATTGATAACAAGGGTCAGTTAGCTGCGTTTTCTAATTATGGAAAGAAGTCAGTCCATGTAGCGGCACCGGGGGTCAATGTTTGGTCTTCGGTTCTTAATGGAAAATATGCCTCGCTGTCAGGTACTTCGATGGCAACCCCTCACGTTTCAGGCGTAGCGGCCTTGTTGGCTTCTGCGGATCCGAGCCTTACCAACCTCCAGCTGAAAGAACGACTGATAAAAACGGCCAGACCCCTCGCCTCTGTTCGCGAGAAAGTTTCATCCAAGGGAATGGTGGATGCCTATGCAGCGATCACAAATCAGGTTTTGCCACCTGATCCCAATGATCCCGACAACTGGCAATTCATCAATGTTAATATTTCGTCCCTCCATCCGTATGAAAGCAAAAGCACAGAGGCCTTTGAGGTTGAGGTCAAGGGCGCCAAAGAAATCGCTCTTTTCTTTGCTCATTTTGAAACGGAAAAGAACTATGATCGAGTGACCGTGTTCGATCGAGCGGGAAATCAGATCGCACAACTGAGCGGGGTTAATGACGACACATACTCCCCGACAATCCCAGGCGATTATGCGAAGATTGTTCTGACCTCTGACGACTCAGTTCAAAAGTATGGTTTTGATATATTCAAAGTCTCGTATCGATAGCAGGTTCATCGAGAGATTCGATGAACTCATCGATCGTTAGATTGATGTACTCAGGGAAGTCAAGCTGAGTACAGTGAGATCCGTAGGGCACTCGAATCAGAGTGCTCCCTTTAATCAAACGATGAAGCTCCTTTTGAAATTTAAAAGGAGTCACGTTGTCTCTGGCCCCACTGATAATGAGGGTGGGCGCCTTCACGGTGGCCGCAACCTGCTCGCCCTGAAACTTCATCATGTCTTCAAAGAAAGGGATAAAAACATCCAGTGGAATTTGGGAAACACCCCGGGCATAGATTTCAATATCCTTGAATTGGGTGAGTTTTAAATTAAAGCCTCCCAGGAGGCCAGCGCCCACCATGGAGATTGGATTATCCACTGCAGTTTTCCAAAGAGTGTCTAAGATTGCTGGATTTTTTTCGTACTGCTCTTTCACGAAAAGAAAAAACGGCTCAATAATGTCGAGACCGAACATTCCCTTGATCGGGTTCTTCGCAAAACCATTAATAAAGGTCAGTGATTTAAAAATTTCCGGATAGAGTTCATAGGTTTTTAGAAGAGCCTGGGCGCCAAGACTGTGTCCAACAAAATGGGCCTTTTTTATGCCCAATTCACGAAAAAGTCGGGGCAGATCGTGGGCAATGGCCTCGAGGGAAATGTTTTCTCTGGCTTGGGGTATCTGAGACTTGTGGTGGCCTCGAATATCAAAGGCGATGACTCGATTTCTTTTTGAGAAATGCGCAATTTGAAAATGCCAATGATTGATGAGGCAAGCCAATCCATAGATGAGAATGATGGGCTCACCAGTGCCGCGGACCTCATAGTAAATGGAGGTTCCATCAAAGCTTTTGAACTTCCCGGTTTGCTTCAGAATGGGGCGCGCCATTTAATAAGTCACCTTGATCAAGGAGCCTCCAATACGAATCTGATCACCTGGTTGAACCAGTGCTGTTTCAACAGCCTGATTGTTAAAGCGGACCACATCCGTGTGATGGGTTTTAAATTCAATCCCGTTATCGACAGGAATTAACTCAAAGGCCATTCCAGGAGCCAAGGGCTCTTCGAGCTCAATGTCCAAAACATCGCTGCCAAATTTTCTCGGCCCATAACCGAGGCTGAGGGTAACATTCGCCTGAATTCCCTCGAGAAAGTGCAGCTCAATGACATTTTCAAAGGGTCTTAACAGTGGCCTTTGAAGAGGATTTTTTGCGGGCACCTTTGAAATTGCCGCCCGGAGAGCTGACTTCCAACCGGAAGACTCTAGTTTGGTTTTGAAGTCGTTCTTTTCGCCATCCAGGCGAACGACCTTGAAAAAAGTGCCTCCAACCTGGAAGACAACGCCCGGCAACAGGGCCACCCGACGGACCTTCTGTCCGCTGATTTTCAAGCCGTTGTGTGAGTCCTTATCTACCAGAATTAATTGACCTTTTTTGTCTTTTTCAACCCTCGCATGAAGAGAGGAAACCTTGGCGTCCTGGATAAGAATATCCCCCTCTGTCCGGCCTATGCGAACCCCAGGATCAAGCCGAAAGCGCTGACCGGTATTTTCACCTTCAATGATCTCAAGAAAGAGCGACATTTGTTCAGTTTAACCTGTCTTCTTCGCTTGAGAATAGTCCAAACCCATGCTACTTGAACCGTTCAATAAAACCTTACTCGCAGGTATTCCATTCCAACGTCCTGCGGGTTGTTAACCCGAAAGGATAAAAATGGAAAAATCCGAAGTTATTAAGAACCCTTATGAGGTTGTGGTGCTCATGCATCCCGACGCGAGCCTGCAGGACCAGAAGGATCTGTTTCAAAAGAACAAGTCCATCATCCAGGGCTTCAAAGGCACAATCGCTTCTCTGGAAACCTGGGGAAAACGAACGCTGGCAAATCCCATCGGCAAAACTAAAAAGGCGATCTATTTTCACTCGACCTTTGAGGCACAGCCTGCAGCAATTGCTGAGCTTGAGCGAACTATGAGAATCAACGACAAAGTTTTGCGCTTCATGCATACAAAACTGGATTCGCGGGTTTCTTTGGCGAAGTTCATGGAAAATTTTAAACGGGGTCTTCAGGAAAGCGCTCACCGTGAGCGTGAAAAAGAAGCTAAAGCCCAGGCTCGTCGAGCTGCGGCGGCTCAACGATCATCTGAAGATTAATTCCAAGGAGAGACTGTGTCGTCGTCGTCGCTAAAGATTCAAAAACCAACGAATGCAAAATTTTTGTTGGTTCTTTCTTTGAGTGTCTTGATGACGGCCGTTTTTCTTCTTCTTGGCGCTCCTTTGTTGAGAGTCTTGAGGAATGTTTTTGGAGTCTGGAAATATTGGATTTCTGGAACTTTGCTGACAGCTGGATTGTTGGTTTTTGGTTCTGGAACCGGGCTTTTGGGCCTGATGCTTTTCTCAACTTGGGTGACTATTGGTATGTACCAAGAGTTTGAAGAGCGTGGCCGAGGTAATTTCTGGACGGCGGTACTTAGCGTTTTAGTCGGAAGTGCCGTTCTTATTTTGGGACCTTTTTTGTGGTCTCACCTCTTTGGGACGGATTTAGTTGTACAACTAAAGTCGGACATCGAGGCAGTCACTCAGCAGCTTTCCGGAGGAAAAAAGCTCAGTGACTATGGCGTGACCGTGGACGTGATTTTAGCTCAACTCCCAGCGACGTTGATCGTGCTTAATCTCACAGCCCTGGCCTTTGCCTTAATGTTGGATCGACGAATTGCAGTGCTTTTTGCATTGCCATTCGAAAAAGTAGCATCACAAATGCGACTTTTAGAGTTTCGGGTTCCGGATGTTATGATTTGGGTCACGATGCTGTCGTTCCTGCTGAGCTTTCTTTCACTGAAAGAAGTTTGGGTGTCCACTGTGGCAACCAATTTTTTTTGGGTGATGATGGGGCTCTATTTTTTCCAGGGGCTTGCTGTTTTAGAGGTGAGTCTTCTGGTGTTTCGAGTGGGAAGCTTTATGAGACTTCTCATTTATTTATTGGTGGTGGGTCAGCTGTTCTTTTTACTAAGTCCAGTTGGCGTAATTGATTATTGGGTGGATTTTCGTCGACGGCTAAAAAAATGGCGGTTGCCGGAGAAAAACCAAAAACATGGGGAAAACGTATGAAAGTCATTCTTCAAAAAGACGTCAAAGACGTAGGTAAAGTGGGCGAGCTCGTGAATGTTTCCGAGGGTTTCGCTAGAAATTTTTTGTTTCCGAGAAAACTGGCGGCTGAGGCCACAGAAAAACGCGTGAAAGAGTGGGAACACTTAAAACGCGTGGCAGAGGCGAAAAAGAAAAAGGTCGTTGCTGAAAGACAAGATCTGCTGAAAAAAATCAGTGGTTCTGTGATCAAATTTAAAATGGCAGCAGCTGAATCAGATAAAATTTTTGGTTCAGTGACAACAATCGATGTTTCCAAAGAATTGGAAAAAATGGGGTTTTCTGTTGATCGTCGAGATATTCATTTCGAAGAACAGATCAAGGTTTTGGGAACCCACAAGGCGATTGTTCGTATGGGTGAAGGCCTCGAGGCCAACATTCAAATCGCTGTAGAAAGATCTTAGAAAACGAAAAAACAATCGGTTGGAAAAAGGGGCTTTAAGAGCCCCTTTTTTTGTTCTACTGTTCTTGTAGGCTTTCTTGGATGAGATCCAGGAGAAGGCTGGATGCGAGCTCTCTGGCCTGGTCCACAGATAGACCTTGAACTGTATAGCCATGACGCTCAATGAGGCGTTCTAGGCGATTTCGCACATATTCCGAAGGAAGCCCAGTTCCTTCCACTAAGGTTTCAAATAATATCGATCCGGACATCCTGTCCCCCCTTTCAAGCCCCTCTGAAAGGCTGACGTTTTTATTGAAGCAAAGGGTTAATGGTTTCGCAAAGGGGGGGACTTAGTTTTTCTAAAGTTAGTCCTTGGTCTGTGTTTCAAATCGAAGTAAATTTTTAGGCCATGGATATGACGGGTGTTTTGATTACAGGTGGTGGTGGTTTTTTAGGTTCCCATTTGGCAGAGCTCTATTTGCGAAAAGGGATACCGGTGGTTTGCATCGATGACTTTTCAACGGGGCTTCGAAGCAACAAACAATATCTGCAGAAGGCCTTCCCGGATTCAAAAAAATTCCAGTTCATTGAACAAAATGTCATTGTTCCTTGGAATCAGTGGGCCTCGGCTGTTCATATCCCAGTATCCCATATTCTCCACTTTGCATCTCCGGCCTCCCCGCCCCACTATCAACGGCTGGGGTTGGAAACTATGTGGGTCAATACGGTAGGACTGTCTGAGGCGATGACCTATGCAGACCAGAAAAGGGCTCGAGTGGTTTTTGCATCAACCAGCGAAATATATGGTGATCCGGACGTTTCCCCCCAGCCAGAAACATATTTTGGCAATGTGAACACCCAGGGTCCACGTTCTTGTTATGATGAGGCAAAACGTTTTGGCGAGGCTCTGATTTATACCCACAACAGCAAATTCAAAACTCATCACGGCGCTGTTCGGATTTTTAACACCTATGGGCCGCGAATGAACCCCAATGATGGCCGGGTGATCATTAACTTTTTAGCGCAGGCTATTCAGGGTCAAAACCTCTCTGTTTATGGACAAGGACAGCAGACCAGAAGCTTTTGTTATGTGGATGACTTGGTGTCTGGAATTGATCTCTATCTGCAGACAAATTTAACCGAACCAGTCAATATTGGCAGTGAAAAGGAATTTACAATTCTTCAGTTGGCGGAAACTGTGCGGGATATTTTTAGGGACAAAAATATTGGCGTTAATTTTTTTGAGCTGCCTCAAGATGACCCCAAACAACGTCGCCCA
>PEZR01000146.1 GCA_002773975.1 Bdellovibrio sp. CG10_big_fil_rev_8_21_14_0_10_47_8
TGGAGAAACATCCATTTTTTTGAAGGAGAATCCCATGAAAAAAATCGTACTATTTATAGTTTCTTCTCTGTTTGTTGGGGCTAGTGCCATGGCAGAGGGACCTTGTCATTCAGACATGGAAAAGTTCTGCAAAGATGTTGAGCACGGTGGCGGAGCCGTCATGAAGTGCATGAAAGAACATGAGGCGGAACTTTCTACTGAATGTAAATCTCACCGCGACATGATGAAAGAGCACATGAAAGACGTTCATGAGGCTTGTAAGGCCGATGCAGAAAAATTTTGCAAAGATGTGAAGCCTGGAAAAGGCCGCATGAAAAAGTGCATGAAGTCGCACAAAAAAGAACTCTCTCAGGCTTGCAAAGACAGTCGTAAAAATAAACGTAAATAAACTATGAATGTCCATAAGGCGTCGCTCAGGTTTTCTATTCTCGACGCTTTCTTTTTCAGCGTGATGGTCGGAGCTGGTGAGACCTACTTGCCAGCCTACGCTTTGTCCACGGGAATGAGCGAGTGGTTGACTGGGTACTTTGCGACGGTGCCTCTCATCGCTGGCGCTCTGATCCAGATGATCTCCCCCTTGGGAATTTCGCTGGTGGGTTCTGTTCGTCGGTGGGTCGTTGGTGCCTCGGCCTTGCAGGCCATGGCCTTTTTACCCCTGATCTATTTCTCTTTTCAGCCGACGGATAATTTTTTATGGTTGTTCGCAACGGTGGCTGTTTATTGGGGGGCTGGATTCGCAGTCCTTCCCACCTGGAACTATTGGATGGGTTACCTGGTACCGGGTCACATGGCGACGGATTTCTTTGCCCGGCGACAGCGAGCTCTTCAAGTGGGTGTTGTCTTGGGGTTATTGAGTGGAGGCATTGCTCTTCGTTTGCAGGCTCCAGTGGGGCCCTTTACCTCTGCATTTTCGATTGTCTTTCTGATCGCTTTTCTCGCCAGAGTGGCCAGCACCTATGCATTATGGCTGAAGCAAGACTTTGGCGCATCAAAGGGTCTGGAGTCTATTCGGCAAGAGATTCGCCAACTCAAAACTCTTTGGAAAATCTCGGATCTGAAATCTTTTTTCTATCTGCTCTTTGTTTTTTACATCGCTCTTTATATTTCAGGTCCCTTCGTGGCTCCGTACTTTTTGGAGCGCCTTCAGATTTCCTACGAAGAATTCATGTGGGCTCAAGGAGCCTTTTTCATGGCTAAAATTTTGATGATGCCCTGGGCGGCTCGGATCGTGAATCGTTTTGGAGAGAGAAAGGTATTTCTCATTGCAGCTCTCGGAATATCTCCGTTGCCAGCTGGATGGCTGTTGTTCAATGACATGTGGTTTGTGGTTTCTTTGCAAATTGTCAGTGGGATTTTTTGGGGCCTTTTTGAGGTCTGTTTAGTGCTTCTATTTTTCAACCGCATTCAGCTCAAGGACAAAATTCCAATGCTGACTTGGTTCAACCTGGTGAGTGCAATCGCGATGATCATAGGTTCCTTAGTCGGAGGACAAATATTGGCGCAATACCAAGCTTCTCGGGACGGGTATCATCTTATTTTTGTCCTGGCCGCAATTTCCAGAACCCTGGTGGTGCTGGTTTATATCGGATCTATTTGGCGCCTTCGTCGTCAGCGACTAGCAAGGGCCCGTTAAATTTTGCAAGAAATTGAAGGTGCAGAGCGCGGTCCTGATAGGGGTCTTGCAGATCCGCCAGTTCTTTTGCGTTATATCCAGAACGGATTTCTTGGATCTGAATGAGTTGCTCATGAAGTGAGGGCTTAAAAAATACCCGCCAAGTCTTATAGCTCAAAACAGCTTGGGAGGAGTTCAGTTGATGAACTCTTTTCTTTTGAGAGTTTAGGGGGTCAAAACTCAACTGCTGAAGAATCACATTTCGAAATTCCCTTAAGCCGAGATCTTCCAAAAATTGCAGCTGAGTTTCGGCCAGTGTGGAAAGTTGAATCGTCAATTTTTGCTCTTGAATCCCTTGAAGCCAGCCCATGCTTGCATCGGGGAAGGAGTCTGAATAGCTCAGATAGGGTTTGATATCCAAGATGGGGGTTTGGTCCAAAAGATCAAAAGATTGGACTCGCAAGATCAAGCCTTTCCGTTCCACGAGCTTTACACAACTGAGGCCCAGGGAATTAGGACGATAGGGTGATCTGGTGGCAAAAACGCCCACTTTTTTTTCGCTGCCTCGAGGAGGGAGAACTTTTGGTTTCCATTGATGAGGATGAAGGTGGAAGGAATAGATCAGCCACAGATGGGAAAAACCTTCGATATCCTCTAGAGCCTGTTCAAACTGAAGGCCTGACCTAAAACGAATTTCTCCCAGTTCCGCCGAGGTGTCCACGGAGGCCTGTCGAGCCGCTTCGGCCGGAGTTTTCTTGTCGCAAAAAAAAGTTGCGATGGACTCAAGATTCAAGGAGTGAATAGTCATGAGTGACGGCCCTGTTCATATTGTCTCCGCCACTCGGAGGCCGCCATGCTCAGAGCACTGACCACATTGAGGGAATTTTTGATTCCAAACATTGGAATATGAAGAACATGGTCGCATTTTTTAAGAGTCGATGCTTCCAGGCCGTAACGTTCATTGCCAACCAGGAAAACCGTGGGACCCTGAAACTGAAAATCATACAAAGACCTGGAGCCTTCGGCAGTTTCAAGAGCGACGACCTGAAGGGGGCGATTGGATTCTCGGTTTTGATTCCGAGCATGATCCAGCGCCAAATCTAAATGGGCTTGATGATTCCAGGGTTGATAATGATGAGAGCCCAGGGCAGTTTTTTGAAGAGTTTCATTTTCAGGGGTCGGAGTGTAGCCGCAAAGAATGACCTCTTGAGCGCCGAGCCCGTCGGCAAGGCGGAAAATAGATCCAACATTGAAGGCCGAGCGGAGATTCTCAAGAATAAAAAATAAGGGGGCTCGTTTGACCATGGGGATCTCTTCAGCCGAGCGATCAAGGTTGTGAACCAGGAAACCGCTGTCCGTTGCCGTTCGTCCCAAGAGTCTTTCCAGAGGAATTAGATAGTTTGAAAAATGTCGAGAGCTCATCTCCGAGTGAAGATGGGGATGAATCAGCGCGAGGGATCTGAGCCCCGCATCTTCGGATTTGACGAAGTTTTCGAGCAAATCCGCCAACTGATTCAAGTCATTTGGATTAAATCCATCGATCTCTGACCTTTGCTCCATTCGAAGCATGAGTTCATAGCATTTTTTCAGAAGAAGAAGTTCAGACTTGGTCATCAGGTGAGCTTCTTAAAGCTCCAGACAAAAGCTGGCGGGAGATTTTTGAGCTCCATGCCGACAAACTGAGTCCAGAGGTCCGCCTTTTGATGAGCTCGAATGGGCGGCATAAACGGCAAATAAGTAAACTGAATAAAGGACCCGCCGGGTTTTAAGATCTGAAAGGCACTTTCCAAAATTTTAATATGATTTTCAGCGGGAATTGATAGCAATGGGAGACTGGAAAGAATCACATCCACATGGCCAATAACCTCCGCAGGAAGGATGCTCGCAGCCTCTGTGACGTTGCAATTGAGAACCCGCACTGAAGGAAACTGTTTTTGAACTTTGTCGGCAAGTTCAGGCTGTAATTCAAAGGAAAAAACTTTGGCTTGGGGAAACTGCTGGACCAAGCCTTCAGTGATGGGACCTGTGCCTGCACCAAACTCGACAATGCACTGGCTGTCCGCGGGGACTTGGCTGAGCATTAAATCAACCAGAGCCTTTGATGACGGCTTGATCGTGCCGATCTGAAAGGGATTTTTGAGCCACTGCTGAAGCATCGAAATTTTCATGGGCAATGACCTCAAGTTATTTCATTCGTGTGGGTTTTTCTATTTAACTTTGTCACCAGCTTTGGCCCCTGAATCCGGTGAGAGCACAAAAAGATCAGAGCCACCGCTGCCAGCGGCGAGAACCATTCCCTCGCTGACGCCAAATTTCATTTTTCGAGGTGCCAAGTTCACAACCACCAAGACCTTTCGGCCCCGAAGCGTTTCCGGTTGGTAGGCCGCCTTAATTCCAGCAATAATTTGACGCTCGCCTAAGGGACCCAGAGAAATTTTTAATCGGAGCAATTTGTCGGCCTCTTTGATCTCTTCCGCCTCGAGAATTTCCGCCACACGTAAATCTACTTTGCTAAAATCATCAATAGTTATTTCGGCAGGACGATCAGAGTTTCGACCTGCTGCCGGGGTGGTCGCGGCAGCAGATGCGCTGGCAACAGCGGGTCCCTTGACAAATCCGGCTTTGCTATCGCGCGCGGCACGTTCTTCCAATTCTTTTTTCGTTGCATCCATCATGGCCTTCACTTTCACCGGGTCAATTCTAGTGGCTAAATGTTGATAGGTTTCAATTTGATGGTTCTTCAAAATTACAGAATGAGAACCCCAGTTGTAATCAGATTCCTTAAAAAGAACTTCGACCTTTTTCGTGTATTCCGGCAAAATGGGCTTTAGATAGATCGCTAAAAGTCGAAATAGGTTTAAGGTAGTGGTTAGAACCTGCTTGGTGCTAGCCGGATTTGCTTCCAAACTTTTCCACGGGGCCTTTTCATCGAAATAGCGGTTGGCTTCGTCAGCGATTCCACGGATTTCCTGAATGGCTTTGCCAAAGTCCCTTTGTTCATAATGGTGGGCAATCTCTACTGATTTCTTTTGCGCACGTTCAATCAGCTCAAGGCCTTCGGAATCGGGCTCGCTCATAACTCCGTCAAGTTTGGAACCCAACATCTGGGCTCCTCGAGAAGCAAGGTTGGTAATTTTTCCGATGAGCTCCGAATTTGTTCGTTGGGTAAAGTCCTCGAGATTAAAATCAAGATCGTCGATCCCATTGGATAATTTACTCGCAAAATAATAGCGCAAATACATAGGGTCTAAATGTTTGAGATATGTCCGCGCTGACAAGAAGGTGCCGCGGGATTTGCTCATGCGCTCTCCGTTGACCATAACCATGCCATGAACCCAGACGGCGCTGGGTGAACGAAAGTCCGCGGCTTGCAACAGGGCCGGCCAGAAAAGAGTGTGAAAATAAACGATGTCTTTGCCGATCAAATGGTAAACTTCGGACTTTTCTGATTTCCAATACTCGTCAAAGGACAGATTGTTTTTCTCGCAGTACTCTTTGGTGGCAGAGACATAACCCATCGGAGCATCCACCCAAACATAGAAGTACTTGTCGGTGTATCCGGGAATTTGAAAGCCAAAATAAGGAGCATTTCTTGAAATGTCCCAGTCCCGAAGAGGTTCTTGAAACCACTCCATCATTTTATTCGCGGTTTCCTTGGAGAGATGCGACGGGAGCCAGCTTTGCAAGTAATCCCGAAAATCATTGAGCTTGAACATCAACTGTTCAGAATCCTTGGTCACTGGAGGATTGCCGCAGACAACACAGTAAGAGCTTTTTAGATCGGCCGGTGTGTAAGTGGCGCCGCAGACATCACAAGAGTCTCCGTATTGGTCTTTTGCCCCGCACTTGGGACACTCGCCTTTGACAAAACGGTCTGGCAAAAACATTTTGTCATGCAGACAGTAGAGCTGCTGAATTGTTTTAACCACCAGATGGTTTTTCTTTTTCAAGTGATCGAAGAATAGCTCGCAGAGTTCTCTGTTCGCTGGCGAATTGGTGGAAGAGTAATGGGTGTGCTCAATTTGAAAGTCTTTAAAATCTTGAACGTGATCTTTCCAAGCTTCTGCGATCAGGGTTTCCGGAGTGATGTTGCGTTTCCTGGCTTCAACCATGATGGGGGTCCCATGAGTATCATCAGCGCAGATAAACAGGCATTCGTGGCCCCTCATTTTTTGAAACCGCACCCAAAAATCAGCATAAAGATGCTCGAATGCATGGCCTAAGTGCAGAGCTCCATTGGCATAGGGGAGAGCGCAGGTAACGAGAATTTTTCGGGACTTGTCGCGAGATGAAGTCATCTCGCAACATTACTTGAAATTAGGGAGTGAAATCAACCCTTCCATCATCAAGGTGATAGAGGGCTGTTTTGATTTCTAGTTCTCCCGCTTCCACTTTTTCATGGAGCATGTGTGATCGTTCCATCAGGTCTTTGGCGACTCCACGGGTGTTGCTCCAAGACTCTTCTTCGATATTTTTACTGGGAGATTTGCCCTTATAGGAGGCAATTCTTGGGTGGATATCACGGACCAGATTGTTCAGGGCTGGACTTCCAGCGTCAGCGCCATCCATTGTCTTCAAGGCGGCGGTGACTGCGCCACAAGCGGTATGACCCATCACAACAATAAGACGGGTACCCAGATGTTCCACCGCATACTCGATGCTGGCTATGACGTTGTCAGCCAAAGCCTCCCCGGCCGTGCGGATAACAAAAATCTCACCCAGTTTTTGATCGAAAACAACTTCGGGGGGAACTCGACTATCGCTGCATGAAAGAACAATCGTATGGGGCGTTTGCCCAGTGGCCAAACGCTGAATGTCCTTTTTGGACTGGCCATCTTTGCGCAGAGAGCCTTTGCGGTAGCGGAGATTGCCATTTTTCAGCCAACCCAATGCTTTTTCTGAAGCCACGCCTTCGGGGGCGCTGTGGGACTTCATCATCGGCATATGGGCCATCGAGTGCATCGGCATTTCCATCGGCTTTGTTTCATCTTGGCGGTGGGCGTCTTCGGTAGGAGCGTCAGCCGTCGTGGGCGCCGCCGGTTGAACCAGGGGTGCCGGCGTTGACGGTGCGGCGGAGGTTTCAGCAACGTCAGCGCGGGAAGAGAACAAAGAGCACCCCGTGGTCATTGAGACAAAAAGAAAACTCATCACTGAGGTTTTAAAAGAATTTGTAAGAAAATCCGTTTTCACAGAAGCACTCCTTGTTTAGACTTGTTTGAAATCGATCTGCCTCCGAATTGTTTCAAAGGATAGAACCGTCATGCAAACAAAAAATCAGCAAATGATCCCGGTCCTCGACTCCAGCTCTGTTTTTGGAAAGTTGAAGGAAAAAGGAAATCCATTCTGGTCCCAATACTTTGCGTTTTATTCGAGTTGGTGGGGAGGAATCGTACAGGATCCTTCGTTGATGCTGCTGCCGATGGATGACCACATGGTGCACAGGGGGGACGGAGTTTTTGAAGCTCTGAAGGCCGTGGACCGAAAGGTTTTTCTAATGGATGCCCATCTTCAGCGGCTTCAGAGCTCGGCTGAAAAAATCGGACTTTCTCTGCCATGGACGTTGGAAGATGCCAAAGAGATTATTTTGCAAACCTTGAAGGTCGCGAATCAGTCTCAGGCTTTGGTCAGAGTGTTTTTATCCCGTGGCCCAGGCGGATTTACAACGAACCCCTATGATTCAGTTGGAGCTCAATTTTATGTTGCAATTACAGAGCTCAAATCTTTGCCGGAGACCAAGTATGAAGTTGGAGTAAAAATTGGGCGCAGCCAAATTCCCTGCAAAGATTCGTGGATGGCTCAGGTGAAGTCTTGCAACTATTTACCCAATGTGATGATGAAAAAAGAAGCTGTTGATCGTGGTCTTGATTTTACAGTGGGCTTTGATCCCGAGGGATTTTTGACCGAGAGTTCAACGGAAAATATCGTTCTGGTCGATGCCGAAGGCATTCTTGTTCAGCCTCCACTCAAGTACATTCTCAAGGGAACAACGATGACCCGGGCTTTGCAGTTGGCAAAAGACCGGGGCTTTGCAGTCGAGCAACGAAGGCTCAGTGAAGAGGATATTTTTTCGGCCCGAGAAGTGATGATGATTGGGACAACCTTGGATGTGCTGCCGGTCACAGAGTACGAAGGGAAAAAAATCTCAGAGGGCCGAGTGGGAGCCGTTGCCAAAGAACTCCGACAAATGGTTCAGAAAGATTTGTCGAACGGAACTCCATTTTAAGTCAGCTCAGACAGTCGCGCTAGACGCCGAGCTGAATTTTTTCGAGGAGCTCGGGGTCGTCCAAAATCATCTCGCCGCCAACGGCAATGGTGGTCAATGGATTCTCGGCAATGCGGACGGGCAGGCGAACTTCGTTTTGAATGCGAATGTCAATATCTCTGATGAGCCCACCTCCGCCGGCCAAAACGATGCCGGTTTCGATGATGTCTGAAACCAGCTCTGGGGGAGTTTGTTCAAGGGCCAGGTGCACGGCATTGATGATTTCCCGCATGCAATCATCCATGGCGTTGCCAATATCTTCGGACGAGACCTCCAGGGTTTTCGTGAGGCCCGAGTGGAAGTCACGTCCAGTTACCTGCATGGAGCGAATGTCTTTTTTAGGGCAGGCCGTGCCAATTTGAACCTTTAAGGTTTCAGCTACGGTCTCGGGGACAATCAAAGAGAATTTTTTCTTCATGTAATTCACAATAGATTCATCAAAACGATTGCCACCGACGCGGACCGCTTGGCAGTAAACAATATCAGACAGGGCAATAACAGCCACCTCGGTGGTGCCGCCGCCGATATCGATGATCATGCTGCCGCGGGCTTCTTTGACTGGCAAACCAGCTCCAATGGCTGCGGCCATTGGTTCATCGACGAGAAAAACCTCTTTGGCTCCAGCGGCCTTGCCGGCATCAATTGCAGCCCGTTTTTCAACTTCGGTGACCCCGTATGGAAGTGAGATAACAATTCGGGGTTTGGAAAAAAGTCCCTTGATGCCCGGCTTTGAAAGAAAGTATCGAAGCATGGTTTCCGTGGTGTCATAGTCTGCGATCACACCATCTTTGAGGGGGCGAAGGGCGGTGATGTTGCCAGGGGTTTTTGCCACTTTTTCGCGGGCATCTAGGCCCACAGCCACCACTTTTCGTTTTCCGGGGCTGACTTCCGAGTAAGCAATAAGAGTAGGTTCGTTGACCAATACGCCCTTGCCTCGGGCCGCAATCAAGATGTTCGCAGTTCCGAGGTCAATGTAGTAATCTGCAGCAACGGCCTCATCCCTGAAGAAGTTGAACATTTATTTTCCTTTGTTGTAGAGGTCATCCACGTTGATGGTGACAAATGCAGAGATATAAGAAAACGAACTTTTCGCGTTGAAGCCAATTTCACCACCAAAGGTCATGTTTTCCAACTCGTGATGAATATACTCGGTGCCGCCGGCCAATTGAAAGCCTGTTTTGCTGTCCGTTTTTCCGTCAATGAACATCACCGGAACAGAAGCGTAGGGGGAAAAAGATCCGATGTCTGTTTCGAATTTTTTGCCAACAATGGGTTCCAAGCGTAAAGCCGAGAAGCTGTCTCCAGAGTCATGCCAGGTGAGCAAAGAAACTTTTCCGCCGATGGCTGGCTGCTTTTTGTAATCAGGAATTGGAACCCATTTAAACGAAGCCCCAGCTGCAAAGTCAGTATCCCCGGTTCCAACAAGAACTCGGGCGCTGGTCTCGTCGCTGATTCCGGTATCAAAGAAGGCCGTGAAATTGGTCCCTCCGCCATCCGATGTTTTTACCTGAGGCTCCAGCCCCAGTTTGTAGTGTCCCACCGGGGTAATATCCGTGCTTTCTTGGATGGTAAACAGGGCCCACGAGGAACTCTGAAAAAACAAAACAGCAGAGAAAAACAGGAGCGTTGAAAAACTCATTTTTGACATGTCAGGCTCTCCTTGAACTCCTATGGTAAAAACCTCTCTTCTGTTTGACAAGAGAGTTTATGGCTGGGATCGTCGAATAAGGTGAGAAAAAGATGAAACTTCCATTGACTCTGCTGATTATCACGCTCAACGAAGAGCGCAATATTGAACGCTGCATCCGGTCTGTGCCCTTTGCGTCGCAGGTCCTGGTGGTGGACAGTCACAGCAAAGACCAAACTCGTGCCATTGCTGCCAGCCTTGGGGCGCAGGTGATTGAACAAGACTGGCTGGGCTATGGTTTGCAAAAAAAACGAGGCACCGAGATCGCGCAATATGATTGGATTTTGTCCCTGGATGCCGATGAGACACTCTCTCCAGAATTGGTCCAGGAGATTCAACAAAAATGGGACAGTTTAGAGCCTGAAGTGGGCTATGAAATGCCGCGAAAATCATTTCATTTGGGGCGATGGATCCGTTATGGGGGGTGGTATCCGGACTATCAACTCCGTTTATATCATCGCAAACACTCTCAGTGGCCAGATCAACAGATTCATGAACGGGTCTGGGCTC
>PEZR01000157.1 GCA_002773975.1 Bdellovibrio sp. CG10_big_fil_rev_8_21_14_0_10_47_8
TTGGAATTCCGGTGGTGGCCGCGCTTAAAAAGATCTCTCGAATTCCCTTGGACGTTCATTTGATGATCGATAAGCCAGAAAAATACGTTGAGCAGTTTGTAAATGCCGGCGCCGATTATCTGACCATTCATTGCGAATCGACTGCAGACATCCCTGCGGTGTTGACTCAGATTCGCCAGTTGGGCTGTCGCCCAGGGATCACCTTGAGGCCAGGGACTCCGATAGGGGCGATTTTGCCCTATTTGAAACGAGTGGACCTGGCTTTGGTGATGAGTGTAGAGCCGGGTTTTGGAGGGCAGGGCTTCATGGAAGATCAGGTCGTAAAAATTCAAAGACTACGCAAAGAAATCGATGATCAATCTTTGCCCTGTCTGTTGGAGGTTGATGGCGGCGTCAACGAACAAACCGTGGCTCGCTTGGGGGATGCGGATGTGTTGGTTGCGGGCAGCTACATCTTCAACAATGACTATCGACTCGCCATCAAAACACTTCGCGAAGCTTAGATACACTTTGCTGGGGCTTAACGAGCATTGTCCTCATCACCAAGAACATTGACGATCACCTTTGTTCCTGAATGAGCGGCGCGATCCTCCAGAGATTGAATTAACTTTTGATAACTGGTTTTTTCTTCCCAACGGAGCAGAGCCTGGAGCGCAACCTGCGCATTGGCGGCGTTGAAGCTAAAATAAGTGGGCAAACCATTGGCAATGATGTCCAGCCCCTTGGTGCCATTAGGATCTTTGCTTGGGTTGAGGTCCGCTTTGAACTGAAAAAAGGGCAGAGTGTAATAAGAATAGCTGTTGCAGCCATTCCAATAGACCAATTGGTAGTTCGGGGAAATGCTATAATACCGGGGATTTTCATCCACCATTTGTTTAAAATTCTGAGCGTCAAAACCTGAGCCGACTCGTGAGTGGCCAAACCACGCAAAAAATCCGTCATGATCATGGGCAAAGGATTTCGCGAAGAGTTCCATTTGATCAATGCCAGCGGCCGCGACCAAATTCAGCGTGACTTGAACGCCGTCTTTTTGACCCCGAAAACGAGATCCAACCTGGATATTGTCTTGTCGAGAGCCAAGGTATTCTTTGCTGAGAATCGGAGTTTCTTCCCACCGCAGTTTTTGGCTGTGGGTTCGAACCAATCTGAGAAATTTCTGATATTCGAGCATGCCCTGATCGCGGTCCGTCTCGGGTTTAGGGTTTGACGTCTCTTCGACGTAACCAAAGGCAAATGTCATTTGCAGATTATTTTTCTGCCCGGCACTTTTTAAGAGTTCAGAATACTCAGGATAAGTCTGGGTTTGTTGAGTTGTCTGGGCCGTCAGGGCCACGTTGATCATCTGATACTGCTCGTTCAAAACATGGTCGCAACCGGATCTTGTGGGGTCCCAAAAATACCAAAAGAAGGACGGGGTCTGATGGTCCGGAGCTGAATCAGAACAGCTCTTCCATTGTGGAGTATAGAGTTTGTCTGCTGTGTAGGGGAGGGGCAGGCGCAGCGGGCTTTTGATATCTTGAGTGAGAAGCCATTGGCCTTTGTATTGATAACTGAGCTCGACGAACCCGCGGCTATTGAGGCGGGGCGAGGACCAGTCAACTTTGACGGATTGATTGCGTTTAGGGCCCCCCATGTCGCGGTACGAGAGCGGGCCAAACAAAAAGGCGATGGTTTCAAGGATTCCATTTCTTTCCAATAGCCGCCGTCGGGACTCGGAGATGTTCTCCACCGAAGCCAGGTCCTTGAAAGTCGTTTGGTAAATGGCGTTGAACTCGACTTGAACTTCTTTGCCAATGGCTGAGTAGAACTTTGAGTCCGAAGTCCCGGTCGTGATCAAGTTTGGGTGTCGATCAGTACTACAGGCCAGCAAAATAAGACCCATTAAGGCCATCCAAAGGCAGCGGGGGAACAGCTGGGTAAAATCATTCAAGCTGGCAAAGGAAGAGGTCTTCATTGGGAACTCCTTAGTCCGGGGAATTTGGGCTTTGAAAAGCGCTGGCAGATATAGACGAATTTCCCTGAAAAAGGCAGGACTGCCTGCGGCTTGGAGCATTTTTCACAAATCAGCGCCGTGACCTTGAAAAAAAGAAAAAACAAAAGCAAGATGCGCCTCATGAAAATTCAAATTTCGGGACAAAACGTCACTATAGATCAAATTCGGCAAGTTGCTTTCGGTTCTCCTGCGGGATCTCCAGTTCAAGTGGAACTCGGGGCTGGCGCCAGAGAGCAGATGCTCACTTCAAGAGCCTACATTGATCAGCGGATCTCTTCCGGCGAGGTCATGTACGGGGTCAATACGGGTTTTGGCGCGTTTAGCTCCGTGCGGATTTCTGATGGTGAAATTGAAGAGCTTCAGCGCAATCTTATCCGCTCTCACTCGGCGGGCATTGGAATTCCTTTTAGCAAAGAAGAAACACGGGCGATTATGTTTTTGCGAGCCAACGCCCTGGCGCGAGGACACAGCGGAATTCGGCCTGAAGTCGTCGATAAGATTCTCGAGTTTTTACATCAGGATGTGATCCCGGTGATCCCTTCTCAGGGGTCCGTCGGCGCCAGTGGTGATTTAGCTCCTTTGTCTCATCTGGCATTGGCCCTGATCGGTGAAGGTGAAGCCTGGGGGGCTGATGGAAAACCTCAAGAGGTTGATGCTCTGTTGGCTGCAAAAAAAATCACGCCGTTGGTTCTCAGGGCGAAAGAGGGCCTGTCTTTAATCAATGGCTGTCAAGTTATGACGGCGGTTGGGGCTCTTGGTGCCTATGATGCTCGTCGGTTTTTATGGCTGACGGATCTGGCCGGAGCCATGTCGTTAGAGGCCCTGCGTGGTTCTCGAAGGGCTTTTGATCCTTTGATTGCGCCGACACGGCCACATCCGGGCGAGGCCAAAACAGCTAGAAATCTTTTGCGATTGATGGGAAGCACCAGTGAAATCGCCGAAAGCCACACGGACTGCCAAAGAGTACAAGATGCCTATTCTTTGCGCTGTATGCCGGCAGTGCACGGGGCTGGCAAAGATGCGATGGGATATGTTCAACGAGTTCTTGAAACTGAAGCCAATTCTTCGACAGACAATCCTTTGGTTTTTGCTGCCGAGAACAAAGTTTTATCCTGCGGTAATTTTCATGGGGAGCCAGTGGCAATTGCCCTGGATTTTGCGGCGATCGCCTTGAGCGCTGTCGCCAATATTTCTGAGTGTCGAATTGAAAAATTGATCAACCCGTCCATGAGTGATCTCCCAGCTTTTTTAACCCCTCAAGGGGGCCTAAACTCAGGCCATATGATTGTGCATGTGGCAGCGGCTTCTTTGGTCAGTGAAAATAAAATTCTCGCTCATCCTGCGTCGGTGGACAGTATTCCGACTTCAGCGGACAAGGAAGACCATGTCAGCATGGGGACCATTGCGGCCCGCAAGTTTGTTCAAATTGTACGCAATGCTGAGAATGTTCTCGCCATGGAGCTCCTTTCTGCATGTCAAGCCTTGGATCTGTTAAGACCTCTGAAGCCCGCAGCGGCAGTGCAAGCGGCTTATGATGTGATTCGCAGCCAAGTCCCATTTGCACAAAAGGACCGGGTTTTTTCCAAGGATATTCGGTTGATCCAACAGATGATTCAGCAAGAGCAGATTTGTCGCGTCGTGACCGATGCCATCGGGGAGCTTGAATTCTAGGCAGAAAATTTCAGAAGCGATGCAGAAGTTTTTTTGATGAAATCCAGACACGGCCCGCGAAGACTCTTTAAAGAGTTGACGAGGCCGCTCTTCCAAGTTCTGATGTTCACCGTAAAAGGTTGAGTGGCAACCTAAGATAGGCAAATAGCAAGTTGAACAAAAACAACTTCGATCAAACAAAAGGAAAA
Source organism: Bdellovibrio sp. CG10_big_fil_rev_8_21_14_0_10_47_8 (assembly GCA_002773975.1). Lineage (GTDB taxonomy): Bacteria > Bdellovibrionota > Bdellovibrionia > Bdellovibrionales > Bdellovibrionaceae > 21-14-0-10-47-8. Next base: position 3,853 of record PEZR01000157.1, read on the forward strand.
CATCATGAAGCAGACAAAAAAATTTCTGATGACTGTTGCGACTCTGGGGCTTGTAGCTCCATGTGCTTTCGCCGGATCATTGAACCTGGATATGCGAGTCGATTATTTGAGCCAAAACTACAACGACGCTGCTCAAACAGCAGCGGTGGGCTTGAACAACTATAAATTCGTGTTCAACACTGGCCGAATTGATTACAAAGGAAAGCTGAACGAAGACACAAGCTTCCGTTTGCGTTACCGTTTCGCAACCAAAGATCAAGGGGCTGTGACTAAACGAGACAGCGCCAATGCAACTTTGGATTACGCTTACGTCGCTCACAAAATCGACATGGCGACTGTGACAGTTGGAAAATGGGCTTCAGAAGTGGGTGGTTTCGAAGGAAACACTTCTTCAACAGATCAGTACTTGTTGTCTGAAGCCTACAGCGGAACATCTTATTTGGCTGGAACAACGACTTACCTGACTGGTTATTCTACTGAGCTTTATGTGACAGGTTTGAAAGTTGGTTTGAAACTAGCTGATGACCATAATCTGAGCCTGCAAGTTGCCAATACAGACACAGCTGTTGGACGAGCTCCAACTGGCACTGGTGATTCTTTGACTGGAACAAAATTCAGCCAGGACAACACTTTGGCAGGGATCACTTACAAAGGTTTCTTCATGGATAAATCTTTGGGCTTGTTGGCGAGCTACCACACTGAGCAAACAAATGATGACACGACAAAAGTGGAATACACATCTGTTGGCGCTCAATACATGATGAATGGCTTCACTGGTCAGTTGGATTATCTGAGCAACTCTTACAAGGCTTCAGAGACTCAAACTGATACTTTGATCTCAACAGTTGCGACTTTGAAATATGACATGGACACACTGACTCCGATCGTGAAGTATGTTTCTTCCGAAGAGAAGTTGGATGGAACTCCTTCCACTAAAAACAAGTACACTAGCTATGGTGCAGCTCTTGAGTGGAAACCAGTAAAAGACGACATGTACCGATATCATGTTGCTTACAACAACCGCACAATGAAACCTGAAACTGGCGATGATCGCAATCTGACAGAGTACTTTGTCGGCATGAGAATCAACGCTGATTTCTTGAAATAGAGAATGGTAAAATCTCCGACGGGGACCCAGTTGAATTGCAAAGGGTGGCAGCAAGAGGCCGCCTTTCGCATGATTCAAAATAACCTGGATCCCCAGGTGGCGGAGCACCCTGAACAGCTGATTGTATACGGGGGAATTGGGAAAGCGGCCCGGAACTGGGAAAGTTTCGAAAAAATTTTGGGAGCTTTAAAAACTCTCGAGAATGATGAAACTTTGCTGGTTCAATCGGGAAAACCCATCGGAATTATTCGAACCCATGAGGACGCACCCAGGGTTCTTCTTGCAAATTCAAATTTGGTTCCCAAGTGGGCTACTTGGGAACACTTTCACGAACTCGATAAAAAAGGGCTCATGATGTTCGGTCAAATGACCGCAGGCTCTTGGATTTATATCGGCACTCAAGGAATCATACAGGGAACCTACGAAACCTTCGTCGAAGCGGGTCGTCAGCATTTTGGCGGAAGCCTTCAGGGCAAAGTCATTTTGACGGCCGGCTTGGGCGGAATGGGTGGAGCTCAGCCATTGGCTGGGGTGTTTGCCGGAGCCTGTGTCTTGGCGGTCGAAATTGATCCGACACGGATTCAGAAGCGTCTTGAAACAAAGTACATCGATGAGGTCGCGACAGATCTGGATGATGCGATTTCCAGAGTGCGTAAATACACCCAAGCCGGCGAGGCCAAGTCCATCGCTGTTCAGGGGAATGCGGCAACCCTTATTCATCAGTTGATCGAGAAAAATTTCACTCCGGATTTGCTGACCGATCAGACCTCGGCTCATGATCCTTTGATTGGATATATTCCAGAGGGCTATTCGGTCGAGACCGCGGCTGAGTTTCGGGAGCGGGATCAAAAGGCCTATTTGGAAGCGGCTTATGCCAGCATGGCCAAACATGTCCGTGGGATGCTTGAAATGCAAAAGCGGGGAGCCGTGACTTTTGATTATGGCAATAATCTTCGCGCCAGGGCTTTAGAGGCTGGTGTTGAAAATGCTTTTGATTTTCCGGGTTTTGTTCCAGCTTATATTCGGCCTCTTTTTTGCCGCGGCAGTGGGCCCTTTCGTTGGGTTGCTTTGTCGGGAGATCCTCAAGATATCCAGGTGACGGATGATGCTCTTCGCGAGCTTTTTCCCCATAAAACACATTTGCTTCGCTGGTTGGACATGGCTGAAAAACGAATTGCTTTTCAGGGTCTGCCGGCAAGAATTTGCTGGCTTGAGTATGGGGAGCGGGCCAAAGCAGGTCTGCTTTTCAATGAGCTTGTGAGAACTGGCAAGGTCAAGGCTCCGTTGGTAATTGGTCGGGATCATTTGGATTGTGGTTCGGTGGCGTCTCCCAACCGTGAAACAGAAGCGATGAAAGATGGCTCAGATGCCGTCAGCGATTGGCCTCTTTTAAATGCGATGGTGAACACCGCATGTGGAGCGACATGGGTTTCTCTTCATCATGGTGGAGGTGTCGGCATGGGATATTCCCAGCACGCCGGCCAGGTGATCGTCGCCGATGGAACCGAGGCAGCAGCCCGTCGTCTGGAAAGAGTTCTCACGGCGGACCCAGCTATGGGAGTCTTCCGCCACGTCGATGCCGGCTACGAAGACGCAAAAGCCATCGCCCGCGAACGCCAAGTCCAAAGCCTCTGGCTCTAAAAACACCGCTATAAATCGCTGACCCACGCCCACTAACGCAGCATTGCTACCAAAAGGTGAGTGTCACCATTTGGTAGCAATACTGCGTTAGTGGGGGCTCTGCATCACGACAGAGTCTGGACAATTTTTTCTTTGAATTACGACCAAAGCCGAGGTGCAATGGCTCTAGATTCTACGGAAGAATATTAAATTGCGTAGGATGAATAATAAGCTGCGGATCATTCAAAACCTTAAACAAGGAAGTGCTGAGTGAGAAGAGAATTCAAACAGTCCCTGCAACGGATGGCAAGACATGGAATTCTGACAGTCGCAATGTTAACCCCGCTCTCTGGCTGGGGTTGGGGGCCAGTTGGCCACCGGACTGTTGGAAAAATCGCAGAACAATTTTTACTCCCCGAAACCAAAGTGAAACTCGGGCAAATCCTGGGTGGTCAGAGTTTGCCGGAGGTCGCGAGTTGGGCTGATGCTATTCGCCCGTCGGCCCCGTATAAATTCACTTCTTGGTATCACTTTGAAAATATCAGAGACGATCAGGACTTTCTGCAAAGTCTTCGGGAGATGCCCCAGGAAAAACAGCAGTTGGGCGGGGTGACGGAAGCCATTTTAGAGTCTGAAAAAGTATATTTGGATTCTCAATCGTCGGATGAGGCCAGAACCAATGCTGTTCGGTTTATTGTTCATTTTGTTGGGGACATCCATCAACCAATGCATACCGGCCGCCCTGAAGATAAGGGTGGAAATATGATCCCCAAAAAATGGGATGGTCGTAAGTCAAATTTGCATGCAGTTTGGGATAGCGGAATTATGATGACGGCCCACGCAGATCTTTTTGCAGCGGACATTAAAAAACTCACCGAAGATGTCTATGCCACTTACCTGATCGACAAATTTAAAAAGACCAATGTTCCGAGCTTGGATGGTTTGGACTCTTGGCTGGCGGAATCTTTGGCAATGAGGTCAGCGGCCTATCAGTATGCGGACGAGGACCAGGACGTTTACACAGAACGATTTAGCGACGCTGTCGATTCGCGCGTTTATTTTGCCGGGGTTCGGTTGGCAAGATTTCTGAACAACATGATCGTGAAGCAACAACAGCCGTCGGTGCGAGGCCAGTTTCGTTCAGCCATTGAAGCTATTGTTGGAAACCTCAGCGATTACATGTCGGTGGTGCCAAAAGAAACGATGCCGGTCAGATTTCTTTCGCTGTAGAGATCATATTCTATTCATAATTCAGTGACTAAAAAGAAAGGGCTTGTCTTCGAAGACAAGCCCTTTCTTTTTGTTAATTATTTACTGAAATAGACTATTGCTCGCTTTCATCCGAGCCGACGTCAGATCTTGTATCCATGTCTTCTTGGTAGAAAGATTGAACGGAAGCCTTCTCGTCGGCGTTCATTGACGATGCATTGTCAGGGTAGTTTTTTGAATTTACCCAGCCTGGGGCATCAAACTTGTAATAGTCACCATTGTCAGCTTTGGAGCCACCGTTCATGACATAGGCTCTTGATGCGCGAGAGCCACTTGTGCCCATCCACCATCGAGTGTGAGCAGGTAGGTCAGTTCGGGGAATGGCGGTGAGGCTTCCGTCGTAAGCTCCAACCTTGGCAGGCAGTATTCTCATGCCATCAATTTCGGCCAGCATTTTTTTCCACTGGGCGAGATGGCTATCTTGAAGAGGAAAGTCGAGATTGATGACGGGTGCGCCCGGGCTGATTCCCTTGATTGCTTCTGCAGCGACAGGTCCCACGGTGAGCACCAGTTTCGTCTTGCCACGTTTTAAAATGGCATCAAAAATTTCTTTTCGAACGGCCGCTACTTCTGGTTGAAGGGCGATTTCGCTAACTTTTTTTGTTGGAAGATTCAAGGTGTCTACGGGCAGCGTGCGAATGATTGCGTAATTGGAACCTACATTCAAAGCATCCAAGAAAGTCTGGAGTCTTTGCCCACCGGTTCCAGTGAGAGCTCTGGTCGAGAACATGTCATCATGAGATTCTTGATCTGCCAGAACTAGAACAGTGGCAGAGTCCAAATGCCCTCGGTAAATTTGGCCAAATCCGAAGGAGCTGTGTGATACGGCACCCAGGGCAGTAAAGTTCGGCCAGGAGTTGGTTTTTTGCCCCATTAAGACGTCAGCAAAATCTGTTGGTCCCATGTCGTATTGGCGACGGCCCTCTTTGCTCTTTGGGCTTTCCCAAGGAAAGTCATCAGGAGCCATTTTAAAATTGCTCTTGAGATCTTTTGGTTCGTCGTACTTCACATTCAATGTTTTAGGTCTTTCTGCAAAGTCACACTTGCCATCGATCCGAAGTGCATTGTTATAACATCCGGCATCTGAATAGACTTGGATCCCATCAGCACCTCGGCGATTGGATGTGGTCCCGTCTTTGCCCAATCTCCATATTGAACCAAAGGCAAAATCGCGGTGAGGAATGACCGCATCTCTGTAATAGTAACTTTTTGAAAAATCTGTTTTTGCCCCCGGATCGGGCTTCATCCAGCTGGAATCTTTTTTAATCCAGTCTGCGACGAGTTCCGCTCGTTTCGCAAATTGAACTTTCAGATTTCCTGCGGCAGAGGAACCGCCATTACGAGCGCTGGCAGCCCCAGGGTGGGGAACGCCAATAGCTCGTGCTCCAGGCGCGATAGAGCTGGCATCACAGAAAGAACTGGCGAGTTGTTTGGGGCTACATTTTCCTCCGTGAGATCGGATCCAGGTGGCCAAGCTGTCTTTGCCGGCAGTGCCAACTCCGACAATGAGTGCAAGAGTATTTTTGTTTTGAGATAACATATAATCAAACATCTTGTGGCGATGTTGTACGACGATGCTCTTGGGGTTCTGTGCTAACCAATACAGAGCGGAGGATTGAGCTGCTTTTCTTTTTTTAACGGAGTCCGAGTCCGTGGCCTCTGGTCTCTCGCCGTATTGACCCGTGATTGTGTAGCTAAATGTATTCATGAAAAGATAGCTAGAGTTGATTCCAAAATAGTTGATAAAGTTCTGCATTTTGGTGCCGGTCGATCCAGTGAAAGTTCGATTAGAAGTATTTTCATCCTGTGCACCCTCTTGGCCGATCACGAAAACTTTAACACTGTCTGGAGTCAAACGACCTCGGTACCACATCGGTCCGACTTTCCATCGAAACTTTTCGCTGTTGTCATCACGCAAGCCATTTTTTTTCATTGCAGCTGCATAGATTGCAGCCCCATAAGCCCGGTAATTGGGAGTTTCAGCAAATAGATCCGGCCACTTGGAATCCATTGGAGGGCCCGCATCGTAGTCTGCAACAGATCCTCGTGGGTCCGAAACCGCCGCCGGGTTTCGGTAGGTTGTGGGGTAGTCGCGGACCCCGACCTGGGAACAACCCTGCAGAATAAAGAGACCGCCAATCCCTATACTTTTCACTCGAACAAACCATGGATTCACCATGAGACTCTCC
>PEZR01000080.1:0-7404 GCA_002773975.1 Bdellovibrio sp. CG10_big_fil_rev_8_21_14_0_10_47_8
GAGCGAATTGCGGTTTTTGACTTAGGCGGAGGAACCTTTGACGTCTCAATATTGGAGTTGAGTGAGGGTGTTTATGAGGTGAAGTCAACCAATGGCGACACCTTCTTGGGCGGTGAGGATTTTGACCAAAAGATCATGAATCACCTTATTGATGAATTTAAAAAGGCGGAGAATATTGATCTTCGATCTGATCCACTGGCTTTGCAGCGTATTAAAGAAGCAGCGGAAAAAACCAAGCATGAGCTTTCATCCTCGGAAGATACCAATATTGAGTTGCCCTTTATTACTGCTGTTGATGGTGCACCTAAGCATCTCAAAATGACGATGACACGAACGCAATTGAACGAACTTTGTTTGGATTTACTAGATAGACTTGCGGCTCCTTGCGAGCAGGCGATTACTGAGGCTGGAGTTAGCGCTCAGCAGATCGACAAGATTCTTTTGGTCGGTGGTATGACTCGAATGCCAGCTGTACGAGAAAGGGTGGCCAAAATCTTTGGCAAGGAAGGCGATGCTAGTCTGAATCCTGACGAAGTTGTTGCCATTGGGGCGTCTGTTCAGGCCGGCATTCTAACCGGTGAGGTTTCGGATGTTTTGCTTTTAGATGTAACACCACTTTCAATAGGTATCGAAACCAAGGGCGGTGTTTTTATAAAAATCATTGAGCGAAACACAACGATTCCCACAAAGAAGTCCAAGGTCTTTACGACGGCTGAAGATAATCAGTCCTTTGTTAGCGTGCATGTTCTTCAGGGTGAGCGAGAGCTGGTCGAATTTAATAAAAGTTTAGCTAAATTTGAGCTTACGGACATTCCTCCAGCTCCTCGGGGTGTTCCACAAATTGAGGTGACATTTTCTATTGATTCGAACGGAATCGTTGACGTTAAAGCTCAGGATCTTGGTACGGGTCGTGAACAAAATATCAAGGTCAAGAGCTCGTCCGGTCTCAATGAAACGGAGATCAGTCGAATCATTTTGGACGCTCAAACATATGCCGAAACTGATGCCAAGGCTAAGGAGCTCGCTGATATCAAAAACGAACTTGAGACCCTTATCTTTACATCAGAAAAATCTGTTAATGAGTTTGAAAACGAGTTAGCTTCTGATTTGATAGAGCGAGTAACGAAAGCTCTCGCGGAGGCAAAGAAGGCTCTAGAATCTGATGATGTTGAACAAGTTCGAACGACAAAAGGCGATCTTAACGAAGCGGCCCATTCGCTTGCTGAGCAGATTTATGGACAGCTTGCGGGCGGCACTCAAGAGTAGTTTTTTCACCATTATTTTATTTAGTCTCTTGGGCTGCAGCCAGCATCGGGCCGACCAGGCCTATGTGGGTGTGCCGGGCGGCGACACGTCTTCAGTTGATTCTTTGGTTCAGGGACTTCGGTACATTCGTGAGCATCCCGCTGAGCGCGAGGATGAGAGAGTTCAAAGATTTTTATGGCTAGATCAGTGGATTCAAAGTTTAGACGAATCCAATCGACTGACACCCGAAATGGGTAGGGAATTTTTCCTGGATTTCAATTCTTTTGTAAAAGACCCCAGTCTTGGGCGAGCCTCATTGGAGACCATTGTAAGTCGAGCGGAAACTAAGCTCGGAAGAAATGTCGCTAATTATGAGCTTTATCTAAATATCTTGAAAGATCAGTCAATTGAATCAGCTTTGTCATATGTTCGAAGTATCGAGGATGATGGAATATCGGATCTCCATTTTCGGGCACAACAGCTTCTGAATCTTCAGAGCAATCGCGCTCTTTCGGAGTCCCGTAGAATTGGCGTTTTGATTCCTTTCAAGGGGGAATTTCAGGCTTACGGGCGGCAGGTGATGAATGCTGTTCAGGTGGCATCTAATCTTGCTTATTCCGATGGAGTGGAATTTTTGTTTCGAGATGCGGGCGAAACAGAAGACGAATTATTGGAAAGTTTTCAAAAACTTGTTTTAGAAGACAAGGTTGCGGGAATAATTGGGCCGATAAGTTCGGCGGCATCCGAGTTTGTGTTTGAAAGGGCACAGATAATGGGTGTGCCCGTTGTTTCTTTGGCGCCGCGTGAAAATCTAGAAATGTATGGACCTTATAGCTTTCGATCAACGCTAAGTTTAGAAGATCAAATTGAAGCTTTAGCAAAACTTATTCGAGAGAAAATGCGAGCAAAACGTGTGGGCATTTTGTATCCCGATTCGAGATATGGTTGGGATGCTTCGAAAATTGCCGAGAGAGTCTTCGATGAGCGGGGTGTTCAAATCAGGCAGTTTCAGATTTATCCTGAAGGCGCGACAGATTTTAAGAATGAGCTTAAGCGAATGACTCGTCTGGACTACCCAAAACTAAGGGTCGCTGAGCTCTGTCCAAAAAGGGATCAAAGTGCCGACGAAGAGGCAGATCGACCGGCAAATCCCAACTGTGTCGAAAGCCTGAATGATTTGCCACCAATTTTAGATTTTGAAGTACTGCTTGTACCAGATTTTGCCGATACTGTGGGGCTCATGTTGCCCACATTACCTTTTCTTAAGATTTATGGTCTTCAGGTTGTGGGCTTATCTGGTTTGAACTCTATGAAGCTTGTCGAGCGGGGTCAGCAACATGCAGAAGGCGTGATTTTCACTGACAGTTTTGATGTTGATAGTGCGAGTGTTCAAAATCGTTTGTTCTTGGAGAAATACGAAGAATTGGCGCAAGAAAAGCCAAGCAAACTCGCTGCTGAAGCTTTTGATGTATCCATGATTTTTGTAAGTCTGATGCGCAAGGCAAGTGGCGCAACGACAAGGGATCAGATTTTTTCGGGGCTTCGAAATTTATACAATTTCCCGGGTGTGACGGGTGAGATTTATGCCGATCAAGGTCAATTGCGAAAACGCGCTCGACTATTCATTGTCCGCGACGGAAAAATTAAGTCTTTTCAATAGGTTAATGCTGGTTTGACAATCGAGAGTGCCTGGGATAACCCTCTAGAAAGTTTTTGGGGGTTCCATGCAGTTTTATAAAGTGTTGCGATTGAATCGTCTCGTTCTGGGCTTGAATCTATATATTATAACTTTTCTTTTTCAGTCCGTTCTTGCACAGCCCACTTCCAGCGAAGTGAAAACAGATGCTCAAGGATATGAGCAATTGATGTTAAGAATTCGATCAAGAATTCCACAACTAAGGGCTTGGGATGGAAACTATGCGAGTTTCTATACATTAGCCTTAACTTATTTAGAACGAACTCATGGGACCTTATCTGATACAGAAGCGGCCTTGTTGGATGATATGGCAATCCTTCCAACGGATCACTTGGCCTCGGCACCTAATTTAAAAGATATTTACCTTGGTGAGATTGGAAAATTAGCGACGGATACGGATCAAGATATTCGCCAGGTTCGCTATGCGCTGACATTTCTTCATATGATAACATCTTGGAGAACAGGAGTCTTAGCGGAGCTAAGTACGGAGGGTCGAATCCAGCTGTTGGAACTGAGGCGTCAAGCTGGATCTGAATTGTCGGATGTTTATCTTGGGCTAGGACGAGGCGCGCAATTTCGCGAATCGGATATTTATGATTGGTATGTGAACTACTTCTTGCAAACCATTGCCGGCGCGAGGGACGGGCAAGAGCTGGTGAGAATTATTTCTGTGAGTACGCCTCGGAATGTTCTTTGGGAAGAAGGCCATCAAGATGCGGTGCGCCGGGCTTTAGGTTTTGTAGATCGGCTTAGGTTAAGTAATTCGGCTACAAGACAAATTGAGGGGATTTTAAAGGGTCTTTCCCGCGAGGAGCAGATTCAAATTTTGAGTCCACGAATTCAACGAGTGGCCCAAAGAGATTTGGCATTATCCCAAAACTTGAATAACCTGGCTTTGAATCCCCCACTTCTGGCGGTGAGTGATATTGATTCTTTCTACTTTGCTTATCACCTGGCTAGAGGCATTCAGATCGGCAATTCGCCGGATGCTGTAATCGAATTCTATTACGAATCTCTGGCGAGTCTTGGTCGGATTCTAACATTTGCTAAGGACGAGCTTAGTAAATCGAGCGGATTAAGTCCTTCGGTAGCCATGGATCGAATTGATTTGTCGATTGGAGAGGATGATAAAATTAATCCCGAATTTGTCGAACAGAGTTTGACTTATATCACTCAGTCATTTGGCAAGATGATGTTGGACCATTTATTGGCGTATCGGAATGTTTTGGCAGCTATGAAAATGACACCCGCACAGATGCGTAGTTTTCTTAACTTGGTTTCGACGGTTGCTGATTTTGCAGATTCCGATTTACCGAGGCCCTTTGCAGTTTTGATTAGGGACCAATTGGTAGGGCTGATTTCAAAGAGTGCTTATGCTGACGAAGTTTTGATGGCCTTGCAATTTGATTCCATGGAAATGGATCCAAAATCTGATCCCGCTGATGTGGCTTTGCGAGATGCTTTACGAAGAATTAAGCAGGACTACTTGAGATCGCATTTACGTCCCTTTGGGCGCCTCGGAACCCATGAGAACGCGGGGGGCAAGAGCCTTGTCAAACTGCATCCGAGTTATCGAAATTTGGCCGAAGTTCTGTTTGCCTTTGTTCCTCCCGAAAAACTAACAGAAGCCGTAGCTCAAGCCAGAGCGGTTGATCGCGAAGCACAATACTCTGACCTTGGACGTTTTGCTGTCTTGGTCATGGATCTCGAAAAGATGTTGGGAAAAGAATTTGCACCTGAACTTTATTCGATTGCTGAACCCCTTCGCCGAGCCGTCTATGAAGAACGAGTCCGGTCGGGTCTTCAACTTACTGAATCTGATCAACATCCACTTTTAAATTTTGAGGCCAGAGTGATGAGCCTGAGAAGAACTCATCCCAAGATTGGTCGGCTACCTTCGGAGAGTCGAGGGGCTCAACGGCGATCGCTCCATGAGGATCCGGAAGAAGCTGCAGTAAGAAGTTTTTTTAGAAGCTGCCTTTAATCCAATTGTTGGCGTGGTTTTAGTGCTTAACCCAGCCAGAAAAATCCAAAGCCTTGCCAGTATGGCCATAGTCCACATCCATTTGTGCAAGCTGCAGCTTGGGAGCCAGATCTATATTCACGGCATGCCAGCGTGTGTAGCTATCCAAAACCCAAATCCCACTTTCGCGGGTACCATTTCCTGAAGCTTTGGTTCCTCCAAACGGCAAATGAGCTTCAGCTCCGGTCGTGGAATTGTTAATGGAACTCATTCCCGCCTGAATTTCTTCTTTAAATCGAAGCATCAAAAATGGATCGTTGGTAAAAATAGCCGACGATAGACCGTATGCATGAGCATTGGCCGTCTCAATAGCTTCGTCAAAATCTTTCACCTTCACCAGATTTACGGTTGGTCCAAAAATTTCTTCTTGAAAGAGGCGCATCTCCTTGGTGACATTTTCCCAAAGCGTGGGGCCAACATACAAGCCTCGATCGGGATCTCCCGAAAAATGAGGATAGGGATTTGATTTGGTAATTCGACCCTGACCGATTAATAACTTGGCGCCGTCTTTTTTACCCCACTCCAGATGCTTCAAGAAATTATCTAGATAACGTTCGGCAAAAAGAGGGCCATACAGAACTTTCTCGTCTTGGACACAGTTTCCAATTTTAATTTTCTTCGCTTCTTCAAGAAACCGATTCTTAAATTCATCATAAATATCTTTGTGGATAATTATGTTTCCTGTTGATGTGCAGCGCTGACCGGCTGTTCCGTAACAAGAAACAATACTCGTTGGAATTGCCTTATCAAGATTGGCATCTCGATTGATGATAAGTGGATTTTTACCACCCAACTCTAACGAGGGCGACTGTAGGGCTCTCCCGCAGATCTCGCCAATCTTTCGTCCTACCGCCGAGCTGCCGGTAAAAGAAACTTTGTGGATTTGAGATTTTTCAACATATTTAAGAAGTTTTTCACCCGCTTGAGCTTCCCCGAAAATTACATTTACGACTCCCTTGGGAAATCCAGCCTCTTCAAAGCATAGCGCAAAAGCCAGAGCTGTGGCGGGCGCATCTTGAGATGGTTTCCAAATCACAGAATTTCCAGCTATCAAGGCGGGAATTATTTTCCACGATGGAACGGCAAAAGGAAAGTTGCTCGCCGTAATCATCAAGCAAACCCCAAGCGGTCTCCGGTAGGTCATCAATTCCTTATTAGGGAGTTCTGATGGGACGGTCTGTCCATAAAGTCGTCGGCCTTCAGATTGAAAAAATTGCGCCGTGTCGATGGCCTCCTGAACTTCGCCGAGTGATTCACGAAAAGGCTTTCCAATTTCGCGAGTAATAATCCACGCTAAGCTTTCTTTCTCCCTCTCCATAACTTGCGAGAGTCGACCAATGGCGCTTCCCCTTATCGGGGCAGGAACTTTTCTCCAATTGAGAAAGGCCTCATTTGCGGTCTTAACAGCATTTTGAACTTCTTCAGCTGTGGCCTTCGGAAAGCTTCCAACAATATCTTGATTATCTGAACTGTTAATGGATTTAAAATGTTGGCTTCCTCGAATGAGTTTTCCGCCAATAAAATGTCCGCCCTCAAGCTGAGGTCCGTAAGAGCTTGATTGCTTTCCAATGAGATTCCATGCTTCTGCCGTATTCATGGCGCCAGTATAGGAAGACTGTCTGCCGAAATCAAAGAAAGTCTCAGGCTAGCGTTGATAGGGTTTTTCTTAAGATTTCTAAGCCTTCTTCAGCCTCATTTTTATGAATATCGAGAACCGGTCGAATTCGTATGGATCTCTGACCACAGGGCAAAATCATCAAACCATTAATATAAAGAGCAGCTATGGCCCGATCCCGAAGCTCTTTGCTGGGCATATCAAAAGCCATCCACAGTCCAAGTCCTCGAGGGTTACTCATTATCTGATTGGCTTCCGAAATTTTTTGAATTTCTCCGAGCATAAATTCTCCCATATTTTTGGCATGCTCAATTAGGTTCTCTTCCGCTATGATTTCAATAAACTTTGTACAGCGAACCATATCCGTCAGGTTTCCACCCCAGGTGGAGTTAATTCGGCTTGAGACCTTAAAAACATTTTCAACTTCATTGAGACGTTCCATTTTGACGGCGCATCCACAGACCTGAACTTTTTTTCCGAATGCGATCAAATCAGGTTGGACATCAAAATTTTCAAATGCCCAACGTTTTCCTGTAAAGCCAAAACCCGTTTGTACTTCGTCAAAAATTAACAAGGCATCATTTTCTAATGCTAAAGATTTTAGTCTTTGTAGAAATTCTTTTCGGAAGAAATTATCGCCACCCTCGCCTTGGATAGTTTCAAGCAAGATACAACAAATCTCATCGGGACGACTATGGAAGGCATTTTTTATTTCATCTTCAGCCTGGACTTCTAGAGCCTTCGTCTTTTCCATTGATTCATTGGTTAGCGGAAAATGAACTTTTGGGTTGGTAATGCGGGGCCAGTCAAATTTCGCAAAATACT
>PEZR01000080.1:7589-9923 GCA_002773975.1 Bdellovibrio sp. CG10_big_fil_rev_8_21_14_0_10_47_8
CCTAACAACAGTGAGTTCACCTTTTATTAATACCCCTGCATTGATTACAGGGTGTTTATGCACCGGTAATTTCACCTTCGGCGGAATCACAATCCTTAGAACCGTCACCTCTGGAACACCTGTTGAATAGTTGGGTAGCGCGCTTCCATCCCAACTTGAGCTCGTTTTGGCTAAGGTTTCAACGGTAACCGTCTTTTCATACTCATCGCCAGCCCAAGCGTGGCTTGATAACAATAGTGTCAGACATATTCCGCAAAATATTTTTTTCATTGTTTCTTCCCCATCAAAAACATGAATCGAATATAGGTGTGCCGGATTTTTTACGCAATCAAAGGATATTCTGAACATTCAGAAACTTCTTCACTAATGTATAGGTATGTTATGACGTTGCTGGCCATAGCTCCGGCGAGCGTTAGCGGTGCAAGCTGACGCGACAGAAACATCCAGATTATCTGTGTATTTGCTTATGCCTTATTGCCAATGTGGTGCACCCAGGGTGCCGGAGAGAACGAGTTCAGGCTTGTCTTTTGCGGTACGGAGGGAGCCGTGCAGTTGCCACTGGCGGATATCCATGCCGCCAGACATGATTTTTCCCTTGCCGCTAATTATTTCCGGTTGGCCGCCAATCTGCCACGACCATTCCTTTGCACCCTGCGTTTCGCTGGCGGCAAGATTGACCTCAATGCTATCCATGCCGGCGGTCAGCAGGGTAGAAGAGGGTTTGTTCCAAAGCAGGTTCACATCACCATCCAGCGGCAGGCCATTGGTTGCCTGTAGCAGAGCATGTCCCTTGAGCGCCATTTCACCCTGCAGGCCAAGCAACAGAAGGCGTGAATCGAATCGGGTCAGCTTTGAAGCATCGGCGATGATTGTCACATCGCTCAGCTTCAATTTTCCATCCTGCATGGCAACAACCGACTCAAGGTTTATTCCTTCAGTCCTGGCCCGGACAAATAAACCCTGTTCGCCGTGCAGAAGTGCTGAAAATGCCGGGCGCAAGATGATTTCATCACAGGCTATGGTTTTGCCATCCGGCAGGGTGATATTAGCACCGCTCAGCTTGAATCCCGGGAAAGATTTTCCCACGTCGGCATAGCTGAGTTTACCTGCCAGGCCGTTGGCAGCCAGTTGATTGTCAAACCATGCCTTCGGCTGCCATTGCAGCCAGCAAAACAAAGGCAGGGCGAGCAGGAACAGAGCTACCAGCCACAGGTGTTTTTTCAGCTTGATGGATGTCATGCGAATACCGACCTCTTCTAATTTTCAATTCGGTTTGCGCACCGTATCGCAGTATTGTTATCAGGCAAGGGTTTGTTGACCAACAACATATTCATCCTTGATTAGTTTGTGGTTTTGAACTATAATGTTTTCACTCGGGCTGGGTGCCCACGATCCATTCAAACTCAAGGAGAAGTAGTCATGATTGATTTTCGGGCTCACGCGCAGCGCACGGTTTTTCTTATTGCTATATTTCTAGCGGTGGCAGGTATATCTGCATGCGGTGGAAATGGCACAGCAGTAAACCCATCTCTTTCTGGCACCGTGGTTGACGGCAGGGTGAGCAGCGCGACCCTGACGCTATATAGCGATCAGGCGATGACTACGCAGGTGGGCACAGGCTCAACTGATACCGCTGGCGCATTCACCATCACCCTGACGGTTGCCACGGCACCCGATCCGATCTACATCAAGGCCACTGGCGGTACCGATATCGATACCGGTATGCCTGCTCCCACCATGCTGTTTATTGGTAACACCACCGGTGCCAATGGACTGACTACATTCAATGTGACGCCGCTGACCAAGGACGTGTTTGATCGCGTTGACAGGGGCGACACTCTGGCGACTGCGCAGGCCAATGCGCTTACCGCGTTTGGCCTGACCGCCAATACTGGCACCAACGGTCTGTATGAGGATCCATCCCTGGCCGCCAACGTCGGCCTGAAGACCGCTGCCTTCAAGAAGCTGACGGCAGGCACCCTCGGAGGTACGGTTTCTGCAGGAACCTATAAGCTGTTTGCCATCGCGGTTTCTGAGACTGATGTTACAACCGCGAAGGCCATTGCCAACACTGCTGCCCTAGTTAATCCGGCGAACGGAAATTTCGTGGATGGATCCATTACCGTGGCAGCCAATGGTGATGTTTCTGGCACATCTGGCGCCAACTTCATTACCGGCAAGGTGGTTGGTTCCAGTGTGGTGCTCAATATTGTTGATAATGCAACAACGCCAACAACAATTAACCGTGTGGTCGGCAATCTGGGCTTGAACGGTAGTATGTCGGGCAATTTCAGCAATCTCGTTGTAGCCGGGTCCACGTGTTGGCAACAAATA
>PEZR01000129.1 GCA_002773975.1 Bdellovibrio sp. CG10_big_fil_rev_8_21_14_0_10_47_8
TTTGCAAATCCTAATGGTGATTTCATTCCTAGTGCCGAGTGTGGATTGATGTTGTTGAATGATTCAATGAGCTGGTTCGGCTTTTGGTCGCTTATCTTGGCGTCTTTGTTGCCCATGTTCTTGTCCATTTTGTATTTTTATATGTGTTACAGAAAAGAGCTTTCAGAGGTCGAATGGCTTAAAAAATTACTCGTGGACATTCAATCCATCAAGTAAGATCACTTCTTTCGTGGGGACTCTATGTTTGAATGCCTGAAGGAGAATTTGGTAACCATATGAACATCAAAAACTGGGACGTCGGCGACATTTTCTTTCTTTGCCTCAAGCTTTTAGGGGTCATTCTTTGTGTCGGTGTTTTTGCCCACTTCAAGGCTGTTCGATTGCCGAGAATTGAAATGATCCTGCCGGAAGTTTTGGAAGAACCGCTTCAGCAAAACACAACCAAAGCTCCCTTTTTGGCTTTTGTCGAAGGCCAGCGGTATCGGATCACTCCGAAGGCTGAGTACCGTCTGCGGGGTTTGGTGGTTGCCACTCATGATTCGGCATTCATGGATATCACCCACGCCGCGGCCAAGGATTTTATCAACACCCACGATATTTGCGTCCTCTGGGGGGACAATGCGACCTCTCCGTATTTGAGGGACATGAAATTCACTCACGGAGATTGGACCTGTTATTTTCAGACACAGAGTCAGGAAGCATGGAAATCTTTTAGTAAATCAAAGATCTCGAACAATCATCTTCTGCCATCGAATGCAGAGATTGAAAAGGTCATCGCCTCGGCCCGGATCGGTGATCAAATCGAGCTTGCGGGAAGTTTGGTGGATTACACCATGCCCGAAGGTGGGGTCCGCAAAACGAGTCTCAGCCGCGATGATGTCGAGAACGGGGCTTGCGAGATTATTTACGTGACCCAAGCAAAAATTTTATCTCGGGGATCGCCATTTTGGTATGGCGTTCGAACAGCTTGCCAGGTGGCGGCGGCGATGGTGATCGCAGGACTTTTGTTCTCGGTTTTTATTTTGCCAAAATTTTCCCATGAATCGCCGAAATAAGCGTCTCTCTGAAACATCCAAGATCATTTTTTGTGCAAACAATCTGAGCAGAATGAAGACCCCTTATTTTGTATACTATATCATCAACACCTGGCCAGAATATGACCACCGGGATGTTCCAGACTGAGACATGACTTATTCCTGGATTGAGACAGTCCTCGGACAGCGCGGTCCTAGCTTTCATTTCAGATTTTATATTCGAGTACCCAAGGTTTGCCAATGCGACCACCGAGGTCGGTATGACCTTCGCAGTTTGGAGGACTGACGGGGGTCTTCATGAGTCCAATTCGATTTGTTCTGCGGTTTGCTTTAATGCTCACCTTTGGTTTTACAGCCTTTGCTTTAGAGAATTCTCTCACAATTGCGGGACTCAAATCTGGGATTAGCCCCGAAGAAAGTCCTCGGTTTTCTAAGGCTATTCGCACAGAACCGTTGAAGGTCGGTCTCTTTAACATGAACTCGGCAGATAAAAAAATCAGCGAGCTCTTTGAAGATGCAACGAGGCAGGCTGACCGCCTGAATGAAATAAAGCCTTGCAGTGTTGGTCGCGAAAAAGTGGGCTATCCAATGATTGAGATGACCACAACGCCAACTCTGAGCTCAAATCCCAGCTCATGTTCTCTGAATAAATTCATCAAAATGAGTCTTGACGATAAAAACAGTGAGGCGCTGACCAGCGATGACGTCAGCGAAAATGACTTTGGTTTCCAACGAAGATTTATTCTGAACGGCTCAAATGAAGACTGTTTGGATGCTTCCAAACAATGGATGAAAGAAACCTTGATGGGAAAAAACAGTGTCGGGAAAGCTCTCTGGAAATCCTGTGGTAAAGACTGTAGTTTTGCCAACATTATTCGGATCAAACGCAATCTTGATACTCTGCCGGGCCAATGCGATATGACGGCCAATCTTCAGGTTCAATGCGGCCCCCATCGAGAGGGCTCTCTCAGTTGGAAAGGAAGCATGAGTGTTGCGGTGAAAAACAATTTCTCCTGCGAGCTCATTGGCCCGTCCACTCAGGGCACCGGTGTTGCGGTTGGCGGAGCGAACTAGGGCTCTCCTGGCTGAGTCGCCCGCAGAAAACCACCCCTGACGATTTTGGTGCAAGGCTGTGACCAAAATCGGCACTATCAAATGAAATCTTAGATCATCTCTAACCCTCTGTCTCCGCGTACGGGAATGAGGCTTGCAGTGCTTTGGGGCTTAACATCCTATATGGAGGTCCTCATGAACCGATCTATTCTTACTGCTATCGCCCTGGTGGCTCTGTCTTTTCAGGCTCACGCCGTCGACAGCAACAAATACAAACAGAATCTGGCAATGACCTGTGGAAATGTGGACGTTTTAACGACCGCCTATACCACTAGCTCTGCAGCCTATTGGGGTGAAGGTCAGTTGGTTGCACCCAGCGCTAACTTTGAGCTCGGAGAGGTCTCTGTGGTCGAAGGCAACTCGACCGTTGTGCTTCAAAAAACCGAAAAGGGTGCCCGCGGCCTGTTTAAGAAAAAAGGCTATGGATTATACGAGGGCAAGAATCTTCGTTTAGACCTGCGAAACACCGTCGACAACTATAAAATTTTCCTTGAAAACACAGCCACCGGTGAACGCATCGAGTGTGATGTTCAGGGTGACTGCTGCTAGCCTTCCTCTGTACTCGGTCTCCCCGACCAACTTATCCCCAGGAAATCGGGTACTCTGGTTCTGCAGAAAGACCGAAAATTCTAATTTTCCGTTGACCAAATCATCTTGAGGCTGGAGGCCGGAACACGAATAGCGATACGGTTGCCCGTATTCAAAGCTTGCTCTTGTTGCAGTTTCGAGAGGGCGCTCCGACTGATCATGAAAAATGTATCGCCGGATTGGACCCCGATCAAATTATCATCAAAAGAATATCGTGCGGTTCCCGTTACACTGAGGAACCCTCGTGCCAATTGGAAGTGATCCGCTGGCGGAATCATTCCAACAGAGGCTGGTTCACGTGTCGATTCTCCGGCGGCTACTGGCCAAACCCTATCAACAGATTCGATGGGTACATTGACAATAACCCGACCGGCTTGTTGTCTTAGGACTTTTTTTTCCGACTCAGACGCCCCCTGAAGATTGACATGAAATACATTTCGTCCAATTTGAACGAATCGCTCTCCTTCACTCGTCGAGGGAAGAACAGTTCCAGTCAAAGTAAGATTTCTTCCGTCTGTCTTGACGGAGTCAGGCGTAATAATGGATGCGGAGTTTTGCCTGACATTTTCAGATCCCGCTGTGAGCGGCCACGCACTTGCGATGGCGCCCGGAGGGAGGTCAACCGATATCCTTGATCCAATTCTTTCAAATTGCGATTCCAGATTTGAATCCAAATGGTCGGCTTTGATTAGATAAACAAACTCATCAGCCCGAATCAGGCGGAATTTTTGATCGAAAGAGTATTCCACAACTCCTTTTATTGTACTCGCGCCTGCGACAGCCCCAACCATGAGACCTGCTGCTAAAGAAAGCATAAACACAACAGCCTTAGAGCGACCCATAAGACCTCCTCCAATTAGACATCCACTGTCCTGCATAAACTTCGATGCAAAAATCGTGATGTTATAAGATCATATTTCGTTTGATGTCAGCGCCAACCAGAGACAAATGTGCCCATCGTCACTGGCATTTCGCCCCGTTGAATTCAGATTGATGCAGGGAACTTGCTCACTTTTTCTAGACCTAAGTCTAAACATCTTCGGGACAAATGCCAATAGTCCCCGAGCTACTCGCCTAAAAATCTTCTTTGAATCAAGTAAAGATAGTCCTTCAGACCTGCAGAAGTGCTGCGCTTGCGGGCCTCCGTGCATATCTGCACAACACCGGGCTCCTCGCCATAGCTATAATTATAACGAGTATAGTTCTCGGTTTTGTACCACCAATTGCCTTGGCCTGAAACAAACTGCATTTTTGGTTGGTCCCGGCAAGATCGTTTAGGGCTGATATGGTCAACAAACCATTGCGCATTTTTCTGAGCCAACTGCTGGCGAAGTTCCTTTACCAGAGCAGGGAACTCAAAACGACTCCATTTCAATCTCGTATCAAAATACTCGTTGGGCACAATGTCCGGGAATTCGGTTTGGACCTTGTCCTTCCAAACGATTGTTGCCTCAAAGTTTACACATTGACGAAAAAAAGAAGCCGGCCAGCCCTGCCTCAGAATCGCGGAAAATGACAATTCGCAATTATCTTGAATCGCTTTTTTTTCAGCCATGGTAAAAGTCACTGGCTTTTGCTTCAAGGACTTCTGAAGTTTCTCAACCGAAGTCTCCTTTTGGCAATCTTTTACCTCGTTGTATTCTCGACCATTCATCGACAGATATCGAATGTATTTGTACTTGTCCATCGAGTCCTTTTTCAATAATTCAGGATTGAATCGGTAAGCCGTAGAGCTTTCTGCAAAGTCCTCCCACGGATTTGTTTTTGCGTAACCGGACACGAAGGTCTCATTCTCTGGACTCTGTTTGAGAGCCAAATATTTGGCCATGATTTCTTGATCCCAGGGACTGGTTTTCAGCCATTCTTTTTTTCCATCCAGGTTCCCAAACACTCCATAGGCCGCATTGTGCGCAAACTCATGAAACAATGTATACTGACGGTAAGCGGACGAATGCTCTGTCCAAGAGTCAAAAAGCTCGATGCTGGCATTGGCGACGACATTCGGTGAGTTATCGACTCGAGTGAATCCCCGTTTGAATCGAATCAGCTTCTGATTGAAAGAAAATGGCAGCTGCCCTTCCGGGAGGAGCTCGAGAGAGCGGATAACATCGTCGAGCTCGGCACTGTAAAATAAATCTGCATGGGTCCATGAATAGGGGGATGTGTTGATGCTAAATCGATGCATCAAGAACAACATCTTGGGCCCCGTTTGGGCTCCAAAAATATTTTTCACAGCACATAAAACTTTACTGCAGGTCTTTGCCTGTTTGAATCTTTCCGCAACCAAAGGTGGGACCTCGGGCTTTTCATCTTCTTTACCTTTGGACATCAACATCGAGAACGCTTCGATCAAATCTTCTCTTTCATTTTTGAAGGTAATCCCGGATACCGTGATGACTCCGCCTGGTTCAAAGGAAGGATCCTTGGGAAGATTTTGGAAATACTGCTGAATTTCACGATCAGAGGTCGGCAATGACTTTCGACAAACAGCGGTCAGAACCTGTTTCTCGCTAGCTGTCCACCATTGCTCACGACCCTCGGCAGTTGGCTGGCGCTTTGAAGAGACTGGAAAAATCGGGTCCGAGACATAGTCCGCCACCAGAGGCTTGGACGAACAAGCTGTGAACATCAAAAAAGAAACAACAATCAATAGCCAAATCTGAGACATACCGAAGACCTCCAGATAAGACTCCTCGGTCAGGATCCCCCCTTTTGTAAGTCCAATTTGTCTGGATTGACGGACAAAAATACCGACCAGACCTTGGGCTCTGTTTGGGCCCAACCCCGGCCTTGATGGCTGCCATACCAACGCCGCGCTTCTCGCGATGGAGGCAAACCGGCAAAGCCAAAAATATCCAACCCTTAGCGGATCTTCGTCGGTCATTTTTGGGGGGATTTTCTTGCATTTGATTAAAAGCTCTAATAGTCCAATGGGTTCCAAACAAAACGAGCTTCAGGGGGGACATCATATGATTCGAACTGTGTTGGTTTTTTGCGCAACTTGTTTTTGGCTGCAAACATCAACGGCGTCTTTGAACGAGACCTCTTTGACGAACTCTTTTCCTTCCATCGCTCGAGCTGACCGTGCTGAATCGATTTTAGCTGAAATGACCCTGTCTGAAAAAATCTCTGTCTTGAGTGGTGACGGCGCTTTCTCAACGCCGGGAATTCAAAGGCTGGGTGTGCCTTCCTTGAAAATGATGGATGGCCCCCTGGGAGTCCGTTTTGGTGGGTATACAGCCTTCCCTGCTGGCGTCGCCATGGCTTCAAGTTTTGATCCTGATTTGATCGAACAAGTCGGAGCAGCCATCGCTCGTGATGCCAAAGCCGATGGTCGCAATATGCTCTTGGGTCCCTGTGTGGAAATTGCCCGCATGCCCCTGAGTGGTCGGATCTTTGAGGCCTTTGGTGAAGACCCCTACTTGTCCGCTCAACTCACCAAATCTTATGTCTCAGGCGTGCAGTCTGAAAATGTGATCGCCACCACCAAACACTTTGCAGTCAACGATCAAGAACTGATGAGAATGTCCGTGGATTCCAAGGTCGGCGAAAGAGCTCTTCGAGAGATTCATTTGCTTCCCTTTGAGGCCGCTGTCGACGCCGGAACTGGGTCCATCATGTCGGCCTACAACCAGCTCAATGGCCATTATGCTTCGGAAAATCCCTGGCTCTTAAATAAAGTTTTAAAACAGGATTGGGGCTTTCAAGGTTTTGTGGTGTCTGACTGGGGTGCCACCAAAAGCACTCTGCCATCCGCGTTGGCTGGCCTTGATATTGAAATGCCTTGGGGCACTTATTTTGGAACGCCTCTGCAGCAAGCCGTTCTCAGTGGTTTGATCTCGGAACAAGTCGTGAACGAAAAAGTTTTGCGAATTCTTCACACCATGGAACAAGTCGGCCTGCTTGACTCCAACAAGTCAACGCTCGCGCAACACAACCCCGAGCAAAAAGTGCAACAAGATTTAGCTCTCAAGGCCGCTCAGGACGGACTTGTTTTGCTGCAGAATAAAGACAACTTGTTGCCTTTGCGCCCGAATTTGCAAAAGCTTGCATTTATCGGAAGTGCGGCCATGGTCGCTCGCACCGGGGGCGGCGGAAGCTCTTTTGTCCACACAGATCGCAAGGTTTCCCCCATGGCCGGATGGCAACAACGTCAGTCTGAAATTGGCGGCCATCTTCAGGCGACATGGACTGCGGGCGAGGTCTTTGCCCCCGACCTGACCACAGTCCCAGAAAGTTACCTCTCTCATCGATCTGGCTCGGGATCTGCGGCTGGGTTGATGGCAGAATATTATGAGAATACGGATCTCAGTGGAAAACCTGCGGCGGTTACGATTGAAAAACAAATTTCATTTTCATGGGACTGGGGACGTCCAGCGGGAGTATCAACAAACTCTTACTCGGCTCGATTTTCAGGTTCTCTGACAGTGCCTCGGTCTGGCAATTATGAGTTGGTCTTTTCATACGATGATGGCCTTCGTGTTTGGGTGGATGATCAGCTGGTCCATGATGATTGGAAAAGTCATGATGGAATCCAAGCTGTTCAGTTTGCGAGAATTCCACTGACTCTGAAATCTTCTGTCGCTCATCATTTAAAAATTGAATATCTTCAGATCGATACTTTGGCGACCCTGCAGATGGCCCTGCGAGAACCGGATAACAAAGGAATCCTTGAAGATCCTTTAGCGGTAGCGGTTCAACTGGCGAAAACTTCGGAAGTGGCAGTGGTCTTTGTCGGTCTTGGCCCCAAAATCGAGAGCGAAGGTTTTGACCGGGCGTCTTTGTCTTTGCCCTTCGGCGAGGACGAGTTGATCACCAAGGTCGCAGCGGCGAATCCCAATACGGTCGTCGTTGTTTTCTCGGGCACTCCGATTCTGATGCCATGGAAGGACAAGGTAAAATCTATTCTCATGGCTTGGTACCCTGGCCAGGAAGCTGGCCTTGCGGTGAGCGATGCGCTGTTGGGAAAAGTCAATCCATCAGGAAAGCTGCCGATGACTTTCCCGGAAAGCTGGGCGCAAAATCCAACGGCTTCGACTTACCCCGGTGATGGCATCACCGCGGATTATGCCGAAGGACTGTATGTAGGTTATCGCTATTACGAGAAAAAAAATCTGCAACCTCTGTTTCCGTTTGGTTTTGGACTTTCCTATACCCAGTTTCAGCTCAGCGAGCTGAAGGTCAAAGTGCTGCAAAGCCAAAGTATTGATCCCTTGATGGAAGTCACGGTAATGGTCAAAAACGCCGGCCTCCGAGCGGGGGCCGAAGTTGCTCAAGTTTACATTGCACCTGAAAACAGCAAGGTTGATCGTCCCGTTCAGGAACTAAAAGCATTTGCAAAGGTTGCCTTGAATCCGGGGGAATCAAAAGCGGTCACCTTCCGTTTGTCGCAGAGATCTTTTGCCTATTGGAATGAAGCTCTTTCTCAGTGGACAGCAGATCCTGGCAGTTATGAAATTCGCGTGGGCACGTCATCACAGGATTTGCCGCTGAAAGAAACTGTTACTCTTCAATAAGAAGACGACGAATACGCAAAAGCGAGTTGGGGTTCATGCTCAACTCGCGCACCCCGTGATCCATCAACCACTTTGCACCCACCGGATCCGAAGCCATCTCTCCACACACGCCCACCGAAAGATCATGAGATTTTGCATCTTGAATAATTTTTTCCATGGTCTTTAAAACCGCCGGGTTCATGAACTGATAAAGATCAGCAAGATCACTGTTCATTCGATCCACCGCTAAAATATACTGAGTCAAATCGTTGGTCCCAACACTGACAAAATCGACCAAGGCTGAAAACTCGGGAATCATTAATGCACTGGCCGGGGTTTCCACCATCATCCCCACCTGAAAATCACTGGTAACCTTCAGTTCTTGCTTCAAGCTCTTGATCAAACTTTGAGCCTGCTGGATTTCCTCGATATTGGTCACCATCGGGAACATGATTTTGAGTTTTCCGTGGGAGCTCGCCCTCAACAAGGCTCGCAATTGAGTTTTAAATAAATCCAAATGCCTTAAGCACAGACGAAGTCCCCGAACACCCAGAAAAGGATTTTCTTCTTTCGCAAGATTCAAATAGGGAATCTGTTTGTCCCCGCCAATATCCAGAGTGCGAATAATCACCGGCCACTGGGGATTGAACTGCAGAACTTTTTTGTAAATTTCAAATTGTTCGTCTTCACTGGGGGCCGTTGCTCTTTCTAAAAACAAAAATTCAGTTCGAAACAGACCCACGCCCTCAGCCCCTTGGGCCGCAGCCAGGGGAAGATCATGGACAGAGGTAATATTGGCTTCGAGATGAACAATTTCTTTTTCTCGATTAAGAATTGGTTGGTCTTTGTATTTTTGAAGCTCCTTTTTTTCGACTTGGTCTCTTTCCATCAATGACTGAATCTCGTTTTTCGTCTGATCGCTGGGATTCAAATACAAGGTGCCTCTGGTGGCATTGAGCGCCAAGAGATCTTTATTTTTGATTTTTTCAAAAACCTGCACAACCCCAACAAGTGTTGGAATACCATAGGTCTTGGCCAAAATAACGGTGTGCGAAGTTCTTTGATTGGCCTCGAGCACAAGACCCTGAACCTTTTTTTTATCCATGGAAGCAAAATCAGAGGGCGTTAAATCCTGAGCGATAAGAATACATTTTTCATTCAGAGCTTGAGCATCTTGCTGCAAAGCCTGTGGACCCAAACTTAAGGCCACCTGAAGACGGCTCTTCAGATCTCTGAGATCCAATGCTCGCTCTCGCAAATAGCTGTCCGACATGGCCGCCATCATTTGCGCGTATTTTTCAAAAACAATCTCAACAGCCCAAATTGACTTCCAAGAGTTCTGGCGGATTTCAGTTTCAAGGTCGGACAAAATCTCGGGGTCTTCTGTGAATAGATACTGGGACTCGAATATCTGAGCTTCCTCATCACTCAATTCCTGGGCTGTTTTTTTGATAAGGTCTTGCAGCTGCTGCTGAACCCGAGGAAGACAAGACTGAAAATAGCTCCACTCTTTGGATGCATCTGTGTTTTTTTCGGCGCGAATTTCAACGGCTACTGGATGCCAACAGACTGCTGGAGCCAATGCAAACCCGGGTGAAACCGAAATACCCTGCAGAACTTGAGCACTCATGTGGTGGGGGCCACTTGGAATTGAGATTCGACCAATTGAACCAAGGCTGCCAGAGCCTCGCTCTCGTCAGCGCCATCGACTTGCAGCAAAAACTCGGAGTCTTTTTGCAGGCCCAGAG
>PEZR01000121.1:0-803 GCA_002773975.1 Bdellovibrio sp. CG10_big_fil_rev_8_21_14_0_10_47_8
GGAAAGCTCATATCGCCAAGTGTCTGAAACTGATGACCTTGATGTACAAGCGTTGGTTGAAGCAGGGCTGGATGACTCCGATTGGGGCTGTCGACGAGATCTCTTTTTTAGTCAACGTCATGCTGGCAACGGCTTCGACGTTTTTGCACTTTTTTGAGTCGGGTGAAAGAGTGGCGCCGGCGAGGAAAAATATTGAGCTCGGCAAAAGATATGTGGCTCGTCTTTTGGTTCATTATACCCAGGGACAAATGCGAAACGATTTTGACGAATTCCTTCGTTTGCCTAGTTCGTAAGCTTTCGAAGGGCGGGATCTCTGCCCTAATGCGCCATGAGGTGACTTATATGATGCACTAAAAGCATCATCAAAAAAAATTCAACAGTGGAGAGCCGCTATGGTCGGTCTCTTCGAGTAAGGAGATTCATAATGATCTCAAGTTTGGTTTCTCTCGACGGATCTATGTTCATACTGCGATGGCTGCACTTCTTTTTCGGAGTGATGTGGATTGGTCATCTCTATTACTTCAACTTTACCCAAGGTTCGGCACTCGCAGAATCTGATGCGGCAACAAAATCTGGAGTCACCACGAAGTTGGTTCCCAGGGCGCTGTGGTGGTTTCGTTGGGGAGCAATGTGGACCATCGTCACCGGACTTTTATATCTGGGACTTAAGGGTCATCAAGCCGGCGGCATGGAGATCTATGTCAGCTCTTGGGGGATCTCTATTTTGATTGGTGCTGTCATGGGGATTGCGATGTGGGCCAATGTTTGGTTTGTGATCTGGCCTTTGCAACAGATTGTGATCG
>PEZR01000121.1:885-3526 GCA_002773975.1 Bdellovibrio sp. CG10_big_fil_rev_8_21_14_0_10_47_8
AACCAATACCTTGTTGTCGATTCCTTTGCTCTTTTTCATGGGGGCTGCAAGCCATCTTCCGTTCCCAGTAACTCCGGAATCTCATTTGGGTTTGCTGACAGCGGTTCTTGGAATTCTGCTGTTGTTGGTTGAAGGCAATGCGGTCAAAGGAAAACTGGGGCCCATGAAAACCGTCAAAGGGGTCATCACCAGTGGTTTTGTGCTGACAGGTGTGATCTTTGTCATTCTGGCGGCTTTCGTTTAAATTCTCGATGAAAACAGTTCTGTTTTTTGTCCTCATTCTTGGGATGGTTTCTTGTACAAAGAAGCCATCTTCTTCTCCGGAGGGCGCTCAGGCCATGACCACCCAGCAGCTGGCTGAGCGGGGAAGGGTCATCTACGTCAGCAATTGCATTGCTTGTCACCATGTTGATCCCAAAAAGGTGGGCTCAGTGGGTCCCGAAGTTTGGGGTTCGTCTCTTGAATTGATTCAGGCCCGAGTGATGCGGGCTGCTTATCCCGAGGGCTATAAAGCTAAAAGAGAAACTCATATGATGGTGGCGCTTCCTCATCTTGAAAAGGAACTAGCTGCTCTTCACGCCTATTTGAACCAATAAATTGAGTCTTTTACTGTCTAAAATCCTGACAGTTTTCATTCATCTTCGAAGGGAGTACTTTGAACTCGACTTTTGGAGGGTTAAAAATGGGAAAGTACTTGGGATTTTTATTGGTTTTGGGGATGGGGTTTCAGTCAGCATTTGCAGGAGTTCAGAACTGCGAAAAGCTGGCGCGGGATCTCCGCGATATGACCAAGGCTCAGCATCAGATTTTGGACTCTTTTCATCAAAACAATAGAGCTATGGTGATGACCTTGGAACAGCATTCTGAGGGCTTTAAAAAATCCCTGAAAAAACGAGGGCGAGTTCCCAAGTCCCAAGTAGAAAAGCTGAATATTTCGGCTCAACTTTTGCGAGCTCATGATGAGTCGGCGCAAAAACTCACCGCCCGCTTCGAGAAGGCCTCAGCAGCTTTGATGGACAAGGTCCAGTTTTGTTTGAGCCACAATGAGTCTCAAATCGTTAGCGGAAACTAGTCCCCATATTGATTTTCTTTTTTTGAGGTCCTGCCGAAGAGAGAGTGATGTTGAAAACATCCCTTTCTCTTTTATTGGTCTTTTTTTTCTTTGAGCCTGCCTTTGCTCAAACGTCTGCGTGCGTGAAGTCCAAAGAAGCAGTTCTTCGTTCGTCGATGGAGAAAAAGGGCATTGAAGTTGGGAAAGCGACACAATACACACCTTTTTCTCTCACTGGAAAAACCAAACGCAATTGGTTGGAAGCTAAAGACCTGAATGGCAGAAAAGTCTGGATTCGTCGGGGTGATGTTTCTTACACCCTGAGCTGCATCAGCGTGCGCGTGAACAAAACTCGACTCTATAAAAGACCGACAAAAAAATCAGAAAAAGGCAAGTTGGCGCGAAGAGGAGATTCGTTCCTGGATCTTGGTGGAGAAGATGGTTGGTTGCAGGTTCAAACCAAGGCTGGCGATATTCGCTGGATCAACCTGGATCATATCTGGCGGCCAACAGCAAAAATGAGAATGAGTTTTGAACGAGACTGACCTGTTCTATGTAGTTGGATGGTGTTTTTTACAGAGACAAAAGTCTAGCTTACGAAGATGTCGCGAGTTTTGACGCGATCACAAAAAACCTCTGAGTTATAATGTAAGTAAATTTATGAATCTGTCATTGTCTGACTTCACCTCGGGGAATTGATCTGGTGGTTTAGATCATCGATGAGATCAAAGCTTGAGAATATTCAGGTATTTGACAATGTTTAAGGTCCTGTAAGATTTTTGTTGCAAAAATAAATCGAAGTGCTTTTAATGGGTCAGTTCCAAAATGGGACCTCTTCAAAAGAGGAAGATGGAACTGAAAAGAACGAGCATCTAAGGAGGGAACAGATGTCTCAAATTTCCAAAGATCTGATCAACGAGTGTCGCCAGAAGCTTCTTCAGTCCAAAGCGGACTTGCTTAACCGTGTCAAAGAAGCCCGGCATGATTTGAACAACGATGACCGCGGTGGGGATGAAGCGGACCAAACGGTGCGAGTGTTAGCAGAAGCTGAGTTTCTTACTCTCCACGAAAGACTGCGAACTCAGTTGATGGAAATTGAGAGTGCTCTGGCAAGAATTGAAAATGGAAGCTTCGGTGTTTGTGAAGAGACCGAAGAGATTATTGAACCCGAAAGATTGCGAGCCATTCCTTGGACTCGTTTAAGTATCGAAGGCGCGGAAATCCGTGAATCCATAACAAAACGATACGCTCGTGGCGGCTAGTTCGCTCGCCACTTTTGTTTAATTTAAAGATTGTTATTTGAAACGACGGTCCACCCGCAGAGTTTGTACAACATGCGGGCGCCGACATTGCCATCCCATTCAGAATATCCCTGCTCGCCGGGGGAGACTTCATTCAGGTCAAAACCGATGATTTGTCGGCCACTTTTGACGACGGCTTCCAGCAGATAAAAAACTTCGCTCACAGATAAGCCACCAGCCACTGGGGTTCCGGTGCCAGGGCAAAGCTGTGGATCCAGTCCATCGATATCAAAGGACACATAAACCTTGGATGGCAAAAATTCGACCACCTCTTTTGAGATATTTGCCC
>PEZR01000121.1:3558-9704 GCA_002773975.1 Bdellovibrio sp. CG10_big_fil_rev_8_21_14_0_10_47_8
TGTAAATCAAAAAAGGTTCTGATAGTTTTGGGGTGGTTCTGAATGAAATCAAATTCTTCTTCACAAAAATCGCGAATCCCCACCTGAACCAATTTTTTGGGTCTAAAATTTGCTGTCATCACATTGTGCATGATGGAAGCATGGGATTGGGTAAAACCCTGATAAGCACAACGAAGATCTGCATGAGCATCAATATGTAAAACGCCAAAGTCCCCTTGGTATTTTTCGCTGAGAGCTTTGATGGCCCCGAGGGGAGTAGAGTGATCTCCGCCGACAAGCCCCAAGAGTTTTCCTTGCCCAAGAATTTCCCTGGATTGGGTGTAAACCCAGTTTGTCATGTCGTCACAGGCGGCATTGACCTCTGTGACCAACTTGTCTTGAAGGGCTATGTTATCATTCAAATCTGTTTTCATGCGGATGATCTCTTGAGCCTTGGCTTTCATCACCTTGTTTTTGCTCATCAGATCTGAAGAGATTTCCTTCATGAAATAACCGGCTTCATAGGCCTTTCCTGTTTCCAGATCAAAGAGATCGATCTGTTCAGAAGCATGACGGATGATCTGTGGACCAAGGCTGGCGCCTTTGCCATAGGAAGTGGTGACCTCCCACGGGACGGGTAGCAAGATCAGGCGAGCGGTTTCTTCTTTGGTGGGAATTCCAAAAATTCCGTACTCCGCCGAGATCGTCTGAGAAGGATCAAAGTGGCTCATAAAATATCCTTTGTGGCGCAAAGTGGCGCTCACGGGGTTAAGTTCTTGATTATTAGCACTGTCTGCCAGAAATTGGGACAGCAAAAATGCCGGGGAGGGCCTATGACCTGTATTCAAGGAATTCTAAGTATTTTGGTCGTTGCATTGATGGGCGTGATATCGCCATTCAGTCCTTCTTGGGCGGCGCCTTCCCAAGCAAATGCTGTTATCGGTGGAAACTATGTGATCAATATTCGGGGCGAGCCCCCGACGATTCATCCGATCACTTCGACGGATCTGTATGCCTCCAATGTTCATGAGTATACGCTATCTACTCTCTTGGTTCATGACATGAAAACTTATGAGTGGAAGCCGATGATGGCTGAAAAGTGGAATATCTCAAAAGACGGTAAGGTATTTACCTTTTGGCTGAGAAAAGACATGACCTTTCATGATGGTCACCCCGTAACAGCGGAAGACGTGAAGTTTTCATTTGATGCGATCTTTGATCCAAAGTATCAAGCAGCGGATAAAATCCCCTATTATGAAGGCATCTCAAAAGTTGAGGTTGTGGACCCTTACCAGGTTAAGTTTTACACCAAGGAAGTGTATTTTCTGAATTTTGAGACAGCAGCTGGTATGTACATCATCCCGAAACACATCTACTCAGATATTGAAAAGTCCAAAAAAATGAACAAGGAATTGGTGGGAGCTGGCCCCTATAAAATTGAAAAGTTTGAAAAAGGGCAAAGGATTGTTCTGAAGAGATACGACAAGTGGTTTGGAAATCAAATGCCTGAAATGAAGGGCCATTTTAATTTTGACACTGTGACTTTGCGTTTTGTGAATGATGAGAATGTTTACCTTGAAATGTTAAATAAGGGTGATCTTGATTATGATGACCTGAGCCCCGAGCAATACACAAAAAAGACCAGCGAAGGAAACTGGGGTAAATCAGTTTTAAAATACAAAGTTTCGAATGTCATGCCTAAGGGTTATCGTTATGTTGGCTGGAACTTAGAGAACCCCTTATTTAAAGATCGCGATGTTCGTTATGCTTTAGCCCACCTTATGAATCGCAGTGCGATGATCTCAAAGTTTAGATATGATCTTTCTGTGATGGCCACGGGTCCGACTGAAATCTACTCAGATTATGCCTCTCCAAAGGCAAAGCCGATACTTTTTGATCCCAAGAAAGCTCGGGATCTCCTTACGAAGGCTGGGTGGAGAGACTCGGATAAAAATGGTGTTCTTGATAAAGAGATCAATGGAAAAAAAGTTGAGTTTCGTTTCACGCTGCTTCATTCGAATAAGGAGTACGAGAAGTACCTAACATTTTATAAAGAGGATTTGAAAAAGGCGGGTATTGATATGGATATCAAATACCTCGAATGGAATTCATTTTTGAAATTGCTTGATGAAAGTAAATTTGAAGCGGTTTCTTTGGGGTGGTGGCCAGGGATTGAGTTTGATCCAAAGCCTCAGTGGCACTCTTCGAGTGCGGTTGCTGGAGGGTCTAACTTTATTCACTACAAGGTTCCAGAGGTTGATCAGTGGATAGATCAGGGTCGAAAAGAGTTGGATCGGAAAAAGAGGATTGTTATTTTTCGAAAAATTTATCAGCGAATTGCCGACGATGCTCCGTACGTCTTTATGTTCAATGAAAAGTATTACCTCTATGCGAACTCTGCTCGTACTCAAAAGTCAGCGGATACTTTGAAGTATGCGATAGGTATGGAGTATTGGTGGCTGAAACCATAAAGGATCAAAACTTTTGATACAGTATCTTTTTCGTCGAACGTTGTTAATGATCCCCACCTTTATTGGCATCACGCTGATTTCTTTCGTTATTATCAACATGGCTCCAGGTGGGCCCATTGAGCAGAAAATTCAGGCCATGCGTTTTGGCGCGGCCGGCGTCGAGGGCGGTGGGCGTGGTGGTAGTGGGATTAAGCAGGCTGGGATGAGCACCGAGGTTCTCGATGCTTTAAAAAAACAATATGGCTTCGATAAGCCGGTGCATGTTCGTTATTGGATTTGGTTGAAAAATATTTCGCGCTTGGATTTTGGCCAGAGTTTTACTTATGAAGAGCCCGTGGTTGATGTCATTGCTTCGAAGTTTCCAGTTTCTTTGCAGTTTGGGGTGGCTTCGCTGATTTTGACCTATCTGGTTTGTATACCCTTGGGCATGGCTAAGGCCATTCGAGCTGGGACCAAATTTGATTCCGTCACGGGTTTGATTTTATACATCACTTACTCTATTCCCCCTTTGGTGCTGGGAATATTTTTGATCGTCTTTTTTGCGGGGGGCCGGTATTTCAGTTGGTTTCCCATCGGCATGGCTGTGTCTGATGATTATGACTCTTTGAGCTTGGGTGGACAGATTTGGGACCGGATGCACCACTTTGTGTTGCCACTGACCTGTTACATGATCGGTGGTTTCACAGAGCTGACGATGTTGATGCGAAATTCGATGTTGGATGTGATCAAGCAAGACTATGTGCGAACAGCCAGAGCGAAGGGTTTGGAAGAAAAAGTGGTGATGTATAAACATGCTCTCCGTAATGCTTTGATTCCCGTGGCGACGGG
Source organism: Bdellovibrio sp. CG10_big_fil_rev_8_21_14_0_10_47_8 (assembly GCA_002773975.1). Lineage (GTDB taxonomy): Bacteria > Bdellovibrionota > Bdellovibrionia > Bdellovibrionales > Bdellovibrionaceae > 21-14-0-10-47-8. The sequence continues at coordinate 6,837 of PEZR01000121.1, forward strand.
GCTCGGCGGATTCTTTCGCGTCTTTCTGGCGGGTTCGCTGATTGTGGAAACTGTTTTTCAGCTCGATGGCATCGGACTTTTATCTTACAAGTCCATTTTGGCCAGGGATTACAATGTGATCATGGGGCTGATTTTTCTGTCCGCTGTGGTGCTGATGCTGGGTCGTTTGTTCAGCGATATTATTTATATGTTGATTGATCCAAGGATTGATTTCAAATGATCGAAAAGTACCTCATTCGAAATAATCTGACCCTCAAGAGGTATCGGAAGTTTAAAAAACATCGTCTGGCAATTGTGTCCCTGTTTTTGTTGGGAGTGATTACCTTTTTCAGTTTCACCGCGGAATTTTGGGCGAACAGCAAACCTTTGGTGATGAAGTACCGCGGGGAAATTTATGTTCCCGTTCTTCGAAGCTATTACCCCACTGTTTTTGGTCAACAAGACACTTTCGTTACGAACTACCGAGCTCTTGAATTCGGTCCCGAGGATTGGGTGGCTTGGCCACTGATTCAGTGGGATGCTTTTGAGAGCAACTCTTTTGTGGCAGATTATCCAGCGCCACCCAGTCGAATGAATTGGTTGGGAACAGATGATCGAGGCCGTGATGTATTGACTCGGTTGTTGTACGGGTTTCGGTATTCCATTGGTTATGCCTTCAGCGCGTGGCTGCTGTCCTATTTACTGGGTGGTTTGATCGGTGCGTTTCAGGGTTATATGGGTGGACGCGTGGATTTGGTGGGTTCGCGTTTTGTCGAGCTCATCGAGATGATGCCTCAGCTTTTGCTGTTGATTACCATCATTTCAATTTTTGAACCGTCGATGGCCTTGCTCGTGATCTTTACGGTTCTATTTGATTGGACCGGGATTTATCACCACATGCGGGCTCAGTTCCTACAATTGCGAAAGCGGGAATATGTCGAGGCGGCCCGAGCCATCGGCGCTTCGCATTTCCGCATCATCACTAAACACATTCTTCCCAACGCGCTCACGCCCTTGGTGACGTTTTCGCCATTTGCAATCGCTGCGAATATTTCAGGATTGGCTTTGCTGGATTACCTAGGTCTTGGTTTACATGCACCGACCCCCAGTTGGGGTGAGCTGATCGGCCAGTCTCAAAAATATTTCAGCATCGCTGAATGGCTCGTCTGGTGGCCGTCGATTTTCTTGTTGGTCATGATGATTTGTTTGATCAATATTGGCCTCGCCATTCGCGAAGCCTATGATTCACGATAAAAATTTTCGAGAAAAATTTATTCCGGGTCTTCCAGATAGGTGTATCCAGACAGGCCTTCTTCATAGTGTTTAATCAGAAGTTTGGCTTCTTGTTTGGAGATGCTGCCCTTTTGAATGCTTTCTTCGGCCGCTTTGCGAACATTGTCGACCATATTGTAATGGCGATATTGTACATAGCTAAGGACCTCGGTCACGGTGTCCCCTGGGATGTAGTGATCCAAAGTATAACCACTTTCATGCAAAGAAACGTGAACGGCATCAGTATCACCGAACAGATTGTGCAGGTCCCCCAAAATTTCTTGGTAAGCTCCTGTCAGGAAGATTCCCATGAAATAGTGTTCGCCTTCTTTGATGTCATGAACGTGAAGAGTTTTTTTATACTTGCCTGTTTCAGTGTCGATAAATTTTTCAATTTTTCCATCAGAATCGCAAGTGAGATCGGCCAGGGTGGCTTCGCGCTGGGGCTTTTCGCTCAGACGATGAATGGGCATCACGGGAAACATTTGGCCCACAGCCCAAGAATCTGGAACCGACTGGAACACTGAAAAGTTACAAAAATAAGTGTCACAGAGGTCTTGGGACAAAGCTTGGATAATATCATCAGCATCTTCGAGCTGTTTCGCAATGGCGATCATCTTGGTCGCGATCGCAAAATACATACGTTCAGCCCAAGCTCGTTGTGAAAGATTCAATACGCCGTAGGTGAACAGAGAAAGAGATTCTGTTTTCGCCTGTTGAAGATCATTGAAACATTCGTTGATGTTTTCTTTGTTCAATTTTTCAAAGATATATTGCAGATCCTGAATCAAAGGATGATCAGTCTTTTGAGCAGGTCTTGGTGGCTCGTGCTGAGTTAGATTGTTGATGCCCAGAATATTAAATACCAAGACCGAGTGATGGGCGACCAAAAATCGTCCGGATTCAGTCACGATGTCAGGATGGGGGATGCCTTTTTCATCGCAAAGGGCCTGAAGGGCAGAGACCACATCATTGGCATACTCTTGCTCGCTGTAATTGATGGAGCTGTCAGAGGACCCCGTGCCGTCATAGTCCACGCCCAAGCCGCCACCGACATCAATGAATTTAAGCCCAGTGGCGCCCATGTTGTAAAGTTCAGTGTAAAATCGCGCGCCTTCTTTCAAAGAGGACTTTAAGCTTTGAATCACGGGAATTTGCGAACCGATATGAAAATGCAGCAGTTCCAAACAATCCAACATGCCTTCTTTTTTCAGAAGCTCGAAGCCCTCCACGATTTCCACCGAAGTTAGACCAAATTTTGATCTAGCACCCGATGAGTCCACCCATTTTCCAGCTCCCTGTGTGTTCAACTTAGCTCGAAACCCAATATGAGGGCGAGTGTTGAGTTTCTTGGCGGACTCGATGATCATTTTCAGTTCTTCAAAACGGTCAACAACGATGATGGTATGGCGGCCCAATTTCTGAGAGAGCATCGCTGTTTCAATGTATTCGACGTCTTTAAAACCATTACAGATGACCAAGGCGTTGGGAGTATTCATCAAAGCAAGAACAACCAAAAGTTCTGGTTTGCTTCCGCACTCAAGACCAAGGCGGCGCTCTTTTCCGTGTTTGACGATCTCTTCGACCAAATGTTTTTGTTGGTTCACTTTGATTGGA
>PEZR01000059.1 GCA_002773975.1 Bdellovibrio sp. CG10_big_fil_rev_8_21_14_0_10_47_8
TTTTTGGATTGCCATATATTTGAAATAATCCATATCCAATTCCCGCATAAAGCCCCAAGGAAGCCCCACGAGATACATTGTTGATCTTGCCACCAGGATTTTCTGAAAAGGCCAGGGTCGCCAGCCCAACGGCAGCCCCTCCGAGGGTCCCATAAGCACAGCTCTTCAAAAAGACCGTCAACTTGTCCGCAGCCTGGACTTGAACTCCCATTACAAAAACAAGAATACCTGCATAGAAAAATCTCATAGATCTATTTCAGAATGGGAAGGAAAATGGGTCAACAAAAGATGTCAGAGAATACCTTCACTTCACCTCTGTGACTCACGACAGCAAGCTCCAGTTGGCAATGCTCCCTCTGCTCCAGGCAAAATAGGAGAGCTCTCTTCAATCGTTCCTTCTGGGGGCGAGACAGGCGAATGTGCATATATTCATAGGACTGAACAAACTTCACCTCCACCAAAACCAACTCCCGACCAGGGGAAGATAGAACCAAATCAATCTCTGCGAAGGGCGATCGCCATCTCCTTTGCAAACAAGAGTATCCCTTTTTTTGGTAGTAGAGCAGGGCCTGATCTTCAGCCCATGTTCCCCGGCAAATATTCTTTGACCCCCGAAAAGGTTCGTCGGTGGAGGAGGCAGGGGCCCGAGATTTGGATGGCCTTTTTGTGAGTGGGACTCGCATAGCCTTTATGTTTTTCAAATCCATACTGCGGAAACTTTTCTCCATATTCCTTCATCAAATGATCACGGGTGACCTTGGCAACAATCGAGGCCGCAGAAATCGGCGCACATCGAAGATCCCCTTTGATCAACGGCGTCTGTACACGGGCCAGCCCCGGAACTCGGAAACTTCCATCAACTAAAACATGTCCAGCGACCTGACCCATCTTTTTTTCTAGCTCCAGAACTGCTCGCTTCATCGCGAGAAGTGAGGCTTGAAAAATATTGATCTCATCAATCTCTTCAACAGTTGCAAAGGCAATTCCCACCCAGTGCTGCTCCAAGATCTGAGGGGCCAAAATCTCTCTCCGTTTTTCGGACAATAACTTTGAATCTGTTAATTGCTCCACCAGAACATCGGAACGAAGACAGGCCGCCGCCGCATAAACAGGCCCCGCCAAACATCCCCGGCCAACCTCATCAACGCCAACGACCGGAGCTGGAGAAAATGTTTTCCAATCCACGGGTTCCAAAGAAATGACTTTTTTGCCTGAAGTCTTCACGCTCTCCTCCAGTTAAATTCAAAAAAAAACCCCTGTTAAAAACAAGGGTTTTAGAAACTAACCTATTATTCTTTGATCTAAGCTTCTGTTTTTTCAGCCTGAGCTTGTTCTTCAGCTTGCGCTTGTTTGCTCATCGGTCTTGCCAGCTCAGAGTTAATTTTTGCAGCCTTACCTTCAAGTCCACGCAGATAATACAAACGTGAACGACGAACTTGGCCAATTGTCAGGCGCTCAACTCGGTCAACACTTGGGCTTGCAAACGGAAAAGTTCTCTCCACACCAACACCCGCAGAAATTTTTCGCACGGTGAATGAACGAGAAGAGCCAGAACCTTGAATTTTGGTCACAACACCTTTGTAAACCTGAACTCGTTCTTTTTCGCCCTCTTTTACTTTCACGTAAACATTCACTGAATCGCCAGACCGGAATTCACCAATTTGAGAGTTCTTTTTTGCAGCTGTTACGCGACGCACGATGTTTGTCTCTGCCGCTGTTCCTGCTTTTTTTGTTTTCTCTTTGCTCACTGCTTTTTTTGCTTTTGCCATATTATCCCAGCCTTTTATTAAAACGAAAAGAAGGGTCTACCATGGCCCCATAATGCGGTCAAGATAGATAGACACTGCCGAACGCACACTCAAATGACGGTAATCATTGGGCGGCGCCCCTCGAATACTCTCCAAAACCCCATCGCAGCCCTGCATATACTCCTCGGTCATTCCAAAACCCGTTCCAAACAGCAAAAAACAGGGTTTTGCCGTGGGTTTTCGAATCTCTGACTTCAACTCTGAACAGGAATAAAAGGTCGTTCCCGGCACCGGCCGAGCATGGGTCGCCACCGTAAAGCAGTCCGCTCCCCAGTCCTTCTTTGCCTCGTCCAGACTGGTCGCCGTGAAGACATCCTTCAGGGCTGTTCTCCGAAAGGGGTTGAATTTTGACCCCTGCCCTGTCCGCCAGTGATCCAGAATTCGATCCACAAACATCAGCTGTTCTTTCATTGGATGAATCAAATAATAGCGCTCAACTCCATAGACCGTCGCAGCTCTTGCAATATCATGGATATCAAAATTGGTGATGTTCGTCGCGACGACCTTCTTTTCCCGATCCAGGATCGGAAAATGCACCAACCCCAGGGCTAAGCGAGGCACGGCAGCCATAGTGTTTTCGGATGATTCAGGTCCCATATGGCTCCAAACAGTTCACCCTGTCATCGGTCAAAGCTTCAAGCCCCAGAACCCGTCGGTCCTGTGGGGATATCTGAGACCAAAAGGTCCGCAAACTTTGAAGTTCTTTTTGATTTAAATGAGTTTTTGCCAGCAAGTCTGGTCTTTTATGCAAAGTTAAGAGCAGAGAAATATTTTTTTTCCACTCACTAATTTTTTGATGATTTCCAGAAAGCAAAATCTCAGGAACACTTTGACCCAGGATCTCCTGAGGTCGGGTGTAAGAAGGTGCTTCCAACAAGCCGTCCAAGCCCTCAGAAAAACTGTCCAATTGAGCGGAAGATTGATGACCAAGAACACCTGGAATCTGTCTAGAAACAGCATCGATGACGACCGCTGCCGCCAATTCTCCACCAGACAGAACATAGTCTCCGATCGAGAGCTCCTCATCAACCCACTCGTTCAAAAATCGTTGGTCAACCCCAGCGTATCGACCGCAGATCAAAACAATGTTCTTTTTCTCAGCCAATGCCATGACCTTGTCCTGCCTTAAGCTTGCCCCCTGCGGACTCAGATAAACCACCCAGGCTTCTGGCGCTGACTCCATCGCTTTCGCTAAAGCCTTCTGCAGGGGCTCCACCATCATCACCATCCCATCCCCGCCGCCAAAGGGACGATCATCCACGGTGTGATGAACGTCCTTGGTAAAGTCCCGAGGATTCACGGTCTCGACCCGAATCAAATCCCGCTCACGAGCCTGACTCAGAATTCCGTGATCCAGGGCCGCCTCGATGATAGCCGGTAGCAATGTAATCACTTGAAATCCAGTGCTCATAAGTCCTCGGGCCTCAGAAGGCCTTCTGGCAACTTCATCTGGAGTGTTTCACTTTTAAAATCAATCTTCACAATAAAAGGGGCAACAAAGGGGATCTCTACCTGACGGCCATCTTCTCGAGTGACCACCAACAAATCTTGAACTCCGTTGGATGAAAATCCTGAGATTATTCCACCCTGACCGCTCACGACATCGATCAATTGAAAACCTTCAATTTCGTGAAGAAAAATAGTTTCTCCCGCCTGTGAGCGCAACAGCTCCTCGGGGATATAAAATATTTGGCCTTTCAATTTTTCGGCCTGAGTTCGGTCCTCAATCTCTAGAGTTTTTAAAATCAATCCCGTCGGAGTCTGCCGAGCCCCGTCGACCGTGTAAGAAACAATCTGCCTTTGCAGATCATTTTCATGATCAATCCCCAGCCCAAATTGTTTGAGTTTTTTTAGCCAAGAGGCCTCACCTGAAAACACAAAAACAGACAGCTCTCCCTTGAGGCCATGAGCACTCTTAATTTTTCCAACTTTTTTCCAGGCACTGGGATTCAAAGACATGAGAACTGGTATAGAGGATCTAGCTCGCAGTGTCAAATTTAGGGAGCTGCAGAGGCTCAAAAAGAAGAAAGGGAGCTGTTGCTCCCTTTCTCTTGAATATTTTCAATCTTTAGAACTTATTCAACGATTTCTAAGACACTGCGTTTTTGCAGTTTCGTTGATGCTGCATTCAGAATGGTTCTCATTGAACGAGCCGTGCGGCCCTGTTTTCCAATGACTTTACCGAGGTCTGACTTGGCAACTTTTAGCTCAACAACTGTTGTTTGCTCACCAATCACTTCGTTAACTTCGACGTGATCGGGTTCATCCACCAGGGATTTTGCCATGAACTCCACAAGATCTTTTAAACTCGAATGATCCATTTTTTCCACCCTCCAGGGTCAGCAGCGACTTGATGATCCTGCGACAACTTCTACCTTTTCAAGATGTTACAAAATTTTTTGGAGTTGCCAAACAAATAATCAGTTAAGTTTTTGTTTATTGACCGGCTTGGATCAATTTCATCAGGTGTTTTACGCGATCAGTGGGCTGTGCACCCTTCTTGATCCAGGCCTGAGCCTTCTCCATATCCATCACAACTTTTTTATCGTTGCCTTGAGGAGTTGGAATGTAGACACCCAAAATTTCCAGATATTTTGAAGTCGCATATCTGCGTTGATCTGCAACGGTAATACGATATTTGGGGGCGTGTTTTGTGCCAAAACGAGCTAAACGAATCACAACGGCCATAGGGTCCTTTTCCTTTCGAAAAACTAGAATCCAGATTTGTACAGGCTTGAATTCTCATTTGCAAGAGCGAAAATCAAGCTCTCAGGGCAGAAATCTCTCTCAAAACGGCTTGAAGGGCATTCCTCCACGGCCACCACCCATCTTCATCATCATCGACATCATCTTTTTGGACTGCTCGAACTGCTTTACAAAGCGATTGATGTCTTGAACCTGGGTTCCACTTCCCTTCGCAATTCTTTCGCGACGCGAAGCATTTAAAACTCGGTGATCCCGGCGCTCCTGAGCTGTCATCGAGCTAATGATGGCCTCAATTTTCTTCATCTCTTGATCGGGAGGGGTCATCTGGCTGAGCTGCTTTTTAACATCTCCCATGCCGGGTAAAAATTTCAGCAGACTCTCGATTCCGCCCATCTTTTTCATCATACGAATCTGCGCCAGGAAATCATCCATGGTGAATTCATTCTTCATCATTTTGCGCGCGGACTCTCGGGCTCCTTTTTCATCCATCACTTCTTGGGCTTTTTCAACCAGGGAAAGAACATCCCCCATATCCAAAATCCGCGAAGCCAAACGATCCGGGTGAAAGACCTCGAGTTGAGCGACCTTTTCACCGACGCCCAAAAACTTAATGGGCACGCCTGTGACTTCTCGAATGCTCAGGGCGGCCCCTCCGCGCGCATCCCCATCTACTTTCGTCAAAACGAGGCCAGACAGCCCCAAGCGTGAATGAAAGCCCTCGGCAACACTGACGGACTGCTGCCCTAGCATCGCATCTGCGACGAGCAGAACCTCTTGCGGAGTCCAAATTTCTTTAAGTCTCTGAAGCTCACTCATTAGTTCTTCATCAATCTGCAAGCGCCCCGCCGTATCGATGATCACCACATCGATCAAATTGTCATGAGCCCATTTTTTGGCGGCTTCAACGATCTGTTCCGGCTTCTGTCCCACTTGTGTTGGATAGACCGCCATATTGTTTTGCGCACCCAAGGTTTGCAATTGTTCAATGGCCGCCGGACGATAAATATCCGCTGGCACTAGTCCCGGCTTTTTGCCAAACTTTTGCCGGATAAACAAAGCAAGCTTCGCTGCACTGGTGGTTTTCCCAGCCCCTTGCAAGCCCACCATCATGATGACCGAGGGTTTTTCACGCACATCAATATCGACGGCTCCGCCCCCCAAGGTCGTCACCAGCTCATCGTGAACCACTTTGACCAACTGTTGTCCGGGATGAACTCCCTGCAGAACTTCAGCGCCAAGAGCTTTGACCTTGACCCGGTCAATAAAAGATTTCACCACTTTAAAATTCACATCCGCCTCGAGCAAACTCATGCGGATTTCCTTCAGGGCCTCCTCAACGTTGGCCGCAGAAATCTTATGTTGCCCACGAACTTTCTTGAGACTGGCTAAAATTTTCTCGGAGATATTATCGAACATCTTTTACCACCTTGAGAAACTCACCCGCGACAATACACGACGAGCTAAGAAATGCATGAGCACCAAAAATACCAAGGCCAAAACAGAGGCATGAGTCACATCCACATCGGAAAAACCCAAAACACTGTAGCGAAGACCATTGATGAAATAAAAAAGTGGATTGATCAAACTGAGTTTTCGCCAAATCTCGGGAAGACTTTCAATCGACATAAAAACCCCACCCAAATAGGTCAGTGGCAAAATAACAAAGGTGGAGACGGCACTGAGTTGATCAAAAGTTTTTGCCCAAAAAGCCGCCATCAATCCCATTTGACCAAAAACCAACCCCCCCACCAAAATAAAATACATTAGCCACAGGGGATGTTCGGGATAAATGAAGCTCTGATACTTAAAGTAATAAAAGGCCTCACCCACCAACAAGGTCGTCAAAGCCACCATCGCGCCGCGCACAACGGACGCCAAACTCATGGCCCAAATAATCTGAGACCGGGTCAGGGGAACAACGGCCAGATCTTCAATATCTCCGGTGAATTTACTGGAAACCAGAGACGACGAAGAATTTTGAAAGGCATTGTTCATCAATCCCATCATCATCAGTCCAGGAACCAAGAAGGCCAGATATTGGGCCCCATGGATTTCCACCTGACTGCCAAGAGACACGCCAAAAACCAAAAGATACAAGGTGGCACTGATAAGGGGAGTGAGTACGGTCTGAACAAGGACCTTCATGAAACGATGACATTCTCTTCGGAACAAAAAGATAAATCCAATCATAAGCTCAAGACCTTTACAAAGGCATCTTCCAGAGTGCCCTCTTCGATATTGAGATCATGAATGTCTTCGAGTTTTAAGTTTTGCAGTTTAAGAATAACTCCCAGGTCATCCCCTTTGGACATGATCAATGGGATGACCTGCCCCGACCTTAACTGCACTTCGACTTTTCTTTGGGTCAGATCTTTGATGATCTCTTTTGTAGGACCAACATATTTTAATTCGCCTTTGTTGATAATCCCGACCCGGTCGCAAAGCTCCTCAGCTTCTTGCAGATAATGAGTGGTCAACACGATGCTGACCCCCTCCGCGCGCAGCTCTCGCACGAAGTCCCAAAGTTGATTTCTCAAGGCAACATCCACACCCGCGGTGGGCTCATCGAGCAACAATACCTTTGGAGAATGAACCAATGCTTTGGCAATCATCATCCGCCTTCTCATTCCGCCCGAGAGTTGTCTCATTATTTTGCTTTTGTGCTCGGTCAAACTCATACGATCAAGCAGCTGTCGAATTCTGGGTAAATTATGTCGAAGTCCATAATATCCGGAATGATACTGGAGCAACTCTTCCAGATTAAAAAACCCACTGGAAACAATTTCTTGCGGGACTACCCCAATGCTCATTTTTGTTTTCAAGGGCTCAGTCAGTACCGAGTGACCAAATATCGTCACATCTCCAGAAGTCGGTTTTTCCAAGGTCGTGATGACCGAAATCAAAGTAGTCTTTCCCGCTCCATTCGGCCCCAAAAGTCCGAAAATTTCTCCGGGGCGCACAGAAAATGAAACCCCTTTGACCGCTTCAACCGCAGGCTGCCCTTCTCTCAGATAATGTTTGGTTACCTTATCGATGACCAATGGCTCCATTGATTAATTCCTATCTTGCCCTTGAAATACTGGTAGCAAACTCAACCTCGGGATTCTCCTTTTTGGCCCAGTTCAAATCCCATTCTTGATTGAGTAAAATGACGGGTTGGTCGATCAGGTCTCTATACACCTGAAAACTCCCTTTCAGCTCTGAAACGGCCTTGCCCTCTTGAGAGCGAGGCCAACGGGCCACAGAAAATGGCAAACGATTGAGCTTCACATCTAGATTGTATTCATCCTGCATGCGATGCACGAGCACTTCAAATTGCAGCTCTCCAACGACGCCGATGATGGGGTCTTGCATGCCCACCAAGGGATCAATAAAGAGCTGTATGGCCCCTTCCTCTGAAAGATGCACCAAAGCTTCCTGCATCTTTCTCCGTTTCATGGCATCGGTAACGGACATGCGGGAAAAAAGCTCCGGAGCAAACTTGGGAATATCTTCGAACCTCACGAGCTTATCTGACGCGACGCTGTCGCCAATTGCGAAATTTCCGGTGTCCGCAACGCCGACAATATCACCGGCGTAGGCCTCATCCACGGTGGCCTTTTCATTGGCAATAAATTGATTAGAGTAAGAAAGCCGAATCTCTTTGTTATGTCGGCTGTGTTTGACCTTCATGCCTCGCTCAAAACGCCCTGAACAAATTCGAATGAAGGCGATTCGATCTCGATGACGACGATCCATATTGGCTTGAATTTTAAATACAAAACCCGTGAAGTTAGAATCCAACGGATCCACTGGCACCTGAGATTGAGTGTTCCGCGGCTGAGGCCCCGGAGCAAACTGACAAAAAAATCGCAGAAAAATATCAACACCAAAATTTTGCTTGGCAGAGCCAAAGGTCACTGGCGAGATCTCGCCTTTTAAAAACTTTTCTGGATCAAAGGGCGGCAAAACCCCCTCGATCAAATCGAGCTCTTCGCAGGTTTGTTCATAAATCTCTTCGCTGACCAAGGACTTCCATTTTTCATCTCGGTAACCATTCACGGGTATGACAGTGACCTCATCCCCGTCCCGTCGTTGATCATAAAGAATGATCTCTTTGCTCATTCGATTGTAGATCCCTCGAAAGCGCTGCCCAATACCGATGGGCCATGTCACCGGGTAGCAGCTCATTTTCAGAGTGGTTTCCACCTCATCAATCAAATCCAGTGGGGCTTTTCCTTCCCGGTCCAATTTATTGATAAAAGTAAAAATCGGAATACTGCGATAACGGCAGACATCGTAAAGCTTCTTTGTTCGCTCTTCGACTCCCTTCGCGACGTCAATCAACATGCAGGCACTCTCTACCGCCATCAATACGCGATAGGGGTCCTCGGAAAAGTCTTTGTGCCCCGGAGTATCGAGCAAATTCACCCGCAACTTTTGGTAATCAAAAGTCATCACGCTCGAGGTGATAGAGATCCCCTTTTGCCGCTCTAGCTCCATCCAATCCGAGGTCACAGCCTTGGTCCCGGACTTGCCTTTGACCTCACCCGTTTCATGAATCACTCCACCGTGATAGAGCAGTTTTTCGGTGAGGGTGGTCTTTCCAGCATCAGGGTGGGAAATGATCGCAAAAGTCCGTCGTCTTTGAATTTCTTGAGCGGGTGCGCCAGTTAATAGCATAGGTGCGAAACCTTACCCAAGGCGACGAAATCTCTCAAGGAAATCAAAGCGTTTGCATTTGAAAACA
>PEZR01000162.1 GCA_002773975.1 Bdellovibrio sp. CG10_big_fil_rev_8_21_14_0_10_47_8
TTTTGACTTAAAATGGCTGATAAGAAGACCGATATCTTCTCTTCGTTCCGCAAGACCCGAAATTGTTACGTTGGTGCCCGTGATCCGGTAAAAGAGGTCATCACGAAACTTTGCCTCTTTTATAAGTTCAAAAATATTATTGCAGGTAGCACTCATGATACGAAAATCCGATTCAATCACTTTGTTTGAGCCCACCGCACTGAATCTCTTTTCAGCAATCGCTTTTAAAAGCTTCTGCTGGACCTTCAGAGGCATGGTGGCGATTTCGTCCAAGAAGAGAGTGCCTCCGTCGGCTTCCACGAGTTTACCGACCTTGTCCTTATCTGCCCCGGTGAAAGCCCCTTTCATATGACCGAAAAGTTCGGATTCAAGCAGATCTTCCGGGATCGCGGAACAGTTCAATTCTATGAACTTTTTGGTGCTGCCAAATTTGGCGCGATGTAGAATATTGGCCAAAACGGTTTTGCCGACACCACTGGGACCGTAAAAGAATATTGGAGCGCTTCCTCGAAAACTGTCTTTCAGTCTGTCAATTTCTTTCAGAAGATTTTGGTCCGTTGTCAGAAATTCAGAAGAGATCAGCTTATCAAATCTCGCTTCCGAAATAGGTGTATTTGAGCAGTTACTTATCACTCTCTCGATTGATTCAAAGTGAAAGGGCTTCGTCACGTAATCGTCACAGCCAACGTCATAGGCCCTTTCAATAAAAACGTCCGCACTATGTGCCGTGACAATTGCGGTGTAAACTCCATTTTCTCTCAATGCGGGAATCAACTCAAAGCCTTCGGAGTTACGATCCAGGTCAAGATCCACAAAAGCCAATTGGAAAGTAGAATCGGACATAAGCTTGCGGGCGGAATTTACCGAGTCGGCCCAAAATACCTTATGGCCGCTTTTCTGAAGAAGCTTTTGCAGTGAAATCGCCGCCAGCTTGTCGTCTTCAACTATGAGTATATTTAAAGAAGGATTTCTCATTTCCCCGCCTTAATAAGCTGCCCAAAAACTGTGCAGCGAAATAACTATTAAAATACTTTAAGGCGATCCGCAAATGCTCCGTAGCGGAGCATAGAAAAAATACAAGGTGCTCCGTAAGTGCTCCGAATCGGAGCGATTTTTGAAGTTTTTGAGGTTTCAAAACCCCATTTTAGAAAAAATTTGGCGTCTAAATATCTAAAATCATTACATTTATAAAATAACTTTTATTTAGCGGAAAAAGTTGGCATGGCGGCTGCTATAGGCCTCCACCTGTAACAAAAGCAAACGCATTTACGGTTTGGGGGTACGGTGGAAAATAAAAAAAAGAAGCTCGCGGGTATGTTCACTGATCTTTGCTTCTGTCTTTCAGTGGACGAGCTTTGCGGTAATCCGAAGCTCATACAGAAGGCTCAAGAAATTGAAGCCGATTTATTAAGCCAGAATTCATCCGGCGAAAGCTCGGCAAGTGTCTTCAGAAAAATCAATCGTTTTTTCAGACTCATCAGTGAGAAAGAGCTAAAGCAAAATCGACTGATCCAGAAGAAGATCCATGGATTCAGCGAATTTTCTGAATTTTGCGAAAAAGAACTCTCGACATTCATTTTTCAGAAGGGAGCGTAATCATGAATAACTGTGAATCAATCCAGAACAGTAATAAAAAATCACATCAAGTTCCGCATGACGAATCTACGAAGACTTGCGCTTCAAGTTTTAAAAAAGTGAGTCGATCATTTTTGCAGATTTTGGATTCACTTTTCACGCAATCGGAAGCTGAAAAACGACTGGAAGAAGAAAAGCAAAAGTTAAGGGCGTTGAACCGATATATCTTTTAGCCGCCTGGGAGGACGATCAAATATGAAGCATTTCGTTGAAACCATCAGAAATGAATTTCGTGAAATTTACGGAAGCCTGAGCGTTGAGGAACTGGTGCTCAACAGGGATTTATCGGCAACGATTCAGGAAATTGAAAATTTTTTTGAAAATGAGGGGTTATGATGACTGAAGAAAAAGTGACGATTCTAAACGAATTAACCGACGAAGAGCTTTACGGCTATATCGCTGAACGGCTGAAGAAAGGTTTCAGGAAGAAGTACCGTTCCGATTTCCGCCACGGTGGATTCAATTTTGTTTTTCATAACGGTCGATTTGTAGGAGTTGAAGAGAAACTGAGGCACCGAGCCTACTGGGTATCGGCTAAAGGGCAAAAAGTGTCGGTTGCTTAACCGGGGGAGGTGTCGGTGAAAAAAAGTCTTAAACAATTGATTGAAAAGTTTGAAGCGCAACTGTCGCCAATCGAATTTGAAGGGAGCAAATCATTGCGCAAGCGCATTGAGAGACTAAAGGGTCTGGCCGCTCGCTTCGATGCGGCGACAAAGTACAAAGAGGTCTGTAATGAACAAAAGTAGTAATGATATTCCCGCACCATTGGCAGCTTTATTGTTAATTGTCGTACTGATCGGCCTTGCCGTGGCGACTAACGATGGGTTCAATGAACAGAACATCAAACTGATTGAAAGGCTCTTTATAACCCATCAAGTGTTTTTAGCAGCTCTGTCGGCATCCATTGTGGTGAATTTATACCTTGTCACTTCATATCTGAGACGAGTTCTGGCACTGAGCAAGCAAGGCGCAAAACTGAAAAGTCTGAGAAGTAAAGGTGAAAACGGAAGCCTTAATAGAATGAAAACGGCAAGTAATCTTGCGGTACTTTTTTTATCTTCCGGCATCATCCACATCGTCTCTCAGGTCGTAGAGTTTGAAATATTCGAGGGGTTGAGAGATCTTGGCCTGAGCTTTGACACTTATCACGCGGCAGTTTTCTGCGTCGGAAATTTTTATTTGACGGCATTTGCGCTTTTTAAAGCTCTAGAGTCAAATTTTTCTTTCCGGAACCAAGGCACAAAGAGTTCCTGTGATCGTATACCATCAAGGCCGGTTATTGAAAACGGCATCTGTCTTGGGGCGACGAACGAGGCTGCTTGTGAGATTGACACCTTAAAAAAGTTGGCTGGGCTACGTTAAACAGACGCGCTCTCAATGGAAATATATTGATTACCGGATCTATCGGTTCAGGAAAAACATCCGGCACGATTTTACCTTACCTGGAGCAGATCTTGAAGAATTTCAGTCCGAAGCCGTCACTACTGCTGATTGACCCGAAAGGAACATTTTTGAAAGCAGCAAAAAAGATCATTGAAAATGAAAAACTCGAAAAAAATATGTTCCATATCCATCTGGATGGAGACGTCACTTTTAACCCGATTTACGTTGAAAATGCCTTGCAACGGTCAAGGTTTTTAGAAGTTGCCCAGATGGTAAGAGCCGCGGCCACCAACTACATCGGAAAACAGTTTGACTCTCCTTTCTGGGAAATTTCGGCATTCAATCTGATGAAAAACGCCTTGGTCTATTGTGCGGCAGTGAAAGAGTATTACACCCTTCGGGATCTCTACGAAGTCATTATCAGAGCGAACAAAGATAACCTTTGGGATGATCTCATCGAGGCGAAAAGAGCCGGTTTAAAAAATGAATCGAACGAATCGACTGGCGGAAAGCTGGGACCGGAAGAAATCTACAACATTAATTGTGCGATTGAATACTTCCAAAACGAATACCGGCAGCTTGAAGACAAAGTACGAACCGGGATCTTAGCGACAAGCACAAGTTTTTTAAACCAATTTCAGGAATACAGGGCAGCCAAGATTTTTTGTCCGAAAAAGGAAGACCTCAAGATCAAATCAATGGATGAGTTGGTCGATTCCGGCAAGATGATCCTTTTTGACATTACAACTCCCGCACTGGCCAAATCAATGGGAACATTTGTCAAACTTCATTACCAACAGGCTCTTTTAAACCGTCTTGCAGATACCGAAAGGGATAAGTCCGTCAGCGGGGTTATCATCATCGACGAGTATCAGGATGTCGTGACCGTTTCGTCCGGTTCAACTATCGGCGATGAGAAATGTCTGGCAAAAGGAAGAGAAGCCAATACGATCACGATCGCGGCCACTCAGTCTTATAGTACGCTGGAAAATGCCATAGGCAGGGACAAGGCAACGAAAGAACTGATTCAGAATTTCAGAACCAGGATCGCCTGTCACTCCGCAGACCTCAACACAATTAAACTTTTCCAGGAACTTGTCGGAAAAGAAGAACAGCCAAAGACAACGCACAATATTTCTGAAATGTCCCAACACACCAACAGGAATTACCTGATTGGCGGATTTGACGCTCAAGACGCCAATATTACGGAGTCCTATAGCACGTCACCTCAAAAGGACTATGCGTTGACTGGCCGTGAGTTTTCCAGCTTGCAGAGTTTTGAAGCTTTCGGACTCTTATATGACGGAGTTCAAACACGGTTTGAGAAAATATTTTTAAAACCGCATTTCTTAAGGAAGCCAAACACGGCACATAAAAAACTGATAAAATTACTGGCATCCACCGCAGCGGGAATCATCTTGATATTGACAGGTGTCCTGAACCGAGCTGAGGCATTCCCGAATGTTTGCAGTGTGGTGAAGGCCCGCGAGTTTCGCTCCTGTTTGGACTTCAAGGTCAGCGGTGCGATGTGTGGCTGGCCGGTGCCAAGGCCCTGTGCCCGGCTTGAATATTACGTCCCGCAAACTTTTGTTGAGCTAAGCCCCGATGGAGGAGCGACTCACTTTAAAGAGCTTCCCGGTGTGGCGGCTCAATTGGCGACCCTTGGACCAAAGTCTAAGATCCCATTTGGATCTGAGGGTATTAACGATAGCCAGTCCTATCATGCCCATGTTCTTGGCGTACCGCTTGCCTCCATTCCTTTCTCTCTCCTTCCCTGCGGTGGTGCAAGGCCACCAAAGATGTGTTTTGACGCCATGTCTGAGCACATTCACGATCACTGGGCGACCGGAATGGGGGATCTTCTGCAACCTCTTTTCCTGGCCTGGTCTGCGAGCCCCAAAGCCTGTTTGATAACTGGGGCTCTCAGTTCTGCTACTGGGGGATCAGGGAGCCGTTTCTCGGCCCCTGAATCCCCCATGTGTAGCGTTCCGTTCCCAAAGCTGCCGACCTTTTTACCGAGTAGTCATCCTGTCTGTAACGGCTGGGGAATTTTCTATCCCAGGTATGGGACATATGATGGTCCAGCTTCTTTAACAGGCGCACTTATGATCGGCTCCAGGATGAGAAGCCTTGCGAGCGAGGTGTTCCGGTCAAGTCCGTCCAGCATAGATGAAAAATGGCAGATGATCAGTCCCCAGTCTTCTTCTTGCTTCAGGGAAGGACAAAATCTCGGAATTTTAGAGACGGCGAAAAACGTTCGCGAGCTTGGCAGACTCACGGGTGGCGGCCTAAAGGGTCACTTGTTCGTCGCTTGGAAGAAAGTCAGTTGCAAACGCGATTGGCCGACGGTGCCCGCTTACTATGCGGCCATCGAAGCCATGGGAGCCGTCTGCCAAGGCCTTGGCGGAGGTTCACGTTGAGTCAGGAAATCAAAAACACAATCAATCTCATCATTGAAAAGACAAGCCAGGAAAAAGTCCTCGGAACCGGTCCCTATACGGCCTTTTTCAGGGATTGTGTCTTGAGCGCGAAAGATTTTGGCACCAGTGACATTCATATAGAACCAACTGAAAACGGAGTCGAAATCCGGCTGAGAATCGACGGCGATCTTATCTTGTGGAAAAAACTCAACAAAGAGAGGCGTGAAAGTCTGATCTATGAAATAAAGCGGCTGACAAACCTTTCTATCGCGGTCAGCAATAAGCCTCTGGACAGCCGTGTAAGCTATCCCGATTGGCAGTTGAATTTAAGAGCCAATTCTCTCCCGACCATTTACGGAGAAAAAATAGTTCTGAGGTTGCTAAGGACCGACAAAAATTTCAAGCTTCAACACTGCGGTTTTAACCAAGACACCATCGATATTTTTCTTGATTCCATTCGAGAGCCAAACGGAGTGATCATTATTTCAGGCCCCACCGGTAGCGGAAAAACATCAACTTTGTATTCCCTTCTACAAGAGCTTAATTCAAAAGAACGCAACATCGTCACACTGGAAGATCCGGTCGAATACACGCTTAAAGGTTTAAATCAGGTAGAAATCACCAAGGACCTCTCCTTTGCAGAAGGTTTACGCTCGATTCTCCGGCAAGACCCCGACGTGATTTTAGTTGGAGAAATTCGCGATGAGGAGACCGCTAAGTTGGCATTTAAAGCCGCATCCACAGGACATCTGGTGCTTTCAACGATCCATGCCAATGGGGCCGCGGAAGTGATTGAACGACTGAAAGTTCTGGGAATTGACGAATACATGATTCGCTCCAACCTCAGGCTGTCCGTCGCCCAAAGGCTTGCAAAACTTCTTTGCCCTCATTGCAGCATCAAAGCGGATAAAGAAAGACTAAAATTTATTGAGAAAAAAGCGAAAGCCAAAGGTGTTTCCATTGAGAACATGGAGATCTTGCTCTTTGAACGGAATCTTACCGGCTGTAGTGCTTGCAAACCGGAAGGCAGTCTCTCGAATCCGGGAATCGTGGGAAGACGACCCATTGCCGAATTTATTGATGGCGAGGAGATATTTTTGCCGGAAAACGACCTGGGATATCTACGCGCAAGAAAGTCTTTATTACAAAGTTATCTTGAGCTTGGTTGTGAAACTCAAATTGACGTCACACAGGTGGCTTGAGCGGGTCTTTCATTATTGAGTAAAGGAGTGTGTCTTGATTGAAAAGATATTTTTAACCCTTATCTTATTGTTCGCTCATCAGGGACTCGCAGGAGAGTTCAACTATTTTGATTCTGAAATCAACTATTGGGAAAAAGATAGTAAAAAAGAAAACGACGTTCCCGAAGGCAAGACTGAAAAGAAACAGGAAGTCGTCAGCAAAAAAGAGAAGACATCTAAGTCTGAAGAAAACAAGTTTGACTGGAAGACCTATATGAACCCTGAAAACAAAGAATTTTTCAAGGAGGGGGATCATACGCCGCCGGAGCCGTTTATGGAGCTTGCCCGCAACCCCTCGGACGAAAACATCAGTAATTGGTTTTCTTATATTGAACTCAAAAACCGCCTTGCCTCAAGACTGCAAGAGCGGATGACGGCATATATGTCCAAAAATAAGATCAAAATCGGAGATCCCGGAGTTCAGGCTGTTAACGAAAGCATCAATGATCTGCCGACCACTCACCCTCATGCCAAACAGTTCCGTCTGAGAATGTATTTTGATTCTAAATGTCCTCACTGTAAACGCATGTTCGGAACTCTTAAAGAGTTACAAGAAATGGGGTTTTATGTTGAAGCTCTACAGGTGGACAATGATCCCGTGAGTGTCGGCTATGAACTTCCGATAACGAAAGCCAGTCAGGATGATATGAAGAAATTTGCCAATGAAAGAGTGCCGCTGGTGCTTATAGCCGACATGGCAAAAAAGGCGCTTCTTCCACCCGTCCGGGGCTATAGATCAACAAAGGAGGTCTTATCAGTCATTGAACTAGCCATTAAAAACTGAAGATCAACCGCCAACAGGCTTTGGAGTCTGACGTACACAGCTCAATAAAAAAGTGACTCTTTCTCTATTTAAGACGAGTGACGAATAACGAAAGGTTTGTGTATGGAATTGAAAATCATTTCCCACTCAATGGCAAAAAATGTCAGGGAGTTTCATCAAAAACATTCAGAGATCGGCTTCACGCTATTGTTTTTAGTGCTGGCGTCAGCTCTCTTGCTTATCGGCGTTGAAGCACTGGCGCAAGTCAGTCTGCCCGGTGCCGATGAAAGCGGAAAACTCGAAGCCGCTGGAACACTTCTGAGAATCGTTGATACCGGACTGTTTAAGTGGGGCACGAGAGTATTTGCCGGTCTTTCCATCGTGTCCGGCGGCTGGGCTTTGAAAGAACAACGCTTTGGCGTGGCCATTATGTGCATCATTGCTGCAATCCTTCTCGGATCTGCTCCCAACTGGGTCAAAAACGTGTTCGATATCGGTAACAGTGACAGCATCTTCTCTTACCACCAAGTCGTCGAACCTCAAAGGGTCGTGATCGATGCATAACTACGAAACGCTTAAGAGATCCCATGGCAGAAGGGTCCCACAGACCGTGGATGAACCAATCATGATCATGGATTTTTGGGAATTGCAGGACGCATTCATCGCCATCGCCGTCATTCTGGTTTTTGGAATTCTCTTCTATTCGTGGGGCCTCATGTTTCTCTTGTTGCTTTTGACTTTGTGGGCCGGTCCCGCAATCCGCAAAAAGTACAACAAGGGAGTGTTTCTTCATGCTCCCTATCGTTACTTGAAAATGAGCCTGCCGGGTCTGATGAATCCTAAAGGCAGAACGCGTTTTTCCGACTAGGGAGCGGATGCATGAAACAAAACTATTCTAAGATGATGTCACCTGAAATGAGAGCCGTTCTT
Organism: Bdellovibrio sp. CG10_big_fil_rev_8_21_14_0_10_47_8; assembly: GCA_002773975.1. GTDB lineage: Bacteria > Bdellovibrionota > Bdellovibrionia > Bdellovibrionales > Bdellovibrionaceae > 21-14-0-10-47-8. Next base: position 8,373 of record PEZR01000162.1, read on the forward strand.
CATATCGTCAATTCGAGCGAGGAGTTAAAACGAAAGGTGTTGCCCCATATTGAAGTTGGACGCGAGCGAATTTACTGGGAGAAGGTGTTCAGGGAAGACTTCGGCGGAGGTCACAGATCCGCGGTTTTATGGATAAAAGCCATTTGGTGCGATGAGCTTCCTTCGGAAGGCGATCCTTTTGACAGGGCATTTGTTATGGATTCGACTCTTCAAACTGCCGTAATCAAGGGGCTTCTGATCCGTTGGGGCCTCATCAAAAATTAAAGAAATAATAACAGGGAGAAAAATGAATGTTAGACAATGAAACACCGTCTTTTTTCAAAAGAAAGCCTAACTTTGATCTGGAACAGTTCATTTCCAAGGACGGAAAGAACTATGTCATCAAGTTCACAACAACCTGGGTGATTCCGATTCAGTACGTTCTGGCGATTTTCAAAAACCGATTTAACACCGATGAGACCGGCAATCCCGACGGGAATGCGGCATGAATGGGGGGCAAATGATTAATGAAAAATCGAAAAACATCGCCGGGAAGGTTATCGCAACGCCAAAGGTCGGCTTGGATAGCGTCAATCTCAGGCAACTTCCCAAATATTTGTGCTATCGCGCATCTTTATTGCGCGACAAGATGACCCTCCAGTACGTATTGGCGCTGGTTATCGCGGCCTGGACCATTCAATACACTGTGGATCGATTTTCAGACAACGAGCTTATGAAACGATACCGGCAAAAGGAATTCATTCTGGCTCCGAGCAATATTGTCGGTTTCACTCCAGCCCGCCCTCAGGGCGTTCCCGAAAGCTATGTCGATGACGCCGCCAATACATTTATGGGGCATTTGGGAAACGTCAACCCGGCCAACATCGAAGAAAATTATAAGTTGCTGGCGAAGTACATGAGTTCTGAACTGAAGATTCAGTTTCAGGCGGAAGTCAATGACTGGATCAAGACCGTCAAGGAAGAAAATGTTTCTGAAATATTAAAGGTCATGCAAAAGGAAATTATCATCGCCGAAGGCGGCCATTACAAGCTGACAGCTTTGGCCAGAAGAGAAAGGTATGTCAGTAGCGAATATCTTGGGCACAGTGACGAAGTCATTACGATGAGGATGAAGCTGATGCCGCCAAAAGAGGAACGCCAATGGCATTTACAAATTTATCACTTGACCC
>PEZR01000008.1:0-147 GCA_002773975.1 Bdellovibrio sp. CG10_big_fil_rev_8_21_14_0_10_47_8
GACCCATCTTTGGCAGAAACGATTTCTGACCTGGGGAATGGTCATCGCAGTTTTCGGAATGCGGCTGTTTTTTCCTTTGTTGATTGTGGCATTTGTCGCTCACGTTGGTCCGTTCGAGGCTTTCCGTTTGGCACTTTTTTCTCCGGA
>PEZR01000008.1:200-9334 GCA_002773975.1 Bdellovibrio sp. CG10_big_fil_rev_8_21_14_0_10_47_8
GATCGTTCTTAATGCTGGTGGCGCTCAAGTATTTTTTCAATCATGAAAAAGAGATCCATTGGATTAAGATGATTGAGGGGCCATTGTCAGCAATGGGAAAGCTAGAGGCCATCGAGGTCGGTGTGGTTCTAGCAGTCATCTATGGGGTCAGCCGGTGGGTGCCCGAGGCTGAAACTTTGTCGGTGATCTATTCTGGAATCGCCGGGGTATTGACCTTTTTGGCGGTCGAAGGTCTCAGTGTTTTTCTAAGAGTTCCGGCCGGGCATGGTCTGGATGCGCATCGTGCGAGCTTGGGAATGTTTTTATATCTCGAGGTTTTAGATGCCTCTTTCAGTTTTGACGGGGTCGTGGGGGCCTTTGCGATCACCAACAATCTTTTGATTATCAGTTTGGGATTAGGAATCGGAGCAATGTTCGTACGAAGTCTGACAATTATGATGGTCGAGAAGGGAACCCTGCAGGCCTTTCGGTACTTGGAGCATGGGGCCTTTTATGCAGTCGCTGCGCTTTCAGGAATCATGTTTCTCAATACCATTGTTCATGTTCCAGAGATTGTGACCGGCTTTATTGGGGTCACTTTGATTGCCTTGTCGATCTATGCCAGCCCACGGATTCCGACTGGATCCTGAGGAGAGTCTCCGCCTAGGGTTTTTTAGAGTTCTCCGGAGAATTTTCATCCGTCTGAGACCCCATAATTTCTTTGGCTTTGTTGCCGGTAATTCCAACCCATTCCGGTAAAAAAAAGGCAATCACGACAAACACCATGGTGATGACGATGAAAAAAATAGCCATGATCCAACCCAACTCCATCTGAAACTCCTTTTGTCGTGATCTGAAGGACAGCTTATTTTTATCACACAAGGACCTTTGCGCCAATGAAAAGGGACTTGTCCCAGAGGACATTTCTCGATAAACAAAGCCGCATGGCATTTAATCCCAAGGATCATTACTATAAAAAGGCAAAAAAAGAGAACTTTGCCGCCCGTTCGGTCTTTAAGCTGGAGGAGATCGATCGAAAGTTTCACTTGCTCAAGGCCGGTCAAAACATCTTGGATCTGGGGGCCAGCCCTGGCTCTTGGTCCCAGTATGCCTCTAAAAAAGTGGGCTCGACGGGCCGGATCTTGGGGGTGGATCTAAGCCCTATGACCGTGGAGCTGAGCAACGCGACCTTTATTCAAGCCGATCTTCGGGATCTGAAGCTTGCCGAGATATTTGAGCAACATGGTTTTGATCCGATTTTTGATCTTGTCTTGTCTGATATGGCCCCCAAAACAACCGGAATTCGATTCACCGACCAAGCTCGATCCATGGAGCTTTGTGAACTGGCTCTGGACGTTGCTCGCCAATTTCTGAAGCCTCGGGGACATTTTGTTTGCAAACTTTTTCATAGTGACGATTTCAATAAACTTCGGGATGAAATCAAAAAGAGCTTTGATCGTTTTGAAGCCATGAAGCCCGACAGCACTCGCAAGATCAGCAAAGAAATATTTTTAATCGGTCTTGGGAAAAAAGGATGAAAATCCTTTTCCAAAATCGGCATGTCGTAGCTGTGGATAAAGCAGCCGGGGTTCTGACCGTTCCCGGGAGGCTGGGTAAAGAGGACCCTCGGCCAGTTTTGGGTCTGCAGCTTCAAGAGCAATTGAAGACCCAAGTGTTCCCCATTCATCGTCTCGATTTTGAGGTTTCAGGTCTCGTTCTTTTTGCGCTGTCAGCAGATGCCCACAGGGATCTCAGTCAGCTGTTTTTGAGCAAAGAGATTCAAAAATCCTATCAAGCACTGACCGAAAATAAAAACGCGGCAGATCCGACACCGGGGCAGGCTTGGCAATGGCAGGCGCGTATTTTACGTGGGAAAAAAAGGGCTTTTGAAAGTCCCCATGGAAAAGAAAGCAGAACTGAGGCAACTTTTATCAGAAAATCCAATCAGGGTTTGAGATGGGTTTTAAGGCCAGTGACGGGCAGGTCTCATCAATTGCGGTTTGATCTATCCCGGAACGGTTATCCCATCATTGGCGATACGTTGTACGGGGCTTTGCCTGGAGGACCACAGAACGAGATTTCCCTTCGAGCGGTTTCTCTTGAAATTCAAAATCAGATGCTGTGTCAGAAATGGGAGCTGCCGTCTCTTATTGCAGCTGTTGGTTTATTTGACGTCGAGACGGCGCTCTGACGATCAAATTTTCCTCCTGGATATTTGGGGGATACTCAATTTTCTCTCCGAGAGCTGACTGAAGGCGATCTTTCATTGCCAGGGCTCTTTTTAGATCAAGTGTCTTTCCTGAAATTGTCTTTTTTGAAAGCTTTGAATCAAAAGCTCCAGTGACGACCAAACGTGCGATCAGTTCTGAAGGGACATGTATCCAGGGCTCCTGGGTTGCGAGACGAACCAGGGCATGGGTAACCCGGGCCGTAGCTTGGGAGGTCCCAGACAGGGTCCCAAAACGTTTTTCAGGAAGTAGAGAGATGATGTCTTCACCGAGTGCGGCCAGATGCACAGAGTGGGGGCCAAAGTTGCTAAAGGGAGACAAGGTTTTTTGCGATGATATCGAGGTCACAGAGAGGACATTGGACAGGGCATAGGAGGCTGGGTAGTAAGGAATCTGATCAGTATTGCGATGTTCATTCCCGGCTGCGGCGATGACTAGAATCTCATTCTTTTCCGCCAGCTGAAGAGTTTTGAATTCCTCGGCATTAAAGCCGGTCCCGCCACTGGAGTAGTTGATCATTCGCGCTCTCATCTGAATAGCATAACGAAGGGCTTGAATTGAATGGCGTAAGTTCTCGGGGGCGGAGGCTTGGACTGAAAAATACTTTAGAATCATCATCTGAACTTCGGGGCGAGGGCCCTCTGTCATCGGACAGGCAATAATCCCAGCGATATGGGTTCCGTGTCCATGTTGGTCCAGCAAGCTCGAATTGTCCTCAGCGAAATTCCAGCCATGGACATCGTCGATAAATCCGTTGTTGTCATCGTCCACGCCATTGGTTGCACGGTTTTTTCCGTTTTTATCTAGACCGGACTCGCCGGGATTGGTCCACAATGCAGACTCAAGACAGGGGTGAGAAAGATCCACGCCCGTGTCGATCACCGCGATGATCGGGGCGATCGTGTCTTGGCCATAGCCGATCACAGAAAAGACGAGCCCCAGAAAGGACAGAGATAAAAAAGGTAAGAAATTAGTTTTCATGCAAGACTCCCATCCGTTCATTGAATTCTGAAATATCAAAATTTTTCTTCTCCGGATTCTGCCCGGGGCAAGACTCTAAGATTGTGGTGGTCGCACGTGCATAATGCATTTGCTGACGACAGCCTTCGGAGTTTTCATAAGAGATCAATTGGTCCAGGTGGTCATTGTAGGTCATTTTTTCAAAATCCTGCGAAGAACGAATTTCGATAAGATTATCAAAGTCGTCATACCTGAGTTTTATTTTTTGTTCACCAGACTGCCATCGAAGGAGCAGGTCACCCATATAAGTAAAAGACAATGTATTCATTGGAGTTATGAGGGTTTGCACATGAGCACTTTCGCCCGCATATAGAAATTGAATCCATCTGGATTTTTCCGAGCGAACTTCGCTCAGACGATTTTTTAGGTCATATTTGAGAATCAAGCGGGGATGAGAGTCCGACTGAATTTGAATAAGCTGTCCCGTGAGAGTATAGAGATAATGATCTCCATTTTTATGGAGAGCTCGGATGCCTTTTTTTGTTCTTTGAACTTTGGAAAAATTTAAGTCCTTGAGCCCGCAAGTTTGAACAAAGTAAGTTTGTGGGATTGGATATTGAACCGTCTTTTTTATGACCATGCTCTCGAGACTCGAGCACCAGCCGAAACCGAAAATCCCCTGATAAAGACTCCGACTGTTGTAGGACCGTTTCATGGCAAAAGATCCCTCTGAATTGCCCAAGGTGCTGTCGACCCATGTTTTTATAAAGCTGGCCTCGGCGACCTGCACATCCCCGGAGGCCGGAGGTGTAAATGTGGAAGTCAGAACAAGTGCAGACAAGGAAAAGATGATGTGTTTCATGTTTTCTGATCTGAGCAAGGGGCAGACCAGTTTCAAGTCAAAACAATCGGGAGCAGGGGCATGTTTTCTCTAAGAACGGGTGTCAGTGTTTAAACTGTGACAGACACCCAGTCTTTAATGGCATCTGTCGAGTCAATCATTGACAGAGGCAAAAGATTTTCAGTTCTGTCAAAGAACTAGGCGACACTTTTAATGCCCTTAGAGGCAATACTGTATCTGTTTCGTCCGGTGTTTTTCGAGTGATAAAGGGCCTCGTCAGCCAGCCGGTACCATTGGTCAGCGGAAAGGCCACTTTGAATTTCCGCAATACCCATGGACAGAGTAAAAGTGATTTTCAGATCCCCTTTGATCACCACCTCTTTGCGAACCCTCGCCATGAGATCCTCGGCCCTTTGGGCGGCATGCTCGGCTTTAAAGTCCGGCAGGAGGACAGCAAACTCTTCGCCTCCCACTCGCGCGACAAAATCAGTCTCGCGATGAAATATCTGTTTCATCAGGCGGACACATTCCTTGATCACAAAGTCTCCGATATCATGGCCATAGCTATCGTTGATCTTTTTAAAAAAGTCGATATCCAAGAGAATCATCGAAGAGGCCTGATGAGAAATTTGAAATAGACTGGCATAACGTTTGAGCTGTTCGTCAAAACTCTTCCGGTTAAAGGCTCCAGTTAGGTGATCGACCCTCATTGAATGATTGGCTTCGGTCAGCTGCTTTTTGACGGTGACCAGGTTCTTTTGAATTGCATCCAGCCGGCGAGTTCTGCGCACATCTTTTTTTGATTGGATTTCAATGTATTGATCGATGAATTCCCGAGACTTATTTTTGAGGGTGTTGATTGAATTGCTCTCAACGGCCTCGCGCATTTGTTCGAGACTTTGTTTAATTTCGCTTTCGCTCATTTGCTCGAAACGGATGTCCTCTCCCAATTGATCGGCAAAATCCCAGACAATATTTTTGAAGTCGTCAAAGGTATTTTGTACGTAAGAATACTCGTCGATTCGGTATGAGGAAAAAAATTGACGAAGTCGAAAGAGATTTCTTTCGACGATTTCAGGATCTGTGCTGGCTATGCCTTTGGCAAATTCATCCAGAATCTCTCGGACTCGCCGCACGGGTTGGGAGTCTATTTCCAACAGATGTTTATTGTACACATCTAAAATATGAAGAAGTGTCGCTTTTTCTTCGGAGATCTCTAGATGAGGAGTCTCCGAGGTGGTTCGATCTTGTTCCCAAGGTATATCGAATTGCTCCAGCAGTTTCCGTACCCATTGCTTCAAGAGACCTCCCGGTCATTGACGCCAAAAATGTGATCTCTGGCCTAGGATTTCTTCGGATATTTTTTTGGTTAATGAGAGTCCTGAAGTCTAGACTTGTTTCAACTTGGGACACAAATGTCCCGAGTTGATCTAAGAATATGAGGAAAAGGTCGGTAGATTATTAATATAATTTGTATTTAGTGAATGAGGGAAGACAGCCGACAAGAGGGTGTAAGAAGGCGGTGATGACCATGAGTCAAATGAGAACTCTTTTGATCGTAGATGACGAAGTCGATATGCTCGAACTGTTGGTCGAGGAAGTGCAGTCATGGGGGATTAAAGTTCATTCCGCCGCGAGCATCAAAGAAGCCATGGAAATCTTTCGAACAGAACCCATTGCAGCGATTTTGTCAGATATCTCGATGCCTGGAGGGACGGGAATTGATTTACTCGAGTGTGTTCGTGGGATGGGTCGAGACACTCCATTCTTGTTTTTGACCGCTTATGATAAAAAGGAATTTTTACTGCAAGCGATGAAACTGGGAGCTATTGATTTTCTTGAAAAGCCTTACAACAACCAGCAGCTTCAAGATGCTGTGTTCAAGGCCCTTGAAATTGGCGTTCGTTTGGCGGCCGTTGAAAATTCGATCTATTTGATGGCTGCACCTGAGAGTATTGCCAAACAACAGAAATATATTAATTTGCTCCGCATTCAGCATGCAAAGAGAGATCGAAAGAAAAATGTATCTTAGGCTCTTTGTCTGAGCAGTCGAATTGATTTGGGGATCGCCCGAATCAGATCAGACGCCATCAGGCTGATTGGATCCCTGGTTCGAATCCACTGATCGGCCATCCAGCCATGAATAAAAGCCGAAAGACAGGCCGACTTCTCAGGATCTAATCCTTGAGCACAGAGTCCAGCAATCATTCCGGTGAGAACGTCCCCAGTTCCGGCCTTGGCCAATGACGAATTTCCACTGGTGATCAAACTCTGTCGTTTGTCGGTGGTAATCAGGGTATGGGGTCCCTTCAGCACCAGAGTTCCACTGGTAATTTTTTGAGCTTCAATCGCACTCTCTTCTCGGTGTGAGTCTATTTCTTTCGCTGAAACTTTTAAAAGACGAGAAAGCTCGCCACTGTGGGGAGTCGCGACCCAATTTTTCGGCAGAGGCCACAGGTCATATTTGACACAGGCATTCCAGGCGTCAGCATCGACGACAACTGGTGAGTTTTGGGATTTCAACGATACCAGAATCTCATGAACGTTCTGACTCACCCCAAGTCCGGGGCCAATGGCCCAGGCGCTCATCGGATGAGTCTGGATTTCTTTTGTCGACAAAGGATGGAGAAGAATTTCTGGGTTTTTTATCGAAAATTGCGGTGTTAGATCAGAAAACAAATGGACGTAGCCAGCGCCCAAACGGTATGCCGAACGGGAGCAAAGGACCAGGGCGCCGGCCATTCCGTCAGAGCCAGCAATAATTCCACAGCGGCCATGGTCTGATTTATTTGATCGATCCTGGCGAACAGGAAGATCCTTTTGGGCTTCGATCAAAGTGTATAAAATTTGATCTTTTGGGATCATGGAGCAATTCCTTTCCTAAGACAGATCAAAAGTTTCATTCAGTTCGGGACGACGAACATTTTTCCAACCCAACTCATGGGTGATTCGATAGGCTAAGGCTTGGCTGGCCTCAGGCTCCCCATGGTTGATCAGAGTCAATTCAGGCTCCTGTTGAAATCGCTGGAGCCAAGCTATAATTTCATTGGAGTCCGCGTGGGCGGAGAGCCCATCAATCGAGAATATTTCGGCTTCGACATCAACGTCGGTATGATGAAGGCGAATTTTTGTAAGACCGTCCTTGAGCAGGCGTCCCTTAGTGCCCATACCTTGGTAGCCAACAAAAAGAACTCCGTTTTTTTCATGAGGGAGTTTCATTTTAAGGTGGTGCAGAACCCGTCCTCCCTGCAACATTCCGGAAGCAGAGATCACAATTTTTGGTTCGTCAGACATACAGAGCAGCATCGAGTCATCAGGACTGAGGGTGGGTTTAAAAACTGCCTTTCCCAAGGCTTCTTCGATGTCGTTTCCAGTAAAATCTTCTTTCAGCTCAGGTAGGTTTTTCAAATACACTTCGGTCACTCGGTGAGCCATGGGGCTGTCTAAATAAACTGGGCAGCTTTTGATATGTTGTTTCTTTTTAAGTTGTGAAATTAAATAAAGAAGATCTTGGGTTCTGCCGACGGAAAATGCAGGAATGATGAGAGTCCCGCCACGACCGATGACCTTGTTGATGACCAGGGCTAAATTTTCAGAGACATTTGTTCTTGGCAGAGCACGATTTCCATAGGTCGACTCTACCACCAAGACATCGGTATTTTGAATCGCTTCGGCTTCTCGTAAAATAGGCGGAGAAGGCGACCCAAGGTCTCCTGAAAAGGTGACTATTTTGGAGCTATTGCTATTGGTCGCCGCCAATTGAATATAAGCGCTGCCAAGAATATGACCAGACCGACTCAGTCTAAAACTAAGACTTTCAGAGAGGGGGGTCCATTCATTCCACGGCGTTGCATGGATCAATCGATTGCACCCAAGAGCGTCAACCTCTTGATAGAGCGGTAGTGCTGGATCGTGACGAGAATGCCGAATCTTATTGGCAAAGTAGGCATCCTCTTCCTGGAGTTTGGCTGCGTCGAGCAACATGATGGGAAGAAGATCTGATGTCGGGGCTGAGCAGTAAATGGGCCCCCGGAAACCATTCTTATACAACCTCGGCAGATATCCTGAGTGATCGATATGCGCGTGGGTAAGAAGGACGCATTGAGCCTGGTTGAGATCCGGCTGATCCAGCCAATTTAATTGACGAAAATCCCGTGGTCCCTGGAAGAGGCCACAGTCAACCAGTCCTTTAAAGTGATGATGATCAAAAAGAATTCGACTGCCAGTGACGGTGCCTGCGGCACCACGAAAAGTAAGTTTCATAATTGCGTAGGAGTCTAGTGAGCATTTTTTCGTTTAGCAAGAAGCACCTTGTTTTGGGGAGGCCAGCGTTGTCATCGAGTTAAATGTGTCAAAAAGTCCCTAGCTGCTGCGCGCAGCAATCTGGGTTTTTCTTTTCTCAAGATAATAATCCAAGTTTCCGTCGGTGATGATCAGCTGATTGCGATCCAGTTCAAAAACCTTGGTTGTGATCTCTTTTAAAAAATGACGGTCATGGCTGACGATCATGACTGTGCCATCAAATTTTTTAATAGCGCTGAGGAGAACTTCACGGGTGCTGATGTCCAAATGATTGGTGGGCTCATCCAGAACTAAAAAATTGATGGGTTTTGCTAGAATTGTCGCCAACACCACGCGAGATTTTTCTCCGCCAGACAGAAATTTGACCTTTTTGTCCACGGAGTCTCCGGAAAATTTGAGGGCTCCTAGAAGGTTTCTGACGTAACCCACTGATTGGTGGGGCACAGAGTGATGAACTTCTTCCATCACGGTGCTCTGTGGGTCTAAAAGATCCATCGAGTTTTGGCTGAAGTACCCCATTTGAATGCTTGGTCCCAGTTGTAAAAGGCCCTCAGTGGGATCAGTTTCCCCAGCGATCATTTTTAATAGGGTCGATTTTCCAGCGCCATTGATGCCAACCACAGCGATTCGATCCAAGCGTTTCACGAGCCCGGTGGCTCCGTTAAAGACAATTTTTTCTCGGCCATCGTCATGGGTCCAAGTTTTCGCTAAGTTTTCAAAGCGGACAACTTCGTCACCGCCTCGAGGTGGATTTGGCCACTCAAAAGCAACGGAGGCTTCATCCTCGAGAACTTCAATGCGTTCAATTTTTTCAATTTTTTTCA
>PEZR01000171.1:0-5574 GCA_002773975.1 Bdellovibrio sp. CG10_big_fil_rev_8_21_14_0_10_47_8
AAGACCTGGTGCAAGAGCTTAAGACGCAACTGACGGTGGTGATTGTGACTCACAATTTACAACAGGCTGCTCGCATTTCGGATGCAACGGCCTTTATGTATATGGGTGATCTTATTGAGCTTGGTTCAACGACTCAGATTTTTACTCATCCCGCCCAAAAGAAAACAGAAGATTACATCACTGGCCGTTTTGGTTGAGCCTTTGAATCTTACCGTGAGATCGGCCAAGGGCTACTTCTCAATAGCTCCCTGTTCAATCCAGCGTTTCACGAGGTCAATTTGTTCAGCAGAGAGTGCTGTTGCGGTGCCATTGGCAATGGCCTTGGGTGGCGGCATGTCTCGATCAATGATGTCGGTCCACATCTTGCTATTTCCAAGATCACCGGGGGTTAACACGGGCTCACCGGTAATGCTATCTTCCTGAGACAAAACATCACGATAGTTTTGGAATGGAAATTTTCGACCACCACTCGTAGCTCCTGCTCGGTGGCAGGAGCTGCAGTTCGTTTCAAACACATATTTTGATACATCGGCAAAAGTTGGGTTTTCAGACAGGGTGGTTGTGGTGGTGGTTGGGCTCGGTTTTGGTTTCTGACGGTTGGTCTCTTGGGAGCCGTAGTCGATCCACAGTTTTAAAACTTGGAAGGCTTGATTATTGAGAGCCGCCTTATTTTGGGGCATGTCTCCACCCATATTTTTAAGTCTTTTGATCAAAGGACTGCCGTCAGAATTGCCGGGAATTGTATAGATCTTTGTAAGGGTATAGCTATTGGCCCAGGCATGACATTGAGTGCAAGAGTTGGGTTCAAGAATTTGAGATCGGATAAATTCAAAACTGGGCACTTGGTCGCCACCGAGAACCTTTTCAAACATGACTTCGGGTCCGCCAGTGTTTTTTTGTCGGGCTTGGTAAAGGGAAAAGTTGCAACCACCCAGGCCCGACATCAGAAGGGCAGAGATCAAAATTTGAGTGCGAGAGAAGGTTGATTTCATCGGCAGATTCCTTTGCATTTGATGGCTCCGAATGCAGCCCTGATATTTAACATTTTATTGATTTCTGATCTTGGAAAACGGGGGCTCTGGATAAAAATTACCCAAAGATGCCTTTGAGGACGGAATTTCAATAGAAGCAGGGCTCTGCCAGTTGCCGGAGTTGATCACAAAGTGTCCCTTTGCCTGTCAAAAAACGAGACAGTTCAAGGTGCTGTAATTCCCAGGGAATACGTTGGCCCCAGGATCGGTGTCGAATGAACGAACAAAAATCTCCGTAAAAAATCGTTGGCATGGTTTGCAGTAATATTCAGCGTTAGTGTCTCTATTTAGTTAGACGGAGGTCTTATGCGAGGATTTTATCAAATGATGGCCACAATAACAGTGCTTGGTTTATCGACCCAGTTGGTTTGGGGAGCTGGCAGCTGTCCCAGCGTTTGGCGGGATCTCGCAGGACACCATGAGAGTATTTTGAAAGACAAAGCCATCAGGGATGCCATAAAGACTAGATTTGAAGATGGAGGTAAATCCTTTGTCGTTCATCAGCCACAAGATGCTAGTTTTTCATTGGTCGCTTCATTTTCTAAACTGCCAGATAGAACTATTCAATTTAAGGAAGTTTTAGTGCCGACACAGACCTTTCCTTATTCCGGAAAGACAATTTCTAAGCAGTCCTTTGTTAAGTATTCCGGGGATTTTTTAGTTGTTACGAATGAATTCAAAATTAAGAACCCTGCAAAACGGGTTTATTTTCGAGATGAGCCAACCGTTTCGATGATTGATCAGCCAAAGATTTTGGATGGTCGTGTTGAGCAAATATTCAGGACCGTGAATATCGACAGCCGGGACCTTCGCCAGCAGGAGTCTTTGAAAATGAAATATGGGCAATCATCTGTTGAGTTGGATTTTTTTTCAGGCCGTCCCGAATTGATTCAATTTCACCAAATGGACAGAAGTCTTTTGCCTGAAATTTTTGCTCGAGGTTCGGTTGATGTAGCGGAGCTAAAAAATACTTTGGCGCGCAAAGGGATCCCTATGAGTGGAACAGTTCTCAGTATCGATGTTGGTTTTAAAAACAAAGTGTTGAATAAACTTACCCTGACGACTTCGACCGGGCAGATGATCGAAATTCCTTTAGAGAGAACTTCATATATCGACAAGCATAATCATGAACAGTTTGATCTAAAAATTGTGGAAGATCGTATAGTTGTCGGTCGAACGACGACAGATATGACGACGTTTGAAATCCATTCTGAGATCCTGCCGGCAGACACCTTTGACTTGAAATGAAGAAAATCTCATTTGAATCTCTCAGGGGCTTGAAAAAAAAAGCAGGAGGATTGTCTTCCTCCGAGCTGGCTCTGCAGTTCGATCGCTATGGAAGAAATGAGATCGTCGAAGTGGTGGGCAGTCCTTGGCTGGAGCTTGTCAAAGATACTTTAAAAGACCCGATGATTTGGTTCTTGGTTGGAATTGGCACCGTCTTTGTGCTGGTCAATCAGGTCAGCGAGGCTCTTGTTCTTTTTGTCGCAATTTTTCCCTTGATTTTGATGGATGCCATTCTTCACTGGCGAACGCAGGCTTCGACAACAGGCTTGCGAAGCCAACTGACATCCGAAGTAAGGGTGATGCGTGATGATCGGGAGCAAATAATTGATTCGCGGGATTTGGTCCCGGGTGATTTGGTTTTGGTTTCATCGGGCCTTTTTCTGCCCGCAGATGGTTTTTTTGATCAATCCATGGACCTTCAGGTGGATGAGTCCGCATTAACAGGCGAGGCCTTTCCAATCGTCAAAAAAACTTCAACGGTAGATCCCTTTACCTTGGTGGAGGATGGTGAAGTTTTTGTTGAACCTGGAATATTGGGCTACGCGGGAACTCGAGTCCTTACAGGGCAGGGGCATTTTCGAGTTATTTCTACGGGTATTCGAACGGCCTATGGCGAGATTGTCCAATCGGTGTCCGCGATGCCACATGAACGAACCCCTCTGCAGAAATCCATTGCTCGCCTTGTTCGAGCGTTGATTGTTGGGGCGGGACTTTTTTGCTTGGTTTTGGCTGGAGTTCGCATTTATCAAGGCCACGGCTGGTTGGATGCGCTGCTGAGTGCTGCGACATTAGCAATCGCAGCTATTCCGGAAGAATTTCCTGTGGTGTTTACCTTTTATTTGGGAGTTGGTGTTTATCGGCTGGCGAAAAGGAAAGCCCTCGTTCGTCGAGCGGTATCAGTAGAAAATATTGGACGAGTCAGCTACATTTGTTCTGACAAGACGGGCACGATCACAGCGGGAAAACTTCAGCTGACTCATCTTGACCCTGAGGTTGGATCCAGCGAAACCGAGTTGTTGAAGGCAAGTTTTGCGGCGGCGAGCACTCATGGGAAAGATCCAGTTGACCTTGCAATTCAAGAGGCAGCTTTATCTCGGGGGATTAAGTCAATCCATCGAACTCAAACTTTTCCATTCACAGAGGATCGAAAACGGGAAACAGTTTTTACGTCAGAGCCAGGGACGCCCGGAATGGCCTATGTCAAAGGGGCTCCGGAAGCGGTGTTTTCCATTTCAATGTTGTCTTCAGACGAGGTTCGCGAATGGAAGAAAAAAACAGAGCGGTGGGCCCGAGAGGGGCATAAAGTTCTGGCCTGTGGCCGACGCCCGTTGACGTTGACCGAAATCGATCAGCGGATTGAGCCTGTTTCTGGCTTTGAGTTTTGTGGCCTGATTGTTTTTGAGGATCCACCACGACCCGAAATTGCGGAAGCTATCGCTTACTGCCAAAAAAACGACATTCGAGTTTTGATGATTACGGGAGATCATCCGGCAACGGCCTCGGCCATCGCCAAGGACGTTGGCCTTGGTGGGGGGCAGCCGGCGGTCTGTTCTGCCGAGGAAGCGTCTGAAAATTTTCAAGAGTCCTGGCTTGAGCAGAACCCAGAATTTCTTCGTGGCCTTGATGTGGTGGCTCGTTGCACGCCGATGCAAAAGCTTCGAATTGTGAGTGCGCTCAAAAAATATGGCGAGCTGGTCGCGGTCACCGGGGATGGAGTGAACGACGTTCCCGCGTTGAAGGCCGCTGACATTGGTATCGCAATGGGGGAGCGGGGAACCAGAAGTGCTAAAGAGGTATCCTCCATCATCTTGGCGGATGATAATTTTAGCACCATTGTGAATGCTGTGAAGGAGGGGAGACAGCTGTTCTTTAATTTAAAAAATAGCTTTGCATATTTGTTGTTGTTTCACATTCCATTTGTTTTGACCGCCGCCTTGGTGCCGCTGTTTGGATATCCTCTGCTGTATTTGCCGGTGCATATTGTTTGGCTCGAGCTGATTATTCATCCGACGGCATTGTTTGCTTTTCAACAAGAGGCCTCAAATCAAAACCGGTCACCAAAAAATGAAAAAAACTTTTTCTCAAAATCGCAAGCAGTTCAAATCATAGCGGCGGGTGTTGGCTTCACGCTCCTGTTAGCGGGTGTCTTTTATTTTGATTATTCGGCAGCAGCGAGCATTGAGCATGCGCGCGCTAAAATCCTGGCGATTTTAATATTTTGGAGTGCCGGATTGGTCGTCTACTTTACTGGTATAAAATCCAAATCAGCGATCGCCATCGCGCTCGTCACCGTGCTATCAGCGGTCCCGCTTATTCAACTTCCAGGTCTGGCGGAATGGTTGAGACTTTCACCGCTGATGTCAAGCGAATGGGGCTTGGCGGCCGGATCAGTCCTGGCATTTTTTCTGTTTGGAAAGTCTCGGCAGTTTGCTCTTAGCGGAGCAAGGAAATGGTGATGCCACTTCGATTCGAACGAAGGACCTACGCCTTAGAAGGGCGTTGCTCTATCCAGCTGAGCTATGGCACCTTTTGAATATCAGCCGGGAAATATGCCATGGGCCTGGGGCTTTGGCAAACCTTAGGGGCTCTCTCATAACAAAAATGTGGTGGTCTTCGCGAAATCCGAGCCTTGGCGGGTGATTTGGGCGGCGTCGCAGTAAGGATCGTGTTCGAAGAACAGGTACCAGCCCTCGTCAGCGGCGGGACCTAGGTATTTCTTCTTTTCTTCGATCAGTTTTAAGGGTTCCAGGTCGTAGCCCATCACCCAGGCCAGGCGCACATGGGAGCTCGTGGGGACCACGTCCCCGCAATAGAGCAGGGTGGTCTTGCCATCGCTGATTTTGACTATCTGTTGGCCCTGGGTATGACCGTTTGAAATATAGGTCGAAATCATCGGCAGCAGGTTGGCGGTCTCGCCATCGAGCAATTTCAAAACTCCCTTTTTTTGCAACGGTTCATAGTTGGCGGGGAAGTAGCTCGCTTTTTCTCGCAGATTGGGGTGCGAGGCCGTTTCAAGATTGGCTTTTTGCACATAGTACTGAGCCTTGGGGAAGGTGGGGACCAGCTCGCCATTTTTTTCGGTGGTCGCGCCGCCGGCATGGTCAAAATGCAAGTGGGTCAGGATCACATCCGTGATGTCACCAGGAGTGAGCCCATGGGCCTTGAGGGATTTGAGCAAGGAAGGTCCCTCAGTATCAACCCCATACATCTCAGCAAATTTATTTCCGAGTTTTTCGCCGTATCTGGCGACAAAGTC
>PEZR01000171.1:5693-5899 GCA_002773975.1 Bdellovibrio sp. CG10_big_fil_rev_8_21_14_0_10_47_8
TGGGAACCGTGCCGAACATGGCCCCACCATCAAGACCAAAAGTCCCCGTTGGAATCGGACAGATTTCATAGGGGCCAATTTTTAAACTTCTTCGCTCAGGTTGTCGTTGTTTTGATTCCATTCAGGTGTCTCCGCCAGTTCAAAAGCTTCTGGTGCTATACTTATAGCCCATTTTCGATAGCTTTTGTAGATTTCATCGATGGGTG
>PEZR01000171.1:5942-7549 GCA_002773975.1 Bdellovibrio sp. CG10_big_fil_rev_8_21_14_0_10_47_8
TTTGGCAAAAATGGCTCCTTTGGGCCAGAGGCGGCTGTTGCCATCAATAAACAGAAAAAGAATGGGGGTTTTTGTTCTTTCAGAAAAAATACTGACGCCCCTTTTAAAGTCGTGCACTTTGCCATCTTTAGAACGCGTGCCTTCGGGGAAAAGTATCAGCCAAATCCGATTCAGGTTTGTCAGCAAATTTAAAATCAAGTTAATGGCTTCGCCCTTACGATCTTTTCGATCAATGGGAATCGCTCCTAAACAATGTTGAGAGAAAAAAGTAAAAACTGGATTGGTAAAAAAATAGTCTTTTGCTGCCGCAATAAAAACATCTGTCCAGAACTGCGCCGGGATCGCCGCTGCAATTGAAATGGCGTCGAGGTGACTGCCGTGATTGGAAATCACCAAAAGTCTGGGGTTTTCCTGATAGACCTTTTTAAAGTCCCCTTGAACTTTGAGCCGAATATAAAACTGGAAAAAAACACTTTTGAGGAAAAAAGCCCAAATATATTTGATAAAAATACTGGTGAAATCAATATGACGAGTAAAAAGAGGTAGATGCTTCAGGTGACTCGGAAGCTTGGTCCATTGATCATTGTCATAGTTCCAATCTCGCATGGGAAGCTCTCTTTTAAAGGTGAATTTCTGGTAAGTACATCATCGCATAGTAATACATCGGAGCGACAAAGATCAGACGATCCATTCGGTGCAAAAAATCCCCCCGGCCCAAAATAAAGTGACCGACGACTTTGATGCCGGCATCTCTGCGCACGACGGTCATGAGCATATCGCCAATAAAGCCGCCAATCGATGCGATCAGACCAGAGACCAGCCAATACTTTTCCGAACCATCGGGCAAGAGGTGTCTCATGGCAAAGGCCACACCAACGGTCAGCAGAGCTGAAACGGCTGTGCCCTCGAGCGTTCGTTTATAATCAATACGGTCAAAGAGTTTGTATCGGCCGATGTACCGACTGATGGCTAAATTGGTGTTGTCACAAAACTCAGTGAGGATCACCAGATACATTAACTGGTAAATTCCTTTGTCAAATTTCATGATCAGGCCCAGATGCATAAAAGACCACCCCAAAAAGACAAAGGCCAAGTTGGTGAGCGAGATGTACTGAATCATGCGTTTATAGTTGTTTCTAAAGAGAGGCACTAAGCAGCAGATCCCCAGAACAATCATTGGCAGCAGATTGTAAACATCCATGCGGTTCATCATGACCGAATAGCCCAGGGCTAAAATCCCGAAATAACAAATCACCACAAAATAAGATCGGTGAAACATCCCCATCAATTGGAAAAAGACCTTGGCGCCAAAAATGGCAATCACTGTCAGGCAAATCAGGGGCCATGGTTCCGGCAAACCCAACAATCCAAATAGGATTGGCGCTACCACCAGCCAACTTTTGATGCTGGCCCATGAAACCACAAAATAATAATTTTTTTTGCGCAGAAAATAAACAATAAGGCCTGAGATAAAAATAAAACTCAGAACAATCAGTGCGGTTTCTCGATAGACTGGCGAAGCCCAGGTTCCAAGCATGAATTCTCCTTCGATGACAATCGCTAGGTGCGAATCTCAATTTGATAGTCTTTAATTTTTTTATACAAGC
>PEZR01000171.1:7592-9203 GCA_002773975.1 Bdellovibrio sp. CG10_big_fil_rev_8_21_14_0_10_47_8
GGGTTCTTGTCCCAGGCATTTTTTGATCACCGACGCCTCGAATTCCTCAGTCAGTCCAGCAAGGCCTTTTCTCAGATCGATGGCGCCAATTTCGGGACTGTCTTGTTGGTTCAAAAGCCGCTCGACATCTTGGGCCCGAATGATTGGCAGTGGTGAGGTCAGGGCCACTTGTTCGCAGATTCTTTTGAGCTCTCGCACGTTGCCGGGCCATGGGTAGCTTTTTAGAGCCTGAAGGCCATCGGCAGAGAAAGTTTTATTGATTCGCGGCTTTTGCAACTGCAGAAAAAAAGCAGCCAGTTCGTCAATGTCTGTGGATCTTTCGCGCAAAGGCGGCAACTGCAATTTTTGACCACTGATGCGAAAGAGCAAATCTTCGCGAAATTTTCCACTGCGAACCAGTTCGGATAAATTTTGATTGCTAGCGCAGATCACACGAACTTGGACATGAAGGGGTTCTTTGGCGCCGACCTTACGAACCTCACCCGTCTCTAAAAATCGCAAAAGCTTTCCCTGCTGCGCTAAGGGCAGGGCCTCAATCTCATCGAGAAAAAGATCGCCGCCGTGGGCGGCTTCGGTCAGGCCAATTTTTTGTGTCTCGGCGCCGGTGAAGGCCCCGCGAACATGGCCAAACATTTCTGATTCAAAAAGATTTTCTGGAATGCTAGCCATGTTCACCGCCACAAAAGGGCGGGAGCCCTCTTGTTGATTGAGCAGGCGAAAGGCGACCTCTTTGCCCGTGCCGGTTTCCCCCTCGATCAATACGGGATTCATCTCACCACGCAAGTGAGCAATGGATTTCTTAATCCCTTCGGAGGCTGGGCTGGATCCCACCCATCGTACCTGTTGGTGGGTGGCCATGCCCTCGAGCTGTCGCATCATCCAAAGGGCTTCGATTTTTTCTAAGGTGGCGATCACTTCATCACGCATCAAAGGTTTGGCGAGAAATTTTTGAGCGCCATTTTTCAGGCACTTCTCCATCAGGTCCACCGACAGGTCTCCGGACATAGCTACGATCTCAAGCTGAGGATTCCATTTGGCCAGTTGAGCGATGACGTCGGGGCCCTCGGCCACGGTGCTGCCCTTGGTGAGATGCATGTCGACGAAGGCTGCATGAAACATCACCTTGGCATTGAGGTCTTTGGCATTTTGTACGGAGGTCAGACGCCAATATTTGGGCAAAATCAGTTTCAATGAGTCGATCAACAGAGAATCATCGTCGACCACCAGCAAGTGATATTGAGAGCTTAAAGACATTCGTTGAGTTTGTACTCCAGTGGGAGCAATGGCGAGCTTTTTTGCGTGACGTTATGGGGGAAAAGCATTGAGTCCCAGGGGGTGCATGGACGAACATGGGCACTATGACCCCACTCAAAATTCTGCTCGTCGAAAATATTCACCCCGTGGCCAAAATTAGGCTTGAGCAAGAGGGTTTTCATGTTGATTTGACGGCCCATTCTCCGGGCGAGGACGAGCTTATAGAGTTGGTTAAAAAATACGATGCCTTGGGGATTCGTTCAAAAACTGTGGTGACCGAAAAGGTTTTGAAGCATTCGCAAAGTTTACTGACCATCGGATGTTTTTGTATTGGAACAAATCAAGTGGAGCTGAGTC
>PEZR01000110.1:0-9153 GCA_002773975.1 Bdellovibrio sp. CG10_big_fil_rev_8_21_14_0_10_47_8
CCATCCACGATCAAATGATGGTGGCCAGCAGTCACATCATTGACCTTTTTTCCAGCCGGAGTCAGCGTCATTCCCTCAACACCCATTTTAACCTTGAATGTGCCGGGCACGGTGGCTCCGTCCAATGGTTCGACGAAAAAGACCCGCGCCATCTTAATCGCACCATGAGAAACATCTGCATTCTCCTGATGAGCTTTAGACTTTGCAGTTTCAGGCATCTCCGTTTGAGCCATCTCCACCCCGGCCATTGCATAACTTGAAAACAAGAGCGCTAAGAACAATATCCGTGTCATTTTCGATCTCCTTTGTTCGAAGGCAATACAACTTCACCGCCTTCAGTTTTATTCAAATCCGTCTCGATACTTCCCGACCTCAGACCCAGCTCTAGGATCTCCAGCCGCTTCACTTCATCTCGAATTTTGGCCGCCTCTTCGAAATCCAACTTGGCTGCCGCCTTTTTCATTTTCTCTCGAAGACTGCCGATTTCTTTTGGCAACTTCTCGGGGCTTTCCGAAAACTTTTCAAAAAGATTTTCCCACTTTTTGTTTTCGTGACCAATACGTCCAGCTGGATTTCCGTCGAACAAATCACCAATGCCTTCGCTGATTTTTTTCTTAATCCCCGCCGGCGTAATTCCATGATCCAAATTGTACTGGGTCTGAATTTTTCGACGACGATCGGTCTCGCCCATGGCTTTAGTCATCGAATTCGTCATTCTGTCCGCATACAGAATTACATGGCCATTGAGATTTCTTGCCGCACGGCCAATCGTCTGAATCAAACTTCTCTCTGAGCGCAGAAACCCCTCTTTGTCCGCATCGGTGATGGCCACCAACGAAACTTCGGGAATATCCAATCCTTCTCGCAACAAGTTGATCCCAATCAATACGTCAAAAACGCCCAACCGCAAATCTCGAATAATCTCGACTCGCTCGACAGTCTCAATATCACTGTGCAAGTATTTTACTTTGATGCCCAAAGACTCATAATACTCACTCAAGTCTTCAGCACTTCGTTTCGTCAGTGTCGTAATCAACACTCTTTCTTTCTTCTTTGTCCGCAAACGAATCTCTTTTAGCAAATCATCCACCTGATGTTTCACCGGCCGGACCTCGACTTGCGGGTCGACCAACCCGGTCGGGCGAATAATTTGCTCTACAATGATGCCTTCGCTTTTTTCAAACTCATAAGCACCAGGGGTTGCCGAGACATACACGACCTTGTCCATAAACCCTTCGAACTCTTGAAAATTCAAAGGCCGATTATCCAGAGCCGAGGGCAACCGAAAACCATGCTCCACGAGATTCATCTTCCGCGCCCGATCCCCGCGGTACATCCCCCCAATCTGAGGAATGGTGACATGGGACTCATCCACAAAGGTAATAAACTTGGACGGAAAATATTCCAACAAGGTGGGCGGCGGTTCCCCCGGAGATCGCCCTGTCAAATGTCGCGAGTAGTTTTCAATCCCCTGGCAAAACCCCATTTGCTCCATCATCTCAATATCGTAAAGAGTTCTCTGCTCGAGCCGTTGCGCTTCTAGAAACTTCATCTCTTTCTGCATATACTGAAGCCGCTCACGTAGCTCATCGCGAATATTTCCCACCGCTCGTTTTATATTGTCATCCCCTGTGGCATAATGAGACCCCGGATAAATTCCAATCTGATCCAATTCCTCAAGCACCTCTCCGGTCAGTGGATCCATCCACGCAATTTTTTCGATGAAATTTCCAAAAAACTCGACCCGAATAGCTTTTTCTTCTTCGTACGGAGGAAAAATCTCGACGATGTCCCCTCGGACCCGAATCGTTCCGCGATGAAAATCCACATTGTTCCTTTGGTACTGAATGCGAATCAATTCTTTCAACAAATGATCCCGCTTCATTTCTGTATTGGAAATCAGCTGAATCATCATCCCTTCATAGGCCTCGGGGCTGCCCAGACCATAGATGCAAGAAACACTGCTAACGATAATCACATCCCGCCGGTCAAACAAAGACCTGGTCGCCGAATGCCTCATGCGATCAATCTGTTCATTGATGGCGGAATCTTTTTCAATATAAGTGTCAGTTGAAGGGATATAGGCTTCCGGCTGATAGTAGTCGTAATAAGAGACAAAATACTCGACCGCATTATTGGGAAAAAGCTCTTTGAACTCGGAATACAATTGAGCGGCCAAGGTTTTATTGGGTGCTAAAATCAACGCGGGCTCGTTGAGAGCCGCGATGGTATGAGCCATGGTGAAGGTCTTCCCCGATCCGGTAACACCCAATAAGGTTTGATGATTCAGATTCTTCTGAAAATGATCGACTAAATCATGAATGGCTTTGGGTTGGTCTCCCGAGGGCTTAAACTCGGACACCAACTGAAAGTTTTTTACTTTGCGACTTCCCATTCGCTCCCTTCGGGAGTGTCACTGACGGCAATGCCCATGGCTGTCAGCTGGTCCCTCAGTTCGTCGGATTTTTTAAAGTCCTTGGCCGCCCGGACCTGAGCACGAGCAGCCACCAATTGATCAATGTCAGCTCGAACCAATTTTTTCTTGTTCAGTAAAATATCATCCAAAGTGATCAAAAATTCCCGAGCGGGCTCTTGAAACAGAGACATCAGTTGACCAAATTTGACCACAAAATTCCTAAGAGCCAAGGCCTTCCCACTCACCGCCGGCGAAGGCTTCACTCCCCGCTTGACCTGAGCATTAAATTGCCGAATCACTTCAAATACCCGCGCAAAGGACTCTGGCGTATTGAAATCATCATTTAAACTCTCAGTGATCTGAGCCCAAGCTTCACTGGTAATTTTCTGAAACCCAGGGTCTTCTTTGGTGTCCCCTGTGATTAACTGCTCGGCCAAGGCCAGGGCCGAATAGATTCTGGCCAGAGCATGCACCGCCTGATCAATTCCGTTCTCACCAAAATCACTGATAGAACGATAATGCACCGACAACAGCATATATTTAAAAATCTCTGGATTGTATTCGTCCATAAAGGCTCGGCCAGTTTTGATATTTCCCAAAGACTTGCTCATTTTCGCGCCGGAAAAATTCAGCATATTATTGTGCAACCAGTACTTCACATAAGCCTTGCCACTGCAGCCCTCACTCTGGGCAATCTCATTTTCATGGTGAGGAAAAATCAAATCCATGCCGCCGCCATGAATATCAATCTGCTCTCCCAGAATACTTTTTGCCATGGCCGAGCACTCAATGTGCCACCCTGGTCTCCCTGGCCCCCATGGAGACTCCCAAGCGGGCTCTCCGGGTTTCGATGGCTTCCAAAGTGCAAAATCCAAAGGATCCTGTTTCTTGCGATCAACCTCGATACGCACCCCGGCCTTAAGATCATCTGGATTGCGATTCGAAAGTTTTCCATAACCATCAAAGGCCTTGATGGAATAAAGGACCTCGCCGTCCGACACATACGCTTTATTTTTTGAAACCAAATCACCCACCATCTGTTGGATGGGCTCCATATACTCGGTCACCTTGGGATTGTGATCATGCGGTCGCAATTTCAAACGAGCAAAATCTTTTTGAAACTCTTGAATATAACGCTCAGAAATTTCAGAGGCCGTTGTCCCCTCTTTTTTTGCCTGATCGATAATTTTATCGTCCACATCCGTATAGTTATAAACATATGTGACCTTGTAACCCTGAACTTCCAGCCAATTGCGAACCAGATTGTAAAAAATGGCGCCCCGAAAATTTCCGACATGCAAAAGCCCATAGACCGTGGGTCCGCAGCAATACATCTTCACCTGCCCCGGGGTCCAAGGTTTGAATTCTTCTTTTTTTCGAGTCTGCGTATTGTAAACCACCAACATTGGCTTGCTCCTCAAATTCCCAATCCTAAAGCTTTCCCAGGCACTGATTCACCCGCGCCAGCAAACTTTTCTTCGACATCAACGGAACCAAAATTTTCAGCTCGGCGCCATGGGGTTTCCCAATCACCGCCACACGAATGGGCATGAACAAAAACTTACCTTTAACCTGAGCTTTTTCTTTCACCAGATCCTGAAGCTTCAAAAATCTCTCTTCAGTCATAAACTCAGAGTTCTCTTGTTCGACCAGCTCTTTCCAAGCTGCAAGAACCGCCTTGCTGGATTCCCAAGTAAAAACCTCGCTGGCCTCATCATGAATGGTAAAAGATTTGTCAGACAGAGGTCGATACAACTCCACCGCATCGTTCAAAGTTTCCATGGCGGACTTAAACACATCTACACTCTGTTCCTGCCACGCCGGATCCGAAGACAACTCAAGACCTGCATTTTGCAAAAAAGGAGCAATCTGTTTCCAAATTTCTGCCGACGGCAAATTTCTGAGGTGCTGTGCATTCATCCATTTTAATTTCACCGCATCAAAAATAGCACCCGCTGGATTTGCTCTGCCCAGGTCAAAACCCGAGATCATTTCGTCCATGGTCAAAACTTCTTTGCCGTTGGCATGAGACCAACCCAAAAGCGCCACAAAATTCAAAAGAGCCTCTGGCAAGTAGCCTTCCAGTTTAAATTCATGGCAACTCGTTGCCCCTTTTCGTTTTGATAACTTCTGCCGATCTTCATCCAAAATCAGCGACAAATGACCAAAGGCCGGTGTCACCCAGTGCATGGCCTCATAGATCATCATCTGTCGCAGGGTATTCGGCAAATGCTCTTCCGCACGCAACACATGAGAAATCTTCATCATGTGATCGTCCACAGCACAGCAGAAATTATAAACTGGCATCCCACCACTGCGCAAAAGCACAAAATCCCCAACCATGTCCGATGGGAATCGAACCTCTCCGCGGATTAAGTCATTCAGAACATAGTCTTTTTTCAGAGCACGGGTCTTAAATCGAACCACGGCCTGCCCACCTTCAGCAATCTTTGCCAAAGACTTTTCCAAGGACCAACTTTCATAGGGACTCTCGACATGGGGAGGTCGCCCTTGCGCTTTGGCCAGCGCTCTTTGAGCATCGATCTCCTCGTCCGTCAAAAAACAATAATAAGCTGCTCCCTTTTGCAGAAGCTCTTCCGCCACATTTTTATAAATTGATAACCGCTCGCTCTGTTTGTAAGGGCCAAAGGGCCCCATGGCCTCCAAAGTGCTCGGATGAGGACCTTCATCCCACTTCAATCCCAACCACTGCAAATCTTCGAGAACCATTTTCAAAGACTCTTCAGTGCTGCGAGCCTGATCTGTGTCTTCCACTCGCAAAATAAATTTGCCGCCATGTTTTTTGGCATAAAGATAGTTGTACAAAGCAGTTCTTGCGCCACCAACATGCAGATAACCTGTCGGTGAAGGCGCAAAACGAACACGAACTTCCTGAAAAGACATCAAGGCCTCCCGGCTGAAAACACAGCAAGGGATCAGTCTAGCGCAGTCTGATTTTCAATGGAAGCCTTGAACCCATTTGCCAACGAGTCGACATCGATGACGCACAGAAAGGGACATCTCCCCAAACCTCCCCTCGTCGAGACTTTTGGACATAAAAAAAGGGCTCAACGCATTGAGCCCTTTGTAAAATCAAATGTTCATGAATTCTCTAGAGTCCGAAAATCTGCCGAACTTCATCCTCGTCCGTCAAAGTTTTTTGATCCACAGCCAAGGAAAGCTCTTTCATTAAAAGACCTCGGGCTGTATCGAGCATTTTTCTTTCGCCGAAAGAAAGCTCCTTGTCGACCCGAAGGAGGAACAAATCGCGTAAAACTTCAGCAATTTCAAAAACGGATCCGGTTTTGATCTTTTCCATGTACTCGCGATAGCGTCGATTCCAGGTTTGATTGTCAATCTTAACGTCTTTGACTTTGAGAATTTCAATCACCTTGTTGGCTTCGTCTACAGAGATAATGGGCCGCAGACCCACCTGACTGACGCTGGTTTTTGGAACCATGATTTTCAGGCCGGTCTCAAGGATTTGAACTGAATAGAACTCCAGCTTTGAACCCATGATTTCTTTGGTCTCGACGGCCACAACCAGACCGACACCATGCCCAGGATAAACTGCGTGATCCCCAGCTTTAAAATCCACTAAAGACGATTGAGTTTTAACTTCTGCCACTATTGAACCTCCACTCTCATTCCGCTTCACTCCAGAACCCCAAAACCAATTTCAAAGGCGGAATATGAGCCAAGGAATTTATAGCCTATTTGACACGAGTTATCAAACCCTATGAAGTGCACCGAGGACTTTTTTCAAAGAAAAAGCGGAGGCCGATTGGCCTCCGCTTTCATAGTA
The DNA here is from genome assembly GCA_002773975.1 of Bdellovibrio sp. CG10_big_fil_rev_8_21_14_0_10_47_8. Lineage (GTDB taxonomy): Bacteria > Bdellovibrionota > Bdellovibrionia > Bdellovibrionales > Bdellovibrionaceae > 21-14-0-10-47-8. The sequence goes on from PEZR01000110.1 coordinate 6,222, forward strand.
AAATCAATAGATTAGGCGAATAAATTAACGAGAAGTGTACACCAGCGCGTATGGCTGTTTTCCCGCTTTTCCCATTGGAATTTTAATCCCCTTCACCGAAATGGTGTAACGACCGGCTTTCAAGCCACTCAGCTCCACCACTTCATTGTTGTTGATGGAATCTCCGCCACCATAAACTTTGCCATCAGGCCCTGTAACAATAAGGTCAATATTGTTCACCAAAGCAGCCCCCGCAGATGGCGTCCCTGGAGCATCCGTGTACACGAGATTCGCCAGCAATGTCCCGGACTTCATTTGAACTGTTTGATCTTCACTCTGACCCTCTGCCACACCCTCTGAGTCTACAAAACGAGTGGCATTGCCCAGTTCAGAAACAGCTTTCATATCGACTCGGCCATATCCCTCGTCACTGTTGGGTCGCAACTGCAGCTCTTGAGTTGCACTGCCCTGACCATATTGGCCTGGGAACATATCAAATGCTGTGTGCAACAAGGTTGCTTTGATCAAAGCCGCCGAAGGATTGGCTTGATTTTTCTTCTGCATCAGAAACTGTCTCGTCAGCGCAGCAGCCCCTGCCGTCAGCGGTGTCGCCATCGAAGTTCCACCTGCGTAGACATAGTCATCATTGTAGGCTCCCCACATAACCTCAGCGCCTGGAACATGAGAACGAGCAGATAAAATATTCGTTCCTGGAGCTACGATCTCGGGCTTTCTACGACCATCAGTTGTTGGCCCCCTGGAGCTAAACATCGCCATGCCATTGGGCTCATCAGAGATCTTTGAACTCCAAATGGGCTCTGCCGGCCAAACATCTTTGGCTGTTTTTAATTCGCTGATTTTTTTCTGAATACCTCCGATTGCCAAAAGATTCTCGGAAGCACCGACCGTCAGAGCACTTTTTGCTGTTCCAGGAGAACCCACTGAATTGGGATCAATTCGGCCGTCTCTGTCCATATCCACGCCAGAATTTCCAGCTGCGAAGAGAATCAAAAAGTCGGGGTGATTCCACATGAAATCATCCACTTGCTGAGCCATAGAATCATAAACACCAAAGTTTCGAGCCGCACCCCAAGAGTTGGTGTGAATACGAGCCCCATCGTTGTAAGCCGCATCAAAAAGCTTATTCAATTTTGGCGGTACAGTGAGGTTATCGATAATTGTAGACCACATCCCTTGAGCCACCATCTCGGCGGCATAAGCGCCACCTTTCAACGCCCCACCTGACGAAGTGCCTCGACCCAGGACAGATCCAGCCACATGAGTTCCATGCCCCATGGGGTCACTCCATGTTTTTGCACCTGCACCAAAAGAATAACCAGATTTAACCGCTCCAGTGAAGTCAGGAGAAATACTGTCAGCGACACCCGAATCCAAACCGGTGTCCGCCATAGAAACAATTTGACCTTCCCCATGGTACCCCTTGGCCCACATTGATTCAAAATTCATCACTTTTGTGCCGGCCTCAAATCCATTGAGATCTGAGTAGTCCCCTTTGGGAGCAACCTCAGAAGTGTCCATGTCCCCATCTTGTAAACGGAAATTCAAAGACTCCATTTTCTCCAGCTTCTGGATGAACTCGACACCTTTCATGCTCATCAAGTTAGAGACAAAAGCCATGTCCATTCTCACAGCGACAAACCGGTCTGTTTGATCCAAAACTTGAAGTTCACTGTCGCGATTTTTCAAAGCTTGCAAAATATTTTTGGCGTCCTCATTGGTGAAAGCAGCCACCAAAATATTTTCCATACGTCCCACCGAGAAAACACTCAGAGTTGGCAGGCTTGGTGACAATTTCATGGTCCCTTGAAACGGAATCCAAGCATTCACTTTTCCAGTGGCTGCGAACTGAGACAACTGTCGCTCGGTCGCACGTACAATGAGAGCATCATCAGGAATATAGCGGAAAATCTGAACACCCATATCTGTCAAGGCAGCTTTGTCAGATTCTGTAATTGAGGAATGGAATTGAAGAACGTAATCTTGTGCACTCACCGCAAACACACTCGACATGTTGGTGCGAACTTGTGTCGGATCAACAGATCCATTTTGAAAATGCAAAACAGTTCCCGCCTGGCTTTCAAAAGCCAATGCTAAAACCGCAACCAGAGTTGCAACAGAAATTCGGCTCCGAATTCCTGACTGAAGTTTCGTTCCTTGTGCCATTAATTCCCCCCTTGGATTCGATTGGAAAAGATTCGATCACTGAATAAAGAAAGAATAAAGACTTTTCTGTGCAAATTATTTCGAGGGGACTTATAATCTCAGCTTATGCCTATTTGCGTCAGGCAATGCCCGCTAAGGCCGTTGGGCCGTGAGAACGAAGGAGTTCTTCTCTCAGGAGAAGATTCTCCTTTTCCTTCAGCTCTGGATCTTCTCTGAGAATGTCAAAAGCTGCCTGTCTGGCCTCTTGTAAAATCAAAACATCCCGCACCAAATTGGCCATCTGAAATCCAGGCAAGCCGGATTGGCGGGTTCCCAAGAACTCTCCGGGCCCGCGCATTTCTAAATCAAATTCGGCGATTTTAAATCCATCCGTGGTCTGCTCCATCATTTGAGTTCTGGCCCGAGCCTCTTCGGACACGGCCCGACCCATAATCAGAATGCAAAAACTCTTGGCCGTGCCTCGGCCAACACGCCCACGCAACTGGTGAAGCTGAGACAAACCAAAACGCTCGGCATGCTCGACGATCATCATGTTTGCATTGGGCACATCCACGCCGACCTCGATCACTGTCGTACTGACCAGAACTTGGATTTTGCCCTGGCGAAAAGAATCCATCACGGCTTCTTTTTCAGGGCCTTTCATCTTTCCATGCATTAAACCCATATTGATTTCCGGAAATTGCTGCCGCAACTTTTCAAACTCGTCCACAGCGTTTTTTAGGTCGATTTTTTCGCTCTCTTCAACCAAAGGATAGACGATGTAGGTCTG
>PEZR01000110.1:9198-19447 GCA_002773975.1 Bdellovibrio sp. CG10_big_fil_rev_8_21_14_0_10_47_8
TCGTTTATTTTCATAAATAACGCGGGTTTGGATGGGACTTCGCCCTGGGGGCATTTCATCGATGAGTGAAACCTCCAGGTCTCCATAGACCGTCATTGCTAAAGTCCGCGGAATGGGGGTGGCCGTCATCACCAAAAAGTGCGGCGAGATCCCCTTGGCCTTTAATTTCCCACGCTGTTCGACACCAAAACGATGTTGCTCATCAATCACCACCAAGGCCAAATTCTTGAACTGGATGTCCTCTTCAATGAGAGCATGGGTTCCAATCAAAAAATCAAGGGCGCCGGTTTGTAGTTTCTGGGCCATCTCTTCTCGGGCAGCGGCTTTGGTTTTCCCCGACAACAATGCCACCTTGACGCCAAGGGGACCCAGCATTTTTTCAGCATTACGAAAGTGCTGTTCCGCAAGTATTTCCGTGGGCGCCATGAGGGCCGCCTGAAAAGAATTATCGATAGTGAACAGGACCGCCAGAAAAGCGACCAGTGTTTTTCCACTTCCGACATCTCCTTGCACCATTCGATGCATGGGCTGATCTTTCATCATGTCATTCTTAATTTCTTCAAAGGCCCGGAGCTGGGCCCCTGTCATTTGAAAAGGAAGGCTCTGGATCAGCGTCGCCCTTCGATCCGTGGACGGAATTCGCAGAGCCAAGCCTTTTTCTCTTTGAAGGCCTGCTTTTTTCGCCGCCAAATAAAGCTCAAGCCAAAAAAATTCTTCGAAAATAATCCGGTGATGAGCCGCAGACTTTAACTGAATAAATTCTGCGCTAAGTTCAGCTGGGGGCTGATGCAGCTTCCACAAAGATTCTTTTCTTTCCATCAGCTGATACTTTTTCAGCAAGCTGGAAGGTAGCTTTTCTGCACCCCAGCTCTCATCGGAAAGCTGCGCCAAACACTGCCGGATTAAACGCATAATTTTGGCAGAGCTTAAGTTTTCAATCTCGACATAGATTGGAATGACATCGTCTTGGATCTCTTCATCGGATGCTAAATCCCGAATATCGGGGTGGTGAAATTCAAGCCGCCCTCGGTAATCAATCACCTTGCCGGTGACTCGAACCTCTTTAAAAGCATTGAAACGTTCAAAATAACCCCGATAGGGAGTGCGAAAATATTTGCAGTGAATCTGCCCCGACGCATCTCGCAACAGCACATCATATATTTTTCGGTGAGATTTCCCCATGGGAATAGCTGCTACTTTAACCACTTGGGCTTTTAAGCTGACGACCTCATCCGGCTTTAAGCTAGCGATGTCCCGCGCGGCCCTTCGATCTTCGTAAGCTCTTGGATAGTACTGCAAAAGATCACGAACTGTATGAATGCCTCTCTTGGCCAGCAAAGCTCCTAACTGGGGCCCGACGCCTTTGAGGTACTGGACATTTGTCTCGAACCTCAGAGCTGGCGCTGGCATTTTTTCACGGTCATTGGACGCAGGGGCCTTGGACATAGGTTCCCATTTCACGCAGATTCGGGTTTTTTTGTCAAACTCCCAGACGTTGGATTGTTTCACAGTGAGAAGAAAGTGCGTCAATAGCAGGGACATGGCAAAATAAAAAGATGGATACACCTGGTTTCTTCAAAGTACGAATCAGCACCCTGATCCCCGAAAAACCCACCAGTTTCGACCTCTACCTCAGGATCAATGATCAAAACATCATCTATTTGCGTGCGGGCGACAAACTGGTTCAAGAAAAAATTGAAGCTCTTGGGTCCCGAGACAGCGGCAGTCATTTCTTGGTCAAAGAAGAAGATCGAAAAGCCTATAAAAACTATGTCCATGATCAGATGATTTCCGAAGACCTCAACGTTCGCGAAAAAGCCATCTTACTTCGCGAGTCTTCGATGACCTTGGTTGAAGAGCTGTATGAAAATCCAGATGTGAACAAGGCTCTCGATGGCGCCCGCCCCCTGATTGAAGAGTTCGTGACCTTTATGAAGGCCGAACCAGAGGCCATGGCGCACCTGATCTCTTTGTCAGGCCATGATTTTTACACCTACAATCATTCTTTGGATGTGGGCATTTATTCGTTGGGATTGGCCGAAGCCTCTGGAATCTCCAACAAAAAAGAGCTCGAAGAAATGGGCATCGCAGCTCTATTCCATGACGTCGGCAAACGCCAGGTCAGCCTGGATATTCTGTGCAAAAAAGGCGGCCTGAATGATGCCGAATGGGCTCAAATGCAGAAACATCCCCAGTATGGACTTTTGATTTTAAACCAAAATGACAATATCAGTGATGCGGTCAAAGCTGCTTGTTTTGAACACCACGAATCCTGGACCGGCAATGGGTACCCACAGAGCATTTCGGGCGATGAGATCCATCCCTTTGCTCGTATTGTTGCCATCACCGACACCTATGACGCTCTCACCACCCAACGTTCTTACAATGTACCGATGAAACCATTGGACGCTGTTACGATGATGAAAGAAAAGCTGGCAGGCCGCTATGATCCTGACCTACTCAAAGCCATGTACTCAGTTTTATTTAAATTAAAAGCCGCCTAAGTATTGGTCTCTGTCGAACAAAGGGAGTTTTCAATGAAAAAGGCTTTGCTCTATTTCTGCACAATGATTCTGCTGAGCGCGACGGCTGCGGCGCTTGAACCTCAAAATCCAGAGGGTCTCTGCGATCGTTTTCTAGGAGAGAAAGAAAAAACGTCCTGCCTGGCAAAAATAAAAAAGATGCAGCCCGACTGGTATCTAGCATCCACCTGCGCCAAACAGTTTGACGACAAGAGCTTCTATGAATGTTTGGATCTCAATCAGGTGACTCTTTTTTCACCCAAAAAGCTCGAAGCCTGCGAAGCCTCGATGGATGATACCGACAGAATCAAGTGCATTCGAAGCGCCGCCGCGACAAAATCAGATCAGGCCTTTCAGAAAGCGACCAGCCCACGCATGAGGGGTCGTCAGGGCTCTGTCCGGCTGTCCGAAGGTTACTAGCGGCAGCTCTATTTCTTTAAGTTGACCAGTTCCAGATAACCGCCGGCAAAATTCGCGGCCCGATGATAACCGAGATCCCGCAGCGCCAGGGTGACTGCTGCAGATTCGATGCCGATATTGGCGATGACTAAGATTTTTTTCTCGGCAGTGATATGAACCTCTTCAAGTTTTTTGCGAATCCCCGCGTTCGGCAAACCTTTCGAATCAAAAAACTCGTCCCACGGAATATTGATGGCTCCAATATCAGGGCTTGTTCTGAAATAGGGAGATCGGACCTTTCCCAGGTATTCCTTCACCGGACGAACATCAATTACCACCGGAGGATCTGCATAGCCCTTTGCTTTGATGGACTCTTTGATAAATTGCGTCCGATCAACAATCAGGGACTCGTCGAGCTCGGGTTTCCACATCGGAACCGAGGCTCTCGGGGGAGCCTCCACCGTCGTCAGTGGCAACTCAAAATAATCGATGGCCACAAACTGTACGTGACGAACTCCCATGTACCGTAAGGTCCATGCGACCCGCCCCTCTTCTCCAATACCCATAGGGCCACGACCAACAACGACGACCGGGGTCTCGGGTCCAATTCCCATGCGAGCCAGACGTCGGGCGTGATAGAAAAGATCTTTTTCCAGAAGACCAATGAACGGCATTTCTTTCTGTGTGAAGTCTTCGGGGCGAACATTGAGGGCCCCATTCAAATGGGCCACGGCATAATCAAAGGCTGGGCGCGCATCTAAGATCACCGTGTTCTCAGTGATCTTGATCTCTTCACCATTTTCGTGAGCTTTGGTCGGCACCGTTTCAAAAACCTTGGTCGGTTTCTGCTGACAGGCCATGAAAAAACCCAAACATAAAAAGAGAAGGCTGATTTTTTTTATCATTTTAATTTCATGGTCGGGAATAAAATAATGTCCCGAATGCTGTTTTGATTGGTTAAAAGCATGACGACTCGTTCAATCCCAAGACCGACCCCTCCGGTCGGCGGCATCCCGCTGTCGATGGCATAAACAAAGTCATCATCCATCGGATGAGCTTCTTCGTCCGACCCTCTTTTGTCCTCTTGTTCCTTGAGGCGACGGTACTGTTCCTCGGGGTCATTGAGCTCCGAGTAGGCATTGCCGATTTCCATGCAGGCCACAAAGGGCTCAAACCGCTCGACCAAACGAGAATCCCCGCGATGAATTTTTGTCAGTGGTGAAATTTCAACTGGATGGTCCATCACGAAAGTCGGCTGCCACAGATGCTGTTCAGCCGTTGCTTCAAAAAGTTTCATCAGCATCTCGCCCCGAACCAGAGGCTTTTCCAAACCCAATCCATTTTTATTGCAGGCTTTAAAAATTTCATCGTCGCTGGCCTTGTCGGGATCAATTCCCGCATACTCGCGAACACCATCAAACACTGTCAATCGACGCCAAGGCGGAGTGAAGTCCACCTCTTTGCCCTGATAAGAAATTTTCATTGAACCAGTGATCGTCAGTGCCAATCCAGAAACCAATTCTTCAAATTGTTTCATCTGGTATTGATAGTCCGTATAGGCCTCGTACCACTCCATCATGGTGAACTCGGGATTATGAGTGCGATCGATGCCTTCGTTACGAAAATTTTTACCGATTTCAAATACCTTTTCGAAGCCACCAACGATCAGTCGCTTTAAATAAAGCTCTGGCGAAATTTTCATGTATAGCTTCATGTCCAACGCCCGATGATGAGTCGCAAAAGGATGAGCTGCGGCTCCGCCATAAATGGGCTGCAACGTTGGAGTTTCGACCTCCATAAAACCACGAGCTTCCATCCATTTGCGAATTTCGCGAATGATTTTAGCCCGAGTTTCAAAAACTTTGCGAGACTCAGGGTCAGACATCAAATCCAAGTGCCGATGACGGTACTTAATTTCCACATCACTGATGCCATGAAATTTTTCAGGCAAAGGCTCTAAAGTTTTGGTCAGCATCTCGAATTTTTTTGCGTGCAGGGAAAACTCCCCCTTTTGGGTTTTAAAGGCATAGCCCTCAATCCCAACGATGTCCCCCAGATCCACGAGCTCGAAAGCCTTGCGATCTATCTCGCCCAGTTCTTCCAGCTTCACATAAACCTGCAAAGCTCCAGTTTGGTCCTGCAAGTTAAAAAACGCAGCCTTTCCCATTGATCGCAAGGTCATCAACCGACCCGCAATTCGATATTTGGTCTCGGGCAGTTTTTCCCCGGTCTGCAATTTGTCTGCATGACGCTCTACCAATTCTGAAACATTGGCATTGCGTTCAAATGAATACGGGAAGGGATTGATCCCCGCTTCTTTTAAGGCGTGCAGTTTTTTTCTTTTTTCGGCTCTTAGGGGATTGTCATCGCCATGCATATTTTTAGAGATCCTTCAGTTTTTTAAAGCGCTTTTCCTGCAAAAGTATCCTGCACTCGGTGGAGCAGCTCGATAGCTTCTTTTTTCGGACGTTGAAAAGCATTACGACCCATGATGCTGCCAAATGCTCCACCTTGCGCCAGCTGAGTTACCTCGGCCAAAATTTCATCGGTGGATTTGGCTTCGCCGCCAGAAAAAATCACCACGCGTTTGCCGTTAAACGAAGACTGTACCACATGACGGGCGCGATCTGCGAGCGAAGTCACTTTGATACCCTGAGCTTCATAAACCTTACGGGCCGCATCTTGTTCGATATGAGCTGTTGGAGGCTTCACCTTGATGATATGAGCGCCCAACTGCGCGGCAATGTGAGCGGCATAGGCAATGACATCGATGCCGGTTTCACCGTCTTTGGAAATTTGTTCGCCGCGGGCGTAAGACCAGATGATCACCGCCAAACCTGCCTCTTTCGCACGCTTTGAGGCCACCATAATTTCTTCGTACATTTCTTTGCGCTCAGAACTTCCTGGATAAATGGTAAAGCCAATTCCCGCACAACCCAAACGAAGGGCATCGTCCACGCTGGAAGTCAGCGCCGAGATTGGGCTTTTGCTCGAATACAAAGAATCGGAATTATTGATTTTTAAAATCAATGGAATATCCCCGGCATAATCCCGCGCACAGGCTTCCAGAGCGCCCAAGGGAGCCGCATAAGCATTGCAACCGGATTCAATCGCCAATTCAAAATGATAAGCGGGATCGTAACCATCGGGATTTTTTGCAAAAGATCTTGCCGGTCCATGTTCAAACCCTTGATCCACTGGCAAAATCACCATCTTCCCCGTGCCCTTTAATCGACCGTGATTCAACAGGCGTGACAGGTTGGTGAGAACTCCAGGATTATCGGCTCCGTACCAGCTCAAAATCTCTCTTACTCTTGGTGTCATGATGGCTCCTTGAAATGAGCCCCCGAGCCTATTGTTTTTTGTCTGTCAAATCAAGGCGTTCATTGACTTTTCACTGGAACAGAGAGACCAAATGGAGCTTCTCGTCACGAGACATTCGTTGATCATCTGGAGGCTTTCGATGACCACCCCCCAAATTCGGATTGAAACCACACCCAATCCTGCGACGTTAAAATTTCAATTTTCAAGTCCCATTTCAACCAAGTCCCAGGACTTTCCGGATGCCCAGACAGCTCAACGCTCTCCTTTGGCAACCAAACTTTTTGGATTTCCATGGACAAGTGCTGTTTATATCGGCGCTGATTTCGTCACTGTCACCAAACAAGACTGGGTGGACTGGGAGGTTCTAGCGGAACCCTTGGCCGGCCTCATCCGAGAACATATCGAAGGCGGCGAAGCCGTAGAAGCAATGGAGGCTCCGTCCAGCAGCGATGAATCCGCCGACGACAGCCCCTTGGTGCGAAAAATCAAACAAGCTTTGGATGCAGAAATCCGACCAGCCGTGGCGATGGATGGCGGAGATGTCAAGTTTGCCAAATTTGAAGAGGGCATTCTTTACCTGAGTTTGCATGGCGCATGCTCGGGCTGTCCAAGCTCCACCGCGACACTCAAGCAGGGCATCGAAGTGCGTCTGCAAGAGCTCTTTCCAGAAATCAAAGAAGTGCTCTCTTATTGAGCGAACAGGAATTGCATGAGTTTAGTGATTGAAACCAAAGACCTTTCCCGGGTTTTTGTGTCCTATGAAAAACCCGAAGGTCTGCTCGAAAGTCTGCGTGGCTTTTGGGACCGCAAGCATATCGAAAAAACAGCCCTGGCTCCAACCACTCTGCAGATTGAGTCCGGCCAGATCATTGGACTTGTTGGCGCCAACGGTGCGGGCAAAACCACTTTGCTCAAACTGCTCTCTGGTTTGATTCATCCAAGCTCGGGCACAGCTTCAGTGCTGGGCTTCCAGCCTTGGGAGAGAAAATCAGCCTTTTTGAAACGAATCAGCATTTTGCTAGGGCAAAAAAATCAGTTGTGGTGGGATCTTGCTCCCAACGACAGTTTTGCTTTGCTCGCCGAGATCTATGATCTGGATCGTAAGACCGCCTTGATGCGGGTCCAAGAGCTGGCTGAGTTGCTTGAATGCAAACACGTGTTGCAAACTCAACTGCGACGACTGAGTCTTGGTGAGCGCATGAAGATGGAGATCATTGGATCTCTGCTTCACAGTCCCGAAATTCTTTTCTTGGATGAACCCACTATCGGCCTGGATATTGTCGCCCAAACCAGCATTCGAAAATTTCTTGGGGAATATGTGCGCGAGAAAGGTCCCACGGTGATTCTGACCAGTCACTATATGGATGACATTGCGAAGCTGGCAGATCGTTTGCTTTTGATCAGCAAAGGGCAGTTTGTCTATGATGGAACCGTTCAGGGATTCGTGGCAAAAACAGAGTCCTTGCAAAAAATCACGTTTTCGTTGATTGAACCCCTTCCTGAAAACCTTCAGCTGATGGATGGATTGGAGCTTTCAGCCACCCAACAAGAATTTTCCGTGGAGGTCAGCTCTAAAGATCTTGCTCCTATCTTGGGGAAAATCACTCGTTTACCAGGAATTCATAACTTGAAATTTGAAGAGGCCGATTTTGAAGACATCATTCACCGCTTTTTGGAGAAGGAATCTCGCGTTCTTTCGCCTGGCGGTCATCACTAACCTCGAATACCGAGTCAATTTCCTGACCGATGTCGTCTTGCAACCCGTGTGCACGGCATTGATCGAGTTGACGTTGTGGATTGCTATCTTTGCCAGCTCCACGAGCACCAGCATTGGCGGCTTTACTCGCGAGTACTATTTAGCCTATGTGCTCTGGGTCGCTTTCATTGGTCGAATTAGCTCAAGCTGGATGTACGAGTTCAGGATGATCGAAGAGGTTGAATCCGGCAGCATCAATGGACTTTTGGTTCGACCGATGAGTTTCTTTGAATATTACCTGAGCCAGTTGATGGGTTATAAATTTGTGACCTCGATCTTTAGTTTGATGATCCCATTGGCCGTGATTTACTGGATGGATTTGCCCACGGACTTCAGCAAGGTCCCGATTGCGCTGGCCCTGGTGGTTTATTATTTGATCATGGTTCATTGTCTGAGTTTTATTGTGTCCACGTTTGCCTTCTCGTTGACCCGCGTCCATTCTTTTACGGTGGCAAAAAACTTGGCACTGTGGCTATTGAGCGGCGAATTGATTCCCTTGGATCTGATCCCAGAGCCTTTTAAAAGTGTTCTGCTGAAACTCCCCTTTTGCAACGCCGTCTATATGCCGGTGGCTTATATGACGGGACGAATTCCTCGTGATGTTTTTATGCAGGGATTTCTGTCGACAACTTTGGGAATTTTATTTTTCGGTGCGATCGGTTGGTGGCTGTGGCGACGTGGCCTGACTAAATACGTGGGGACCGGCGCATGAAGTATGCTCGTCTATTTGCTGCATTTTTTAAAGCCAGTTTGGTTGCCGATCTTGAATACCGGGCCAATTTTGTCACACGAATTGCGACCGATATTTTTTGGTATGCAGCTCAAATTATTACATTTGAAACTCTGTTTCGCCACACCGACCGCATTGGTTCTTGGAATCTCGAACAAACACGGGTTTTCTTGGGCCTTCTTTTTGTCGTGGATGCTTTTTATATGATTTTCTTTCACGACAATTTGGACCGCATGTCCGATCGGGTGAGAAAAGGGGAAATGGATCTATTGTTGGCAAAACCGGTGGACTCGCAGTTCATGTTGAGTTGTCAAAGAATGGCGACGGCTTTGATCGGGAATCTGTTGATTGGACTTAGCTGGTTAAGTTTTTCTCTCTATAATTTGCCAGGATTTCAACCGGCCAGACTCCTGTGGTTGATATTTTTGATTCCGGCGGGTCTTCTCTGCCTGTACTCGGTGCGGTTTATGTTTTGCTCCACCGCCATTTTGTTTACTCGCTCCGAAAATCTGCAATACTTGTGGTTTCAGGTCTACAAGTTGGGAATGCGTCCAGATTCCATTTACTTTCCCTGGTTGAAATTTGTCATCTTGACAATTTTGCCCGTGGGCATCGTCGCCAGCGTCCCTGCGCGAGCAATCTTGGACCCTCCCAATTTCGCATTGTTCGCCTGGGTGGTGGTCTGGTCCTTTGTTCTTTTGTATTTAAGTCATCGTTTTTGGCAGTGGGCTCTGACCAAGTACTCCTCGGCCTCTTCTTAGAATTTGACGGAGAAAGGACTCTGAAATGAAAAGATCTGAATCCCATCACTTTTTTGCCTATCTCGCTCGCATGAAGTTGATTGATCGTTGGAGTCTCATGCGCTGCACTCAGCGTGAAAATGTGCAAGAGCACAGCCTGCAGGTTGCCATTATTGCCCACGCCCTGTGCCTGATTAAAAATAAATACTTTGAAGGAAAGCTCTCTCCGGATGGAGTAGCTCTGAGAGCGATCTTTCATGATGCAACTGAGGTTTTGACCGGCGATCTCCCGACACCGGTCAAATACTTTAGCCCCGAAATTCGCAGCGCTTATTTGATGATCGAGGATCACGCTGTGGAACAGCTACTGAAGCTCCTTCCCGAAGAATTCAAGGAAGACTATCGCAAGCTCTTTTTGTTGTCCGAAGAAAAACAAGAGATCAAGCTGACCATCAAGGCCGCGGACACCTTAGCCGCCTATATCAAGTGCCAAGAAGAAGAGGCCGCCGGCAACCACGAATTCAGCCGAGCCAAAAAAAGCATCGAAACAAAACTCGAAGAAATCCGCCATCGCCCCGAAGTGGACTATTTCGTAAAACACTTTATCCCCAGCTTCTCGCTGACCTTAGATGAGCTCAGCACTCCGCTCGAGATTTAGATTTTTACAATCCTGGAGCTGCCCAGTCTCCAGCGAAAATTACCAACCCAGAATATACGCGAACATCAGTGGTGCCACGATCGTGGCGTCACTTTCGACGATGAATTTGGGGGTGTCGAT